>JAWXVA010000004.1:0-63985 GCA_044425815.1 Eubacteriales bacterium
AAAAATCACTTTTGTTATAAATATACATTAAATTAGAAATTTTACCAACAACTAAGTAGAATTGAATATATGAAGAAATATAGAGAAGAGTCTTGAAATAGATATCTTCTCTATTTCGTTGAGCTTTCTTGACATTAAAACTGAGTCAAGGTACAATGAACGATGGAATAATGACAACTTAGAGACGCGGAGGATTAAGGCATGAAGAAAAAAATGATTAACAAAGTGCTGACTAGTATGCTAGTAGCAGCCATGTTAGTACCAGTGAGCGCATTCACAGCTTTGGCAGATGAAGCAACGGGTGCAGATGCAAGTGGAACAGAGGTGGCCGATTCTTTCAAGGAAAGTATGAAGGCAGGTGGAACGATTACATTGACAGGTGATATTAATATTATAGCAAAAGATATTAATATACCATCGAATGTAGCCGTTACACTAGATTTGGCAGGGTATACGATTACAGGTGGGAATAACTCACAAGATAATATCAATCTTTCGCCATATGCTGAATTAACGGTGAAGGATAGTTCTGCATCGAAATCGGGTAAGATAGTATCCTCAACAGGTTCTAATAATGGACTTATTGATATTGATGCAGGTGATTTCGTTTTAGAAAGTGGTACGATATATTCAGAGTCGAATACAGCAATTACGGTGTATGATAACTATGTAGAAGGTAGTACGATTGATAACGGTGGTGGAACTGTTACAATTAACGGTGGTTCAGTTGAATCAGGTTACCGTGCAATTCAGAATAGTAATGGTCTAGGTGGCCACACATTAATTACAGTGAATGGTGGGAGTGTAATTGGCGGTGAGTACGGAATCTATAGCACGTATACAGGAACACCAGCGAATCATGACGTTACAATTAACGGTGGGACGGTAAATAGTATAGTAATTAATAGTTCTATTTATGCATTAGATAATGGTATTAGGCCTAAATTAATACTTGGAGATAGTGTCGCAGTGGGTGGAGATACTGGTTTGTCAGTAACATTCGGTGTGCATACGACTGGTTTGGGTGATTACACTATTAATCAATTATTTGAAGTTGTTTCAACAACATATGAAGCTGGTGAAGTTGACGGTATATATACGTTGGTGAAAACTCAGGCTGCTTATGTGGCTGAACGAAAAGCTGCTTTAGTGATAGAAAGAGCGAAATTTACTAATACAGACTATGATAATGAAGGCGTAGAAAAATTAGATACCATTGTAGACAAAGCAAACGAAGATATGTCAAAAGCAACAACAAAAGACGAAGTGGATACTATTTTTGACGAAGCTTGTGAAGAGATGAAAACAGTGGAGAAAGCTCCAGTAGTGACTTTACCAGATGAAGATTCCACAACACCAAATGTGGAAAATGTTTATGTTTATTTTGATGGAGGACATCTAGTAAACCAAGTGGTAGAAATTGAAAAAGGTTCTACAGTTGCAGAATATAAATTTGCAGAAATTGATGGATATACATTTATGGGATGGTATACAGAAGCTGGTGAGAAGTTTGATTTTTCAACAGTGATTAGTTCATCTGTGACGTTATATGCAAAATTTGTTGTAAATGATATACAAGAAGAAATTGATAAAGCAATGGATAGTGTGAAGGATATTGATGTTACAAAAGAGTTGACAGAAGATGATATAAACACTGTAACTGGTGCGGCATATAGTCTTGTGGGAATTATCAATACATCAGAACAAGATGTAAGAAGTGATGATACAATTATTGCTAATATCACAAAAATGGAAGAATTGCTAAAAGTGGCTTTAAAAGACACATTTAAAATAACAGCTAGTTTACCAGAAGTTGCTGATGATGTTGTAGCAGAGGATAAACTGCCAGAAAAAGGTGTAGAAGTTTCTGGATTATTACTTGCTACTTATATGAGCTATGGATTTACTAATCAAGAGCTTTCTATGAAAGTAGAACAAAAAGCATCGGTAGACGGAAGTTTAGTATTGCATATTCAACCACAAATAACTAGTGATGAATATACAGGAGCAATTCCTAATACATCACTACTATCGCCAGTTACATTTAAATTGTACTTGCCAGAAGCATTTGAAGGAAACGTAGCTAGAATTACACATGTTTTCTCGGACGCATCTAAGGGAAGTGAAGTGTTAGAGTGCCCAGTATTAGTAGATGCTCAAGGAGCGAAGTACACTAATGTAACAGTGAATGAATTCTCTGAATTCCAAGTTACAGGAATTAATGTGGAAACAGGAGTGACAACTACTCCATCGACAAGTACGTCTACAACTACAACTAGTCCAAAAACAGGTGATAGTGCTAATGTTACATTCTGGTTTGCACTGGCAATAATGTCAGTATTGAGCGTTTGCACAGTGATGAAACGTAGAAAAGCATAATTAATCAACGGATATGTAAAAGAAAAAATAATTTTAAGAGGTGTTCCTAATTTAGGAGCACCTTTTCTTGATTTGTTTTGAAAATTGATTTAATATATAACCATATATGTAATCAAGGAGAATGAAATGATAAGAGTATTGATGGTTTGCCACGGTAATATATGTAGAAGTACCATGGCAGAATTTGTTCTAAAAGATATGGTGAATAAAAGGGGACTAGGTGATGTATTTTACATTGCTTCAGCAGGAACGAGTAGTGAAGAAATAGGAAACGATACACATAGAGGAACGCGAAAGAAACTAACGGAGATGGGGATACCATTTGCACGTAGGGAGGCGGTACAAGTTACTAGAAAAGACTATGATAAATACGATTATCTGATTTGCATGGATAAGAGTAATGTGAGAAACCTAGGACGGATTATAGGAGAAGATTGGCAGAAAAAGGTACATCTTTTACTAGAGTTTGCAGGCGAAAATAGAGATATTGCAGATCCTTGGTATACGGGGAACTTTGATGAAACATATAGGGATGTGGAAGAAGGCTGCGTGGCATTTATTAATGGAATATAAAAGTGGGACAAAAAAGTTATATAAAGATATGACGGGAAGGATGCAGCATAAATGAAAAAGACTAGTATAATCGCTCTTCTGGTTAGTGGTGCAATACTATTGACTAGTTGCAGTATGACGAAAGAAATTATAGCAGAAACATGGAACACAAGTGAAGAGGCTGAAATAAGTATTGAAGAAACTGATACTGAAGAAGTAATAGAAAAAATTACAGAAAGCACGACGGCAGACAATACAATGGAAGTGGATCCGAGTGAGGTAGGATCAGCGAGTTATAACTTCTATGATGAATATAATTGCGAACCACTGGAATTTAATGACTATGAAGATTATTACGATTTGGTGTGTTTTATGCTAATTAACAATATTGAATTGTATGAATTCACACTATATAATCCATCTTACAAAGTGACAGAAGTGCAAGACATTATAAACAACGAGATGGTACTAGCTTATGATAATGCAACATTAGTACTTAATTCCTACACGGATATGTGGAGTCATTTTGAAGTGGCATCTGTTCAAACTTATGATGAACAAGAAAATATCGCTGATGTAACTTATACATTTAAGCTTTCTAGCAAAAGTGGTATAGATAATGAACAGGTAAGGCTGCAAGTAGAAGAAGCTGAATTATTATGTGAAGAATTGATTAATGAAATGTATCTAGATGGACGATTAGAAAACTCCATGTCAAATAATGAAAAGGCATATGCTTTATACCAATGGTGTGGGGAGAATCTAAGTTATCAGTACGAAACGGATTCTGAATCCATCAATGATAACTTTTATCAAGCAATTACAACAAAGACTGCGGTCTGTCAAGGAATAACTGGTTTATATATTCACCTTTGTAGATTGGTAGATATTCCAATGTATATACAATTAGGGTATACGAATGATATTGCGCATTCGTGGTGTAAAGTGGAGACGACATCTGGATGGTTATATATTGACCCTACTTGGGCGATAACAGATGCACAGAGCACAGAAACATATTCAGATACATGGTTCATGGTGACGCAAGAATTTATGGAGACATACCCGAATAATACAAGAGTGTTTGAAGATAGTTTGTTATAAAAATAACGTGATGTAAGATTAAAACCGTAATTATCTACCTAGAAGAGGTGAATGATTACGGTTTTTGATTTACAAAAGATTATTTGGTTTTATATTCTTTAGGTGAAATACCATAATATTTTTTGAATACTGTACTAAAATAAGTTGCATTTTGATATCCGATTTCATCTGCAATTTCATATATCATCATCGGAGTGTCGTTCATCAGATGCAAAGCTTTTTTCATGCGTAATTCAGTTACATATTCTATGAAAGTCTGTCCCATATTTTGTTTGAACATAGCACTTAGATAACAACGTCCCATGCCAGCTTTTTTGGAAACTTCATCTAGAGAGAGTGTTTCTTCACAATAATGTTCACCTACATAAGCAAGAGCTATGTTAAATGCATCTGTAAACTGTTTTTTTTCTGTATAATAGATGATATTTGCAATATCTAATGTGGTAGCATATATAACACAAAACATTCCTTCTAAAGTTGTTTGCTTTAATAAAGATGAATAAGAAGCTTCAGGAGATAGAAAATCTTCTGAAATGTTTGTGGATTTTTCTTTTAGTAGTGCAATAAGCTTATGATAAATATCGGTAGCAATAATAAGCGATTGTATAGTTGTTGGTTGATGTTTTTGTATGATGTG
This sequence comes from Eubacteriales bacterium, assembly GCA_044425815.1. Taxonomy (GTDB): domain Bacteria; phylum Bacillota; class Clostridia; order Lachnospirales; family Lachnospiraceae; genus CAUPWF01. The sequence continues at coordinate 4,673 of JAWXVA010000004.1, forward strand.
CTCTTGTAAAGTGATGAACCAATCTATTATAAGAGTAGTATTGTTGGTTACTATTAGCTTCTCTATTTCAGAAAAATTAATATTTAAAGAAATATTATTGCTTGGGAGTATTGGGCAATCAGTGCTTATAGATTTATAATGTGTATATCCATTTGTATAGTCTACATAATGATTATTGGTGGTTTTGATAAGTTCGCTATATGCTTCTCCAATATCAGCAAGATTAGATTTTATGCTACTAAAAAAAGCATGGATGTTTAAGTTAATATTGGTTCGAGTACATATATTACATATTTCAGATATGATGTTTTTTATGTCGAGGGATGAATCAGCAGAAATTAAAAGAATGCGTTCACCTAATTGACACTCTATATCTAATATATTATATGTTGAAATAATTGCTTCGAAATAATCGTAAAATTGATTGTCTCTGTTAATTAGTTGCAAATAATCTTCGTATAAAGCAAAAAATTTAAAATTATTAATTTGTATTTTGCAAAATAAGAAGTGCAAATGTGAATGTAGGTATGGAAATATACACTCGTAATTCGTTTGCGTGTTAAGAGCATTTAGGATAGTGGTATACTCGGATTTAAGCATAGTTTGCTGTAATGCTTTCTTTTCTGTTATAGATAAATTATTATGGAATTGACGTAATAAAGGGATGAAATCATCCATATTTATAGGCTTTAGAAGATATTCACTAGCACCTAAACGTAAGCTTTGGCGTGCATATTCAAAATCATCATAACCACTTAAAATAATAATGGGGATTTGAATATTTATTTGACGGACTTGCTGCAATAATTCGATGCCGGAAATAAATGGCATTTTAATATCAGTTAAAATAATATCTATTTTTTGGCTATTAAATATTTCTAAAGCCTCTTTCCCATGACGAGCAGTAATGGGGGTATAACCTAAATTATCCCAAGGGACAGAAGTTATAAGTCCGTTACGTATAATATCTTCATCTTCAACGAGTAGTATTGTGTAATAAGTTTTAGTCATCTGTATAAATCTCCCATTGTTTTGGTATTGGTATAGTTACGGTTGTTCCTTGTTCTAGTATGCTAGAAAAATGAGGGTAATATTCTGAGCCAAACAATATCTGCATTCGCCGACTCACGTTTATAACCCCATAACTATTAATTGATTTGCCATTAGCTGTTTTACAAACATCATTAATTTTATTTAACATCTCAGAAGTCATACCGAGACCTGTATCTGCGATATGGAAGTACAGGTTTTTTTGGTCATCAGTTACAGAAATAGTGATATGACCTTGTCTATCCATTAATTTTATCCCATGATAAATGGAATTTTCAACTAAAGGTTGGAGTAATATTTTAGGCATGTAATATTGCAGATACTTTTCTGGAATATCTATGGTGTAATTTAAAATACTACTATAGCGCATAGATTGAATGGTTAAGTAACTTTCCAAATGTTGCTTTTCTGTTTCAATAGTAATAGTTTCTTGACCTTTACTTAGGGATAATCTAAAGAAAACAGTTAAAGCTGATACCATTCGTATAACTTGATCATTAATACCTGTACGCGCCATCCATACTACAGAGTCGAGCGTGTTATATAAAAAATGAGGATTAATCTGTGATTGTAGAGTTTCTAACTCTGCTTTTTGTAATTTTTTTATATCCAAAATTTCTTTTTTTGTATAGTGATCAATTTCTTGTATCATATCATTAAATTTCTCTGCAAGTATCCCAACTTCATCATTTGATTCAATATTCATATAAACATTAAGATTTCCTGTCTGTACACTAGTCATTAATTCGGTGAGCTGTGTGATAGGTTTTGAAATATGCTGCGCCATTCTTCGCGAAATTATAATTGTAGCAAAGCTGAGTATCAAAGTTAGGGCCATCACTATTAATAAAATGCTCAATGTGTCAGAAAAAATAGTATCATACTGAATGATACTTAACGTGGAAAAATCAGAAACTGCGGAATATTGTTCGTTATACATATATATATATGGGCGTTCTTCTATAGCCTGATAATAGAGTTCTAATTCACTAGGAGTTAACATACTTGGATTAACAAGAATTTGTTCATCTGGTGTAAGTAAAAAAGCATAGCCATCATTCAAAAATTTTTTGTTGTACACCATCTGTAAATCGAACATGTCAATATCTACCAAAACAACTCCCAACACTTCTTTGCTATAATTATCTCGAATGGTGAATCCAACAGTCAATAGTGAGATATCATAGCCAGTACCAATAAATGAATCGTCGTGAGGAGCAAACCAAATAGGGTCATCAGAGGTGATTATTTGATTATACCAATCTGTTTGCGATAAATTATCGAAATATGAAATATGAAAGTTGGATGAATATATAGAATTGTTATTGCCAACGATAGAAATTTCATAAATATTGTCCGTGTATAATTGCATGGAATCTAAACGAGAGATAATAATTGTATCTATAGAGTCTTGATTGTTTTCATGATTAAGAGATGTATTTTGTAAAGTTTGTTGAATACTAAAGTCAGAAGAAATTTGTTCTTGAATTCTTAGTGCATTATTTAATATCGAATCTGTCTCGTCTTGTGTTTCCTTTGTGAAGTAGTCAGCAAATTGTATATAATTACTTTTGAGTGCATGAAACAATATTAATCCTGAAAAGAGACCCACAATTAGTAATGGTAATATTGATAATAGTAATAAATTTCGAGAGAATTTCACTTTTATTGAAGTGAATGGTTTTAACATTTGTGATAACCTCCGTTTATTTGTAATTATATTTAATTAAAGCAATCATATATAAAATATTTTTGTTCGTCAATAGCATTCAAAAGAATGTTAATACTTATCAAACAATATTTTATTAAATTAAGGTGATAAATCATATATAATGCAATTAACAAAAGCAACATTAAGGAGGATGTTATGATTAAAACAAATAAAGTATTAGAGAGCTTAAGCATTCCTACTAAAGGCGTGATATATGATTTGGGGTCAGGATGGTTTAACGGAATGCCGGTACATCAAGCACATCCCCAATTTCAAATTATGAATTATAGAACTCCGCATGGTTTATTACATGAATTGGATATGGAATTTTTAAAACCTGAAGATAATGTACTTAGTTTTGCATGGGCTACAGAAAATATAAGCACTTCAATGCATGCAGGAACGCATATAGATGCATTATGCCATACTTTGACAGGGAAACCTTCTACATTTTATGGAGATAAAAAGGTAATGGATTACTATAGTGATTTCGGCATTCAAGCAGAGGATGCAAGTGAAATACCCAATATTGTAACTAGAGCAGTTTTGTTAGATGTTCCAAAAGCTTACGGCTTAGAGTCGCTTCCGCCGCATTTTTCTATAGGACCAGAAGAGCTAGAATTTACACGTGCTAAATTTGATATAAATATAGGGGAAAACGAAATTATTATAGTGCGAACAGGACAGATGAAATATTGGCCAGATAAAGAAAAAATGAAAAGTTGTGAAGGGGCTGGTATTTCGATAGATGGGGCAAAATGGTTAGAAAGATATAGTCCTATTGCAATTGGCGGAGATACAGAGACGATAGAGGTATCACCATCTGGAATACAGGGGAATCCTCAACCATGTCATGTGTTTTTAATTAGAGAAAATGGAATACATATGATTGAATTTATTAATTGTGAGGAATTATCCAAAGATGAACAATATACATTTTTGTTTGTTTTATTACCATTGAGCATAAAGGGTGCCACAGGTTCTATTGTTAATCCTATTGCAATAGTGTAAGAGAAAATTACTTGGATAGAAGAAAGGCCTATCAAAGTTAATTTATAAAAATGAAAAGGAGAAAAGTTATGAGGAAATCAAAAAAAGTACTTAGTCTAATGATGGCGGTTGCAATGATGACAGCGCTGTTGTCAGGATGTGCAACAGAAGAGGTGACAGAAACAGCAACTGCAGAAGCAACAACAGAAGTAGCAACAGAAACAGAGACGGAAACAGAGACAGAGGATGCATTCGACCTCACAAAGTATGAGGAACAATTGGCAGAGGATATGATTAGTAGCCATCTTGAATATGCGGGACCTACTGAAGAAGCAATAGCTCCAGAAGGTAAAAAGTTGGCGGTTATTATGTCAACAGCAACTCACCAAGGGCAATATGTACCAGCTGAAGCAGTGAAAGAAGCAGCTGAAGCAGTAGGATGGGAATGTGAATTGTATGATGGTAAAGGGGATGCAGCAGAATACAATAAATTAATTCTTCAAGTTTGTGAATCAAATGTTGATGCAATAGTTACTGTTGCAATGGATCCTGCAGTAATTCAAAGTGGGCTACAAACGGCAGATGAGTTAGGAATTCCTGTAGTAGGTTGTTCTCAGGCAATTGATACTCCAAACCCTGTTAAAGAATTCGATGGATTAAGCTATGCATTTGAAGTGGCTCCAGATATGCAAGAAGTAGGAAGAATGGTTGGAAATTGGATAGTTGTAGATTCAGGCGGAGAAGCAGTGGTGCAAAGTTTTGTTGATTTGGAATTTGATATGAATACTAATTTTATTGCAGGTGTGCACGAGGTGTTAGCAGAGGTTCCTACAATTACAGAAAAAGAAGATTTAACATTTTTGGCTATGGAATTAGAGACAAAATTAGGCACAATGACAGTTAGTGCACTTCAACAAGATCCTGAAATCAATTACATGGTTGTAACATACGACCCAGCGGCAGCAGCTCAAGTTGCAGCAATTAATCAAGCAGGTTTAGGAGATCAAGCAAAGCTTGCAAGCTGTGTAGGTAATCAATTGAATATTGAAGAATATGTTGCTAATGATAATGTTCAATATTGTGATGCTGCTTGGGATGATACATATATGGGTTATGCAACAGTGGATCAATTAATTAGATTGTTTAATGGACAAGAATTAAATGACCCTCATGGTTCAAACGTACCATATTGTTTAATTACAAAAGATAATATCACAGACGATATTGTAAATGGATGGAAAGCACCTTTTGAATATAAGAGCATCTTTTTAGGATTATGGGGCGTAGAATAATAGTATAGAATGGTCTAATTAAATTATTGCAGATTAATAGGGTTTATCAAATCATTTGCTTAGCAAATAATACATTGATGAACCCTATATGTATGAAAAGAGCTTTCAATACGAGCTGTGTAATCTAAATAACATAACAAAAGAAAGGAGCAAATGATATGGAAGATATAGAAAAACAATCTGCAAATACAGTGGAATATAGTGTGGTGGTTCAAAATGTAAATAAAACATTTGGTGATATTAAAGTGTTGTCGGGAGTGAATTTTTCGATAAAAAAGGGTGAAATATATGCTTTGTGTGGAAGTAATGGTGCAGGTAAATCAACGATAGTAAAAATTTTATCGGGGGTATATGAACCGGATGATGGAGCAGTAATAAAAATTGGAGAAAATGAGTATGGTTCGTTTAAAACACCCATTGATTCTAAAAAAGCTGGAGTTAGAGTCGTGCATCAAGAAGCACCGTTAATATCTACATTAACTGTTGCGGAATGTGTTGCGGTAAATTGTGGATATCCCAAATCGAAAATAGGCAATATTGATTGGAAGTCTTTGAAAAAACAAACAAAAGAGTTATTGGAAAAATGGGGAATAGATTTAGATGTGGATATGTTAGCTAATGAATTGACAGCTGCTCAAAGAGCAATGCTTGGATTGGCTATCGCTTTGAATAGACACCCAGGCGAAGAAGTACCAGAAGTTTTAATTGTGGACGAAGTTACAGCTTCAATGTCAGAAACAGAAGATGAACAAGTGATGGAAATTATAAAAAAAATAGCGGAATCAGGGCAAAGCGTCATAATGATTACCCACAGATTAGATGAGGTGATTAATTATGCTAATCGAGTTATGATTTTAAGTGATGGATATTCAACTTTTGAAGGGAAAGCTAAAGAGTATTCCGTAGATTTCTTGGTTGAAAAAATGTTGGAAGGAAATATATCGAATATAGTATCGGTAGATAGGCAAGAAGAATTAGAAGAAGAAAAAAAAGAAGAGTTATTTGTACCATGGGAAGAACGTAAAAGTGTTAGAACGAGAAATAATCAAAAAAGCAGAGAGATATTAAATGTTAAAGAATTGAGTGGTGATAGTATAATAGATGTATCTTTTCAGGTGAAAACGGGAGAGATTGTTGGTATTGCAGGATTACTTGATAGTGGTGTAACAGAAATCCCGGGATTATTAACGGGGAATTTAAAGAGAAAATCAGGCGATATATTTATAAAAGAAGAAAAATTGTCTCAAAAACATTCTATGGAACAAGCTATTAAGTATGGTATGGGATTAGTACCAGGCGATAGATTAACAGAAGGTGGATTGACAGAATTTACAATACAAGAGAATTTGTTTTTTCCTTTGATTAATGAATACTGGAATCATTTATCAGAGGAGAAAAAGATTACTGGTGATGTTATTAAATATTTAGATGTGAAAACACCTAGTAGTGATGCATTATTTGGGAAATTGAGTGGTGGTAACCAACAAAAAGTAATAATGGGGAAATGGTTACTCACAGCACCAGAGTTATTGATATTACAGGATCCTACAGTTGGAGTGGATATGGGAGCGCGTCAAATAATATACAAAGCAATAAATGACTATGTTAGAGCAGGAAATGGTGCGTTAGTAGTTTCTTCTGATTTTGATGAAATTGCTAAAATATGTTCCAGAGTAATTGTGGTAAAAGGGGGACGGATAATAGATGAAATAGCAGGCGCTCAGATTACAAGGACTAATATTATGAAATTAGCTTATGGTGAAGTTCATTAGAAAAAAATAAATAAAAATCATAAAGGAGGATGTAGCATATCAATATATGCTACTAATAATAAATGAGACATATATGGAAAACATACAGTACGGTTATAGTACTTATAGTTATGCTTGGGTTATTTGCGATAGCATCACCTACTACATTTTTTACAGTGAGAAATTTTCATACAGTATTATTTAATCAAGCGGTAGTTTGTACACTTGCATTTGCGGTATTATTTCCACTGATTTTAGGGGATTTTGATTTGTCATTAGGGTATACATTAGGATTTGTAGTTGTAGTAGGAGCAAAATGCGGAGCTTGGGGATTCACAGTAGTACCGACACTTACATTAATGATTTCAGCAGGTATTATTATAGGGCTTGTTAATGCTTTTTTTATAGTGAAATGTAAGATCAGTTCTTTTGTTGTAACATTAGGAGTAGGGACTATTGTAACTGGATTAAGTCAAGGATTAAGTGGTGGTGCAACGATATATCAAGGTGTTTCGTCAGAAATCATTGCATTTGGTCAAGAACGTTTTTTTGGAGTTGCATATCCGATTATTGTGAATGGAATATTGGCAATACTAATGTTCGTGCTATTAAAATATCTACCGTTAGGAAGAAAGATGTATGCGGTAGGAGGGTCGGAAAAAATAGCTAAGATGTCAGGCATAAATACTGAAAAAGTAAGAGTGATGTGTTATGCTTGTTCAGGATTTTTGGCATCACTTGGAGGGATTTATCAATTGGGAATTGCAGGGTCAGCAAACCCAAGCTTTGGAAATAGTTTATTGATGCCTGCTTATGCAGCTGGATTCCTTGGCGTAGTAAGTTTTACTCCAGGTAGATATAACCTTTGGGGTACTTTAGTAGCAGTACTGATAATAGGTTTTGGTGTAAGTGGTATTTTGTTAATGGGAGCACCATTATGGATTGAGAATGCATTTAGTGGAGTTGTATTAATTCTTGCAGTTTTAATATCTAAAGCAGAAGCTAAAACTAGTAAGTAGCATACTTGAATTAAGTTTCGTATGTAATCATTTGTGGAATTTTAGATAAAGCTAGAATAGTGTGGAGGTGTACTCTGCAGTACTTGAAAATAATCAAATTAGGGCTGTTGCAAAACTAATTAGTAAATGATATGCAACAGCTCACTTGTTTTTGCTATGTGTTTTTACGTAAATAGAGGAGAATTCTGATAAGCAGTTCTCTACTTTTAGCATAAATACACTTGTTAAAGAGTTATAAAAACCTAGCTATTTAGAACTGTTTCGAAACGAACTCTTTGGAGTGGTCACTCCTTAGGTGTTGTTTTTTGCACCTTAGTAGTGCTACCAACTCCAACGAAACGGAAGCGGGTTCGGGCGAAATGGTTCTAAATGGATAGGGGAGATTGCGACAAAAAAAGGAAGTGTACGAAATAGATGATTTACTCATCATTTTCGTAACACCCTCCTATTTATCCAACACCTGTGTTGTCGTCTCCTCCTCATACTGATTACGGTATAAATCATAATAATGCCCTTTTTGTTTGATCAATTCCAAGTGCGACCCTTGTTCTATAATCTTACCATCGCTTACGACAAGAATTAAATCAGCTTGTTTAATAGTTGATAATCTATGCGCTATAATAAAGGAAGTCCTATCCTTTAATAAATGCGAGATGGCTTTCTGAATTAATGCTTCTGTATGTGTATCGATAGAGGACGTAGCTTCATCTAGCACAAAAATCCTAGGATTGGTAAGAACTGCTCTTGCGAATGAAATGAGTTGCTTTTCACCAGTAGACAGGCTGTCACCACTTTCGTACACTTCGCTATCATATCCCTTATCTAATTTATCAATTACTTGATTTGCAGAAACGCTGGTAGCTGCTTCCATCATTTCTTCATCACTTGCTTCTAAATTACCATATAATAGATTCTCTCTTATTGTTCCTGAGAATAAATGTGGATTCTGTAGCACATATCCAATATTACTGTGCAACCACAAACTAGAACGTTCGCGATAATCTATCCCATCTATTAGAATTTGCCCTTTAGTTGGTTCGAAGAATCTACAAGCAAGATTGACTAGTGTGCTTTTGCCTGCTCCCGTTTCGCCAACTATTGCTACTGTGGTTCCTGCTTTTACCGTTAAAGAAAAATCTTCTAGAACATTCTCATATCCATCCGGATATTGAAACCACACATTTCTGAATTCAATATCACCTTTGATAGCTTCCCAATTTTCTTTCTTAGGCTCAAAGATCGTTCCATATTTTTCGATGACTTCTTTGCTGTCTACAATATCAGGTTCTTGCTCTAGTAAATCAAATACACGTTCAATATTAGCGCCCGTTGCAATGAACTCTGCAAATATTCTGGCAATCTGTTGGATTGGCTCAAAGATGGATATTGCATATGTGATAAATACGGATAATGTTCCGATTTGAATAATTTGCTCTGTGGCCATAGAACTACCTTCCGATAATACCAGAGCGACAATGATTGCACTTATAAATACAATGAGCGGAATGTATAGTGCGCTTGTAATGGAACTCTTTACAGAAGCGCTATACATACTTTTCGTGTTTTTTTTGAATGCTTGGTAAGTTTGATCTTCTAAAACAAGTGTTTTCAAAGTCTTCTGACCTACGATTCCTTCGTTGTACGCATTTGTGATTTTAGAATTTTCTTTTCTTGCTAATCGATTATACAAGAGAATTCGCTTCTGGAAAAATCTTGTCAATAAAGCAAGAAATGGAATTACTGTAATTACGATAAAGGCGAGTCTCGCATTTAATAAGAACATGGCGATGAATACAGCTCCTACATAAAATGCCTGCCATAGCATATCTACAGCTGTCCAAGCTACTGCAGCTGATATTTTGATGGTGTCAATCATGATACGTGTATGTGTGTATCCAACTGGAGTAGTATTATAATATGAAAATGATAATTCTTGTAATTTTATAAAACAAGCTCGTTTCATATCTTTCGCAACTGATAAATCTACAAACATGGTATTGATTGAAAAAATCATAACTACAAAAATCTGAAAAACAATAATTCCTAAATATAAAATCGTGAAATTTATAAGCCCATCTGTTGTACCATTAGATATAAAATTGTCCAATGCATATTTTTGGAATAACGGAATTGATGCATCGATAAATGCAGATATAAGCATGAGAAAACTAACAATAAATAATTGCTTGCTATATGGTTTAACGAATGGAGTGAGCTTTTTCCATAAGGAAATAGAGAAGGGTTTATCATAGTCTTGTTCATCAATATAAGCCATATTATAGTCCTCCTTCTATTTCATTTGTGTTCATTTGGATGTTGAAAATCTCCTGATAAATGCCAGGTTGTTCCACAAGCTCACTGTGTGATCCGATTTGTGCGATTTCGCCATTATCTAAGACTAAAATTGTGTCGGCACCCATAAGAGTTGTAATCCGATGGGAGATTAATACGACAGTACTCGTTGATAGTTTTTCTTTTAGGGCACGGCGAATCTTCACATCCGTTTCATTATCAACGGCTGAAAGGGAATCGTCAAAAACCATAATTGGGGTGTTCTGCATCAGCATTCGTGCAATGGCAACCCGTTGTTTTTGCCCACCAGATAGAGTGATGCCTCGTTCGCCTACGATCGTGTCATATCCGTGTGTAAAACGTTTAATTGACTCATCAATACAAGCGATAGAAGCCGATAGTTCAATCTCTTCAGTGCTAGATTCAGGGCAGGTAATCCTAATATTATCCTTGATACTTCGTGAAAATAGAAATGGCTCTTGCAATACCATCCCAATATTATTTCGAAGGTAATCCAAATCAATATTATTGATGTTAGTATTTCCGATTGTGATTGTGCCACAATCATTAGGAAGTTCATACAAACGGTTTAGTAGGTGCATTAAAGTAGATTTTCCAGAACCGGTGCCTCCTAAGATGGCGAAGGTCGAACCTGCTTTTATAGTGAAATTGATATTTTTAAGTATGGTATTTTCCGTATTATAGCTGAAATTAATATTTGTAAATGTAATATCTCGACTCATGTCTGGGTGTTCACTATTTTCGGTATTTTGTTCTATATCTGCATCTAAGATGTAACGAATCCGATCGATGGATACGAAAGCCTTGCTCATATCAACTAGAACGCGCCCTAAAGTCCGAAGTGGCCACACTAGAGTGGAATTGTATGATACAAAAGCGATAAATTCTCCAGAGGTTATGGTACCATTTACTGCTAAAATAGTCCCAGCAACCACGATGCATAGAATCTGTAGGGAAGTGAAAAAATCACCGAATCCCCAGAAATAGCCATTGAGTTTCCCCATGCGAATCCAAGCAGCAGCATATGCTTCGTTGCGAATATCAAATCGATCTAACTCATAGGATTCACGACCAAAAGCTCGGACAACACGTACACCAGTTAGATTTTCCTGAACAACGCTAGAAAGCACTCCCTCGCACTCATCCGCCTCTTTAAATTTCTTCGCTATTTGCTTGAAGAAAAGAGAGGAGTAGAGCACCACAATAGGGATGAATATAGCTGATATTAGGGTGAGAAGCTTATTCATCGGCCACATCATACAAAGAGATACGATGATTAAAAAGGAGACCTTAAAGACTTCGAGCAATTGTATGGCGATAAACCGACGGATAACATCAGTATCAGAGGTACAGCGCTGTATAACATCGCCTGTTTGATGTCTGATATGCCAATCGTAAGGTAGCTTGCTAATGTGTTTAAATAATTTATTGCGAATGCGCTCTAGAAACGATTCGGAAGCGATAGCAATAGTAGAACGCGAGAGAAAGTCACTGAAATTAGAAAATAAAGCCGCTATTAGTATCAAAATGGCGCAAATATATAAGTGGTTTAAGAAATAGGAACGCCCTCCAAAAGTTTCAATGATTTCCTGAAGGAAATTAGGTACGTCAAAAGGTTCGGTTCCTACAATCGAGTCCACGGTGACTCGAACAATTTGCGGAATGAGAGCTTTAAATAAATTTTGGAAAAGAGTTGTTATTATTGCGATTAGAAACACTAAGATAGAGCCCTTAGCAAAGCTATAAATAAGAGCAAAACGTGCTCTGTATGCATGATCTGTTTTCATAAATTTCTCCGTTAAATTTAGTCTGTAAGAACATCATATATGATACGAACATAAAAGACAATTTTATTTTGTGTGATTATAAACAAATTATACTGCTAAAAATAGATGTGTATAATAAGTTCTGAAAAGGAATAGATATATTGTAACAATAAAATAGGTGGAAGTGACGATGAAAGAGAAGCATATAATCGTACTAAAGAATGTATTATATATAGCTTTGGTATATGTATTTGTATATATCATTGGCTTAAATACAGGAAAAATAGTAGATGTGATGAGTGGTAGTATTATTGGAGCAAATGAAATAAAAAGTTGGGGATTGGGATTTGGTGAAAATGGAACTACTCCAACTGGAACAGACACGAAAGAATCTCTAAAGATGTATAATAGTTTCTTTGTCGGGGATGAGGAGGAGAAGGTGCTATATTTGACCTTTGATTGTGGATTCGAAAATGGGAACACGGAACAAATTCTAGATGCACTAGCAATACATAATGTTTCGGCAACATTTTTTGTGGTAGGTAATTATATAGAAACAGCACCTGAACTGATTCAAAGAATGATAGAAGAAGGTCATACGGTGGGAAACCACACCTATTACCATCCAGATATGACACTGAAAAGTGAAGCGGAATTTGGAGCAGAATTAGAGCTGTTAAAAAATTATTATAAAGAAATTACGGGAGAAGAAATTTCGTCATACTATAGACCACCTCAAGGAAGCTATACATTGGAAAACTTGGAGTGGGCAAATCATATGGGATACCAAACTATTTTTTGGAGTTTGGCTTATGTGGATTGGTATCAAGATGATCAACCGACCAAAGAAGAGGCTTTTGACAAATTATTGAATCGTGTGCACCCTGGAGCAATAATATTACTACACAATACTTCTAGCACCAATGCAGAAATATTAGATGAACTCTTAACAAAATGGGAAGAGATGGGATATTCCTTTGCAAGTCTTGAAGAATTATAAAGAAAGATACACAGAAATTTCATACTTACTTTTTGGAGAAAGCTAGGAGTATACAAGTAAAAATGATATACTATTTTTCATGTACCAGATAGTGATAAAATTATAAATGAATGTCTATAGAATACAATGATTGAGAAAAGAAAGACGAGGAACTTCGATGTTCGGATATGTAACAGTGCACAAACCAGAAATGAAGATGAAAGATTTCGCGAAGTACAAAGCGTATTACTGTGGTCTATGCCATACGCTTAAGGATCAATATGGACTTACAGGTCAGATTACATTGAATTATGATATGACATTTGCGATTGTGTTATTATCTTCACTTTATGAAGTAGAGGGAGCACATGGCACGAGTCGTTGTATCGTACATCCAATTAAGAAACATGAACTGCTTCAAAATGAGATTACTGAATACGCAGCAGCTATGAATGTTATACTGGCGTATTATCATTTGGAAGATGATTGGCAAGACGAGAAAAGCATAGTAGGGTTGGCGGGAACAGTTGCCCTCAAACATAAGGTAAAACATATTGAAGAAATTTACCCAAGGCAATGCAAGGTGATTCGAAAAAAATTAGAAAAACTTCAAGAGTTTGAGCAAAAGAATATAACGGAAATTGATGCAGTGGCAGGATGTTTTGGCGAATTGATGGGCGAGTTATTTACTTATAAACAAGATGTATGGGAAGAACGATTGCGTAAAATTGGTTTTTATCTTGGGAAATTTATTTATATTATGGATGCATATGATGATATAGAGAAAGATTTAAAAGAAAAAAATTATAATCCACTTAAATCTAGTTATCAAGAGAAGAGTCAAGATGAATTTGACCAGTATTGCCACGGTTTACTGCAGATGATGATTGCAGAAAGTAGCGCGGAATTCGAAAAATTACCATGCATACAGGATATAGACATACTTCGTAATATCATATATGATGGTGTATGGACTAAATTTAATACAAAGATTAATAAAAGACAATCCGTAGAATAGAAGAATGAATATGAATAAAGATGACTGAGAGATAATTAATGATAGAGATACAAGGAGAAGAAAAATGAATAAGAATCCATATGATATACTAGGGGTATCACAAAATGCATCAAAAGATGAAGTGAAAAAAGCATATAGAGATTTAAGCAGAAAGTACCATCCTGATGCGAATGTGAACAATCCATTAGCGGATTTAGCGGAAGAAAAATTCAAGGAAGTACAAGAGGCTTATGATTGTATTATGAATCAGCAAGGCAATGGAAGCTATAGTAATAACAATGGATATAACGGTGGATATAGCAATCAATATTCATCAAATAACAGCCAAAATCCGCAGATGCAAGCAGTATATAATTATATAAATGCTAGACATTATAGAGAAGCTCTAAACTTGCTAAATACAATAACAGATAGAAATGCGCAGTGGTATTATGCAAGTGGATTTGCAAATGCAGGAGTTGGCAATAATGTCGTAGCGAAAGAACATGCGGCACAAGCAGTGAATCTAGAGCCTAATAATGTGCAGTATCGCCAACTTTTGAATAAACTTGAGTGGAATAGCAAAAGGTATCAAAGTAGCCCATTTGGAAGCGGATATGGAAACCAAAGTAAGAATATGTGTATTACAGGGAATGTATGCTGTGATTTATGGATGTTAGATACTCTGTGTGAGTGTATGGGAGGAGATATTTGCGCATGCCTGTAGATACAAAACGTCTAGTAGTTACAAGCGTTATAGTTGCTCTTTCAGTAGTGTGCTTGGTACTTGGGAATATAATTGAAACAAATACATTATTCTTGGTATCTCTTGCGTCGTATTTTTTGGGATTTATCATTCGTGCATTTGGTAGTAAGATAGGGATGATGGGATATGTAGCGACGGCCATTCTAGGAGCCATACTTGTTCCAAATAAATTCTACGTAGGAACTTACGTTGGCTTGGGTTTTTATATAGTGTTTGTTGAAATACTATCCAAACGATTTGTGAGAATAGCTCACAGGCGTCAAGTGGAATTGTATTTCTGGGCAATGAAATATTTTGTGTTTAATACTATGTTTATTCCAACACTTTTTTTGTTTTCAGAATTACTAGTGGGAATGAAATTAGAGAGAATTGGATTTGTGGTAATTATAGTGATGGGGCAAATAGGGTTGTTTATTTATGATAGTGCCTACGAATATTTTATGAGGAAGAGTGAGAAATGGAATCGGATAAATTAGTTATTGGAATACTAGCACATGTTGATGCTGGGAAAACAACCTTGGCAGAACGTATGTTATATGATGCGGGAGAAATTCGAAAAATAGGTCGTGTGGATCACAAAGACGCTTTTTTGGATACATATGAATTAGAACGAGCTAGAGGAATCACGATTTTCTCGAAACAAGCAGAACTGAAAATGGGAACTGTAAATGTCACATTACTTGATACGCCTGGACATGTGGATTTTTCGACAGAGATGGAGCGTACCCTTCGGGTATTAGATTACGCAATTCTTGTGATAAGTGGAGCCGATGGAATACAAGGGCATGTACAGACATTGTGGAAATTGTTGGACAATTATCAGGTTCCAACTTTTATTTTTGTGAATAAAATGGATCAACAAAGAACCTCGAAACACTCCATAATCAAAGAATTACAAACAAGACTCAGTGATCAATGCGTAGCTTATCAAGACAAGGAAACAGCCACTCAAGAAGCAATGGAAGAAATGTATGAACATTTAGCAATGACAGATGAGCATTTGATGGATAAGTTTTTAGAGGTTAACGAATTAAGCGATAAAGATATAAAAACAAGTGTAAGAAAACGAAAAAGTTTCTTTGTTTTCTTTGGGTCAGCTTTAAGAGGTGATGGGGTAGAAGCACTGATGAAAGGGATAGAACGCTATGCAACCGTCCTGGAATACCCAGAAGAATTTGGAGCGCAGGTTTTTAAAATAACTAGAGATGAACAAGGAAATAGACTTACCTACCTGAAAGTGACAGGTGGAACACTCAAAGTGAAAATGTCTGTAGGTGATGAAAAAGTAGACCAATTGAGAATTTATTCGGGAGTGGGATTTCAAACAGTATCAGAGATGTCAGCAGGATCGATTTGTGCGGTAACAGGATTGAATCAAACCAAGTGTGGGGATGGATTGGGAAAGGAATTAAATTGGGAACTTCCAATATTAGAACCAGTGTTAACTTATCAGATTCAATTACCTGATGAAGTGAATGTGTATGATATGTATTTGAAGTTAAATCAATTACAAGAGGAAGACCCGGCGCTTCATATTGTATGGGACAAGTCGGCAAATGAGATTCAAGTCCAAGTTATGGGTGAGATTCAGATTGAGATTTTGAAAACGATGATTCAAGAACGTTTTGGCGTAGCAGTAGAATTCGGCTCCGAGAGTATTGTGTATAAAGAAAGTATAGAGAATACGGTGGTAGGAATCGGGCACTTCGAACCTTTAAGACATTATGCAGAAGCACATATTTTGTTAGAACCAGGAGAACGAGGAAGTGGTATTACGGTAGAAGCCAATTGTAGCGAAGATGATTTGCCTAGAAACTGGCAGAATTTAATTATGACACACTTAGTAGAACGCGCGCATAAAGGGGTCCTAATAGGAGCAGATTTGACAGATGTTACATTCACGGTAATCGCAGGGCGAGGACATCTGAAACATACAGAAGGTGGAGATTTTAGACAAGCCACCTATCGTGCAGTGCGTCAAGGATTGATGCAAGCAGAAAACATAATATTAGAACCTGTCTATGAGTATCGTTTAGAAATACCAACAGAATGTACTGGTAGAGCAATCAACGATATCCAGAAGATGTTTGGAACCTTCTCTGAACCGGAAATGGATGGAGATATGACGGTTATCACGGGGAGTGCCCCGGTATCAACTATGCGTGGTTATCAACAAGAAGTGCTTGCGTACACAAAAGGATTTGGGAGAATTTTCTGTTCGTGGAAAGGTTACGATAAGTGCCATAATCAAAATGAAATCGTAGAACGTAATTCTTATGATCCGGTGAATGATATGGATTACCCTGTGGATTCCGTGTTCTGTGCACATGGAGCGGGATATTGCGTTCCTTGGGATAAAGTACACGAAGCGGCGCACGTGGATAATGGATACCGTATAGAGAAAAAGCAGAGAGATGTGCATGAGCAAAACAACTATACACGCTTCGAAGATCGCTTTATTGATCCGGAAGAATTAGAAGCAATTTTTCGTCGAACCTATGGGACGGTACAGAGGGAAAAGAGTAGATATAAGAAAACAAAGAGTGTGAGTGCAGGAAATTATGTAAGCGCAGGGACATATAAAAGTAAGACTGCTGTTAAAAAAGAACAGTATTTACTGGTTGACGGCTATAATATCGTATTTGCGTGGGAAGATTTGAAAGAATTGGCACAAACCAATATTGAAGGGGCACGCGGGAAATTACTAGATATCTTATGTAATTACCAAGGATACAAAAAGCAAAAACTTATCGTAGTATTCGATGCATATAAAGTAAAAGGAAATCTGGGAAGTATACAGGATTATCATAATATTACTGTTGTGTTTACCAAGGAAGCAGAGACTGCAGATGCTTATATAGAGAAGACGGTCCATCAGATGGGACGAAATTACGACGTTACAGTAGCAACTTCCGATGCATTGGAGCAGATGATTATCATGGGGCAAGGGGCGCAACGAATGTCAGCACAAGGCTTGCTAGAAGAAATAATAGAGGCAAACAGAGAAATTAGAGTAGAACATCTAGCACAGCAAAAAGTAGAAAAATTAAATACGCTTGCAGAGGCGATGCCCAAAGATGTATAACAACAGAGGGTTGAATTGATGATTAGCAAAAAAATATAATTAGTTGAAATAGTAGGAGTAAATAAATGAAATATTATGGAGCACCGATGGAAGGTGTGAATACCGCATTTTATAGAAATGCGCAAAATGAATTATTTGGTGGAGTGGACAAGTTCTACTCCCCATTTCTGGTTCCTAATGATGGAATAAGATTTAAACGAAAGCAATTAATGGATATATTACCAGAGCGAAATCAAGGCATTAACTTAATACCACAATTATTAACGAATAAAGTAGATGATTTTGTGCGAGCATCAAAAGAAATACAGGAGTTAGGATACATAGAGATTAACTTGAATCTCGGATGTCCATCAGGAACTGTGGTTACGAAGAAAAAAGGCTCCGGCTTCTTAGCATATCCAGAGGAATTAGATGCATTTTTATATGAAATATATTCCCAATGTGATGTAGCCATTTCTATTAAAACAAGATTAGGAATAGCAGAGCCAGAAGAGTTTTACAAGATACTCGAAATCTATAATAAATATAAAATGCCAGAATTAATCATTCATCCAAGAATTCAAAAAGATATGTACAAATATCCACCTAATATGGATATGTTTAAGAATATTCTACAGGAATCGAAAAACCCTATTTGCTATAACGGAGATATATTCACACCAGAAGATGCAAGGGAATTCGCAGCGCTACATCCAGAAATTGATAGCGTGATGATAGGGAGAGGACTGATAACTAATCCAGCACTAATTCGCGAAATCAAAGAAGGAATGCAATTGCAAAAAGACGAATTTAGAAAGATCCATGATAGATTATATAACGACTACCAAGAATATTTGTCTGGGGACACGAACCTTCTATATAGAATGAAAGAGTACTGGTACTATATGAATCATAGCTTTATAGATGGGAAAAAACACGCCAAAAAGATTCGCAAGACGACGCAGCTATCTACATATAATCAAACAGTAGATGCGTTATTTGCAGAGAAAGAGGTTGGGGGATATTTCAATCCCTACTAAATGTTATTCAGCCAAAGTTGTATCTAGGGGCTTGCAAAGCATAATATAAATATCACCATATGCGTAAGCTGTTTCCCTAGTTATCGAAACTACTAAAACCTGTTATTTTCTTGTTTCGCTTTTTAACAAGCTCAAGCAAAACTCGTGCTAAATTGCGCACTCAAACAGTTGCTTATCGCTTGAAGCTAGAAACAAGAAAATAACAGGTTTTTACGTGAATTGTTTCTTAATAACTAGGGAAACAGCTTACTACATTGTAGTTGATTCTAACAGCGTTATGACTTGTATTTCCTTACGAGTACAATTGGCTTCATGGGCGAGGTGCGATTTGCGACTTCGCTTTATGAGGCCATTGTATCGATTATCGAGCTTATGCAGGGTCCGAGAACGTTGATATCTGAAAAGTCATATTCCGCTAACAGTGACAATCCACGTTAAGAAGCTGAAATACTACTTGCAACTAATTGAGAGCGGTAAGCAATTGTTTGAACGCATAGCGTGAGTTTTGCGTGAGCGAACATATAGATGTTGCAAGTAGTATTTCAGCTTTAGTGGTCACAAGGAGTGGAATATGGCTTTTCAGATTTAATTACCTTTATGAATTATGCTTTGCAAGCCCCTAGATACAACTTTGGCTGAATAGTTCTAATAATTTAATAAATTCCTTGTACAATATTGCGTAAAATACATAGATAGTGTAGACTGAATTTAGCAAATCTCACAATGTACGCACTATAAAAACAACCGTAGTTGTGAGAAAAAAAGCAGAGAAAATAGGAGGAATTATGAAGATTACAGAAGGTTACATGCCATATTTAGATTACAAAACTTATTACAGAATCGTAGGAGAATGTACAGGGAATAAAAAACCGATTATTTTATTACATGGTGGTCCGGGATCGACTCATAATTATTTTGAAACATTAGATTGTATTGCAGAAGATGGAAGAGCAGTAATTATGTATGATCAATTAGGTTGTGGAAATTCAGCAATTCCATCGAATCCATCACTTTGGACTCAAGAAACATGGATTGATGAATTAATTGCACTTAGAAAACATTTAGGAATCGAAGAGTGTCATATTTTAGGACAATCTTGGGGAGGGATGCAACTAATAGCATACCTTTGTGATTATAAACCAGAAGGGGTGAAGAGTGCGATTCTTTCAAGTACGCTACCAGCATCTGAGATGTGGGAGAAAGAGCAGAGAAGACATATCACTTATTTACCACAGAAGATGCAAGAAGACATTATCAGAGCAGAAGCGGCAGAAGATTATGATGATCCAGACTATTTGGCAGCAGTAGATGCATTTATGGAACGTCACTGCGCAGGCGCAGTAGATGAAAATTCTCCAGAGTGCTTGAGACGACCAAAAGTAGCTGGAACAGAAGCGTATATCTATGGTTGGGGACAGACAGAATTTGCACCAAGTGGAACATTAAAAGATTTTGATTATAGATCACAATTAAAAGACATCAAAGAGCCTTGTTTAGTAGTAAGTGGATTACTAGATTTATGTACACCATGGATTGCGAAATATATGTATGATAATATCCCTAATACAGAATGGGAATTGTTTGAATTTAGCCGTCATATGTGCTTCGTAGAAGAAAATGAAAAATACGTGAAGATGCTAATAGAATGGTTGAATAAAAACGACTAATTTGAAGGGCGTTAGTAAAAAGAAAATATATTATAATGAATGAAGGTATGTATTAGAGTGAGAGAGCGTTTGACAAAGAGTGATATCGAGAAAATAGAATCTGAGATTGAGTATCGGAAGTTAGTGGTACGAAAAGAAGCCTTGGAAGATGTGAAGGTAGCGAGAGCACACGGGGACTTAAGTGAGAATTTTGAATATAAAGCAGCAAAGCAGTTTAAGAATCAAAATGAAAGCCGCATTCGATATTTAGATCGTGTTGTTCGTACGGCAATTGTGATTTCAGATGAATCGCATGAAGATGAAGTGGGACTGAATAAGACAGTACAAGTATTGTTTGAAGAGGATGACGAAGTAGAAGAATACAAATTAGTTACATCTATTCGAGGAGATTCGAATGCCAATCGCATTAGCATCGAGTCACCACTTGGTAAGGCGATCCGTGGACATAGAGTTGGTGATAGGATCTATGTGGAAATCAATACTACAACAGGATATTATGTGACGATTCAATCCATTGGTGAAACGAATGACGATTCAGATGCTTTGAGAAAATTTTAAAATAGAAACCCCGTTTAGCAGTTTGTCTGCAAGGGGGTTTCTTTTCAAGTGAAATGAAGAGAAGAGGGAGGAAAGAAAGATGATAAGATTTGAAAATGATTATGGTGAAGGTGCATATCCAGCAATATTAGAAAAATTATTAGAGACTAATATGGTACAGACAGTGGGGTACGGAGAAGATGAGTATTGCGCAGAAGCAAAGAAATTAATCAAAGACCTTTGTGGAAATCAAGAGATAGATGTGCATTTCTTAGTAGGGGGAACACAGACAAATACCACAGTAATTGCTTCCATCCTTAAGACGTATCAAGGGGTATTAAGTGCAGATTCAGGGCATATTAATGTTCACGAAACAGGAGCGATAGAAGCAACGGGTCACAAAGTATTAGTTATGCCAGCTACAAAAGGGAAAATAAGTGCGGAGCAAGTACGTGCTGCATATGAAGCGCATGAAAATGATGTGACAAAAGAACATATTGTACAACCAGGAATGGTATATATTTCAAATCCTACAGAATATGGAACTTTATATAGTAAAGCAGAATTAGAAGCGATGAGTGCTACTTGTCGGGAATTAGGTTTGCCATTATTCTTAGATGGAGCTCGACTTGGTTATGGTTTAATGGCAGAAGGTTATGATGTGACGATGGAAGACATTACAAGATTGTGTGATGTATTCTATATCGGAGGCACAAAAGTAGGGGCTTTATTTGGAGAAGCAGTTGTAATAACGAATCCATTGTTGAAGAGAGATTTTCGCTATCATATCAAACAAAAAGGTGGAATGTTAGCAAAAGGAAGATTGCTAGGTATACAGTTCCAAGTACTATTCCAAGATGGAGCATACTTTAAAATTGCGAAAGAAGCAGACCGATTAGCAAGCAAATTGGCAAAAGCATTCAAAGAAAAAGGGTATAAGATGCTATTTGAATCGATTACGAATCAACAGTTTGTGATTATGACCAATGAAGATATCACAAGATTAAGAGAAAAATATTCATTTAGCTACTGGGAAAAAATCGATGAAGAGCATGCGGCGGTTCGTTTCTGCACAAGCTGGGCAACAAAAGAAGAAGATGTGGATGCGTTGATAGGGGATTTATAAAAATCCCCTATATTTTGAAGTGAAGTGATGACTATTGGAATAGATATAATCACTAAATATAAATAAATTATTTTTTATTAATATCACCTCAAATATAGTGTACCCTAAAAAATAGGGGTAAACCAAGAAAAAACTCCTAATATATAGGAGCTTTTTGTGTTACTTCCCGCAAATACTACAACCGAGTGCACAACCAGTTGGAGTAGATGCATTTCCGCCCATTGCAGTTTCGCGTAGTTCAAATGGTAGAGACCTACCGACGCGATACATGGCGTCCACCATTTCATCAAATGGCACAGGGTGTTTTACACCACAGAGTGCTAATTGTGCACAGGTAAATGCATTGGATACTCCGATTGCATTACGACTTTGGCATGGAGCCTCTACGAGACCGGCAATAGGATCGCATACCAGACCTAGTAGATTCGATAGCGCAATACTCGCAGCTTGTAGACACATCTCAGGAGTCCCGCCTAGCATCTCAACAAGAGCGGCAGCAGCCATTGCGGATGCGGAGCCGACTTCAGCTTGACAACCAGCTTCTGCACCAGAAACGGATGCATTTCTCATCATAATGTAGCCGATAGCACTTGTGGTTAGCAAGCCGTTCTCGAGCACTTCATCGGAGAGCTGTCTATCTTCTGTTAATGCTAGTAATGCTCCAGGTACAACACCAGAGGAGCCAGCAGTTGGCGCAGCGACAATTAATCCCATAGTAGCGTTAACTTCTAAAACGGCCATAGAATATGCGATGGCTTTTGTTAGTGTATTTCCACAGATAGAGGTACTATCTGATATATTATTGTAAATAGCTTGTGCTTCACCACCTAATAATCCACCAATTGATTTCTGAGGAGTTTCAATTGGGGCATGTGAAGCGTCTCTCATAATATCAAGCGCTTTCTGTAATTTAGCTTTTATTTTTGATTCAGTGGCGTTACCAACTTGAATCTCTCTATTCAACATCACATTTGAAATGGTGCAATTTTGTTCGTTACATAATTTCAAAAGTTCTTGTCCATTAATAAAATCCATGATAACCTCCTATATTTGTATTAGCATTAATTCTTCGACATGTGGACTCAGCTTGATTTCATCTAAAATAGATTCTGGAATCTTCTCGTCTGATTCTACAACGGTGTAAGCAGTTGCACCACGATCCTCGCGGAAAAGACGCATAAAAGCAATATTTACATTCTGGTTGCTTAAACATTGTGTAATGTGAGCTACTGTTCCAGGTTTATCCATTTGTTTCACAATCAATGTACTGTACTCACCAGTGAAGTCAACATCTATATTATTAATACGAACAATGCGAACTTTACCACCACCAATAGATTCGCCACGTACAGATTGAACGAATCCTTCTGCACTTTCTAAAACAATGTCAGCGGTATTAGGATGCTTCGTTTTAGTTTCTTCATCAACGATGAAATTATATTCGACACCCATTTTATCAGCCAGCGCAAATGCATCACGAATACGCACATCATCGGTTGCAAATCCAAGTGTACCACCAAGTAAAGCCTTATCTGTGCCATGACCTTGATACGTTTTCGAAAAAGAACCATATAGGGTAAAGGTTACTTTTTTGATGGAGTGGGGAAATAGCTTGCGCGTTAATAAGGCAATAGAAACAGCCCCCGCAGTATGTGAGCTAGAAGGACCAATCATATTAGGTCCGATTACATCGAAAATACTAATGAAATCCATAAAAACCTCCGAAATTATTAATTAGAATAATGCTCTTTCCTCATGTGTTAATAAAATTGAAGAAAGGAGTCCTAGTAATCATATATCAAAAATTGGTGTTTGTATAGGGAAGAAAATGAACTTAAAGAACTTGATGCACGTATGGAAAGTGACATTGACTCTAAGCGTTGAAAACAGTATACTGTTAGAAGTAATTATAAAATAATACAGTAAACATATTCGTAAGGAGAATTTGAAATGGGTAAATATTTCGGTACAGATGGATTTCGTGGTGAAGCGAATAAAGTATTAACAGTGGAACATGCTTTCAAAGTGGGTAGATATTTGGGGTGGCACTATGGAAGAAAACATAAAGCGAAAGTTGTAATAGGAAAAGATACAAGAAGAAGTAGCTATATGTATGAATATGCATTGGTTGCAGGGTTGACAGCATCAGGAGCAGATGTATGCTTGCTACATGTTACTACAACACCTAGCGTTTCTTATGTTGCTAGAACAGAAGACTTCGATTGTGGAATTATGATTTCTGCAAGCCACAATCCATTCTATGATAATGGAATCAAATTGATTAATGGAATGGGTCATAAGATTGAATCAGAAGTAGAAGATAAGGTAGAAGCATATATAGACGGTGAAATCGAAGAGATCCCATATGCAACAGGTGCAGATATTGGAAGAACAACAGATTACGTAGCAGGAAGAAATCGATATGTAGGACATTTGATTTCCTTAGCAACAAGATCTTTTGAAGGGATGAGAGTAGGATTAGATTGTTCGAATGGTAGTTCATTTACAATCGCAAAGAGCATTTACGATGCACTTGGTGCTAAGACATACGTAATTAATAATAGCCCAGATGGCGTGAATATTAACACAAATTGTGGTTCTACTCATATAGAAGTATTACAGAATTTTGTAAAAGAAAAGAATCTAGACGTAGCATTTGCATATGATGGAGATGCGGACAGATGTATCGCAGTAGACGAACTTGGTCGTGTGGTAGATGGAGACTTGATTTTATATGTATGTGGAAAATATCTCAAAGAACAAGGACGCTTAAACGGAGATACGATTGTAACAACGATTATGTCAAATCTTGGATTGTATAAAGCTTGTGATAAAGCAGGAATTAAATACGAGAAGACAGCAGTAGGAGATAAATACGTACACGAGAATATGGTGGAAAACAATTATTCTTTAGGTGGAGAACAGTCAGGTCATATAATCTTTAGCAAATACGCTAAGACCGGTGATGGAATTCTTACTTCACTTATGTTAATGGAAGTCATATTAGAGAAGAAGCAATCATTAGGTACATTGGTGGAAGAAGTGACGATTTATCCTCAATTACTTAAGAATGTACGAGTGGAAGATAAGAAGACGGCAAGAGAAAATCCACAAGTGATTGCAGCAGTAAAAGCAGTAGAAGATGCACTAGGGGATGATGGAAGAATCTTAGTTCGTGAAAGTGGAACAGAGCCAGTGATACGTGTTATGGTAGAAGCGGCTACGGATGCACTTTGCTTCAAGTATGTGAAACAAGTCATAGATGTGATGGCGGCAGAGAAGCTAATTGTGGAATAATATTTTAGCGGCAATTATCATACCTGAAAAATATAATTAATAGAATAGAAATATAAGAAATGGCTACACTCTTTATAACAAGGAGGGTAGCCATTATGTCGAAACGAAAAGAAATCAACTTATCAGAACTAGATCCTGATGAGAAAATAAAGTATGAAATAGCAGAAGAGTTGGGGCTGCTAGACCGTGTAATGTCAGACGGCTGGAAAAATCTTACAGCCAAAGAGACGGGGAAAATTGGCGGTTTGGTAACTAAAAGGAAAAGAGCAAAGTTAAAATAAATATGAGTAGTGAACTATGCACAAAGTAAATATGACCAATAATACAGAAAAAATACAAGGAAATGCATAAAAAAAAGGCGTTTCCTCTTTCTTTTTTTGGCATTTTAGTTTAAAATGTAGAATAGTTATATACATATAGGACTGGAAAGACAATAAAGCATTGTGGAAGATGTATATAAAAATACGTGATGAGGAGCAAAAAAGCATGATATCAAATCAAATACTTCAAAATACTATAGAAGGTTTAAAAGGAATCGCTAGAATTGATTTGTGCGTACTAGATACAGATGGAAAAGTATTAGCTAGTACTTTTTCGGATGTGGGTAATTGTGAGAAAGCGGTAGTATCCTTCGTGGATTCACCAGCGGATAGCCAAGTAGTCCATGGACACCAATTTTTCAAAATATTTGATGATAACCAATTGGAGTATATCCTATTAGCAAGTGGTGGCAGTGAAGATGTGTATATGATTGGGAAAATCGCTGTATTTCAAATACAAAATCTTTTGGTTGCATATAAAGAAAGATTTGACAAAGATAACTTTATTAAAAATCTATTATTAGATAATTTATTATTGGTGGATATTTATAATAGGGCAAAAAAATTACATATTGATACAGAAGGTCGTAGAATTGTATTTATTGTAGAAACACCTTTGGAAAAAGAAAAAAATATCATCGAAAATATGAATATGATGGTTGGAGGAAAATCTAAAGATTTTATTACGGCTGTTGACGAGAAGCATACAATTGTGGTAAAAGAATTAAGTAGCAATGATGGATATGCAGAGATGGAAACTGTTGCGAAAGAGATTTTGACCGCTTTGAAAGCAGAAGGCGGTAGAAATATGCATGTAGCATATGGAACGATTGTAAGTGACATTAAAGAGGTGTCTAAGTCATATAAAGAAGCAAAGATGGCACTTGATGTAGGAAAAATATTCTTTGTGGAGCGTGATGTGATAGCTTACAATACGTTGGGAATTGGAAGATTGATTTATCAACTACCTATTCCGCTTTGCAAGATGTTCATTAAAGAGATTTTTGAAGGCAAGTCACCAGATGATTTTGATGAAGAAACATTGACGACAATCGGTAAATTTTTCGATAATAGTTTGAATGTGTCTGAGACCTCAAGACAGTTGTATATCCATAGAAATACATTGGTTTATCGTTTGGATAAGCTACAAAAAAGTACAGGACTAGATTTGCGTGTATTTGAAGATGCGATTACATTTAAGATTGCACTCATGGTAGTGAAATACATGAAATATATGGAGACATTAGAGTACTAAAATTTAGGAGGATGCAATGATAGAACTTAAGGATGTAACGAAGGAGTATTCCAAAGGGAATTCTGCTTTGAATGGAGTTAATCTTAAGATTGAACAAGGAGAATTTGTTTTTATAGTAGGTGATAGTGGTTCGGGTAAATCGACATTGATTCGATTGATTATGAAAGAGATGGACCCTACAAGCGGAACGATTATCGTAAATGGTCAATCACTAACAAGAATGAAGAGACGCCATGTACCAAAGTATAGAAGAGGACTTGGAGTAGTGTTTCAAGACTTTCGACTTTTGAAAGATAGAAATATTTACGAGAACGTAGCATTTGCTCAGCGAGTAATAGAAACTCCAACAAGAGTAATCAAGAAAAAAGTTCCAGCGGCATTGTCACTAGTAGGCTTGGCACAGAAATACAAGTCTTATCCGAAAGAATTGTCAGGTGGAGAACAACAAAGAGTAGCAATTGCTCGTGCGATTGTGAATGAACCAATGATTTTATTAGCAGATGAACCTACAGGAAATTTAGATCCTACAAATTCATGGGAGATTATGAGTTTATTGGAAGAGGCGAATCAAATGGGAACTACTATCTTAGTAGTTACTCATAATCATGAAATCGTTAGCGAAATGAACAAGCGTGTCATTACAATGAAGCAAGGTGTTGTCTTTAGTGATGTACGAGAAGGTGGTAAGATAGATGAGAATTAGTACAGCAGTATTTACAGCAAAACAAGGTGTGGCGAATATTACAAGAAACAAGATGTTTTCACTAGCCTCAATACTTACGATGGCAACATGTATTTTTTTATTCGGCTTATTTTTCTCGGTAATAGTTAACTTTCAAGCAATTGTTAAGAATGCTGAAGAAGGTGTAGCGATTACCGTATTATTTGAAGATGGAATTACGCAAGAAGGAATAGACGCAATCGGAGTTTCATTGGCTTCACGATCGGATGTTAGTAAGATAGAATACACTGATGCAGATACAGCTTGGGAAGAATTTCAAAAAGAATATTTTGGAGACGAGTATGAAGCGGCTGCAGAAGGATTTAAGAATGATAACCCGTTGGCGAATTCTGCAAGTTATGCAGTATATATGAAAGATGTGTCGACTCAAGATGAGCTTGTAGCATATGCAGAAGGAATAGATGGTGTTCGTACTGTTAATAAATCCGATGTAGTAGCAAGCACAATTACAAGTATCAATGTTTTAATAGGTTATGCGTCAGCTGCCATTATTTCTATATTGTTAGCTATCTCTGTTTTCTTAATTAGCAATACAGTAACGATAGGTATCAATGTTAGAAAAGAAGAAATTGCTATTATGAAATACATTGGAGCCAAAGATAGCTTCGTTAGAGCACCATTTGTTTTAGAAGGACTAATTATTGGATTGATAGGAGCTGTGATACCATTATCAGTTTTGTATTTTTCATATGAGAGAGTTATAGCGTATATTCAAGAAAAATTCAGCTTGTTGAATAATATATTGGTATTCTTACCAGTAGATGAAGTATATGAAACGTTACTACCAGCAGGCTTAGTACTGGGAGTAGGAATTGGATTTATCGGTAGTTATTTCACCATTAAAAAACATTTAAAAGCTTAATGACAAAAGCTTAATAATAAAAGAGAAAAAATAGAAAGAATTATTTGGAAAATGTAAACATACACATGAAGCGAAGAAAGATAGAAAATGAGGGACGTATGGAACATGATAAAAATGGATTTTTAAAAGGGGCGCTTTTTGGCGCCCTTGCTATGTTACTTGTAGGAGGTATGCTATTATTGATAGTTACTAATCTTGGAGGAACAAGTATTATAGATGCTGATGTAGAGAATAAGTTGGCGCTACTTCAGAGTTATATAGATGATAGATTTTTGTATGATGTAGATGAAGAGGAACTACAAGAAGGGATATATTTGGGTTATGTAGAGGCTTTAGGAGATCCTTATTCGACGTACTACACAGCAGAAGAAACGGAAACTATATTAGAATCGACGACAGGTGAGTATTCGGGAATCGGAGCGTTGATGTCTCAAAGTATAGAGTCGGGAATTATTACCCTTGTTAATGTTTTTGATGATTCGCCAGCCGAAGAAGCAGGTTTACTAGATGGCGACATATTAGAGATGGTCAATGGTGTAGAAGTTACAGGGGAAGAGTTGACGAATGTTGTGGCACAAGTAAAAGGTGAAGAAGGGACTGACGTTGAAATCACAGTATATCGTTCGTCTGAAATGGAATCGATTACAGTGAGCGTAACGCGAGGCGTAGTAGAGAATCCAACAGTTTCATATGAGTTGAAAGAAGAGAATATAGGATATATTCAAGTATCTGAATTCGATACGGTCACATACAGCCAATTCAAAGAAGCTTTAGAAGATTTAGAAACGCAAGGGATGGAAGGCTTAATCATTGATTTGAGAAGTAACCCTGGCGGAAGTTTGGATACAGTATGTGCGATGCTAGAATTATTATTGCCAGAAGGAATTATTGTATATACAGAAGATAAGGATGGCAATAGAAATGAGGTTTATAGCACAGGGGAGAATGAATTTGATAAGCCGATGGCGGTATTGATTAATGGATACAGTGCAAGTGCATCAGAAATATTTGCAGGTGCGATTCAAGATTATGGTATAGGTCAAATAGTAGGAGAAACATCTTATGGAAAAGGTGTTGTACAACAAATGATAAGCTTACCAGATGATACCATGCTGAAAATTACTGTTTCTGAGTATTTTACACCTTTGGGGAGAAATATTCATGGGATAGGGATTGAACCTGATGTAGAAGTGTCGTATGACTATAATGACTTAGAAACAGATGAACAATTAGAGAAAGCAATGGAAGTAGTAACAGAATAAGAGATTCTTAAGAAGGGGATGCAAATTATGCATTCCCTTTTGCGTTTGCCTATGTTAAAATGAAAAGAAGTGTGTAGAAATACAGTAATAAATAAAGACACTGCATAAGAGATTCGTATATATAGGAGGAAATGAAAGATGATTAACAAATTAGTAAGAAAAATACGTGAAACAGGAGCACCGATTGTAGTGGGATTAGATCCGATGCTTAATTACATACCTCAACATGTACAAGAGAAAGCATATGCAGAATTTGGTGAAACATTAGAAGGAGCAGCGGAAGCAATCTGGCAATTTAACAAAGAAATTATAGACAAAACTTATGATTTAATACCAGCGGTTAAGCCACAGATTGCAATGTATGAGCAATTTGGAATACCAGGATTAGAAGCGTTTAAAAAGACGGTAGACTATTGTAAATCAAAAGATTTAGTGGTAATCGGTGATATCAAGCGTGGTGATATAGGGTCTACATCAGCGGCATATGCGGTAGGACACTTAGGGAAAGTTCAAGTGGGAAGCAAGAAATATGTTCCGTTCGATGAGGATTTTGTGACTGTAAATCCTTATTTAGGATCAGATGGGGTCAATCCTTTTGTGGATGTGTGCAAAGAAGAAGAAAAGGGATTATTTATCTTGGTAAAAACCTCGAATCCATCCAGTGGAGAATTCCAAGATCAACTAATCGATGGTAAGCCATTGTACGAATTGGTTGGTGAGAAAGTTGCTGAGTGGGGAGCAGACTGCATGGGAGATGACTATAGCTATATTGGTGCAGTAGTTGGCGCGACTTATCCAGAAATGGGGAAAACATTGCGTAAAATCATGCCTAAAGCATATATTTTGGTACCAGGATACGGAGCACAAGGTGGAAAAGGAAAAGATTTAGTACATTTCTTTAATGAAGATGGTTTAGGTGCGATTGTGAATTCATCAAGAGGCATTATTGCAGCATATAAACAAGAAGCATATGCAAACTTTGGTGCAGAGAATTATGGTCTGGCATCAAGAGCAGCAGTGAAAGATATGATCGAAGATATTCAAGGAGCTTTGCAAGCAAGATAATTATATAGGAGAAGCACATGGCAAATAAATTCAAGGAAATAGTAGAAATAGTATCACAAGAAAAGATTGGAACTGGAATTTACAGTATGTGGATTCAGTCAGAGAATATGGCAAAGGAAGCAAGACCAGGTCAATTTATTTCAGTATATACAAATGACACGGGTAAATTACTACCTAGACCAATCAGTATTTGTGAGATAGATAGAGAGGCAGGAAGACTGAGAATTGTATACCGTGTAACGGGGAGCAATACAGGTACAGAACTGTTTTCAAGATGTGTAGTAGGTGATAAGTTAGATGTACTCGGTCCGTTAGGTAATGGATTCCCAATTATTGAGAAGAAAGCGTTCTTGATAGGAGGAGGAATAGGAGTCCCACCGATGCTTGAACTTGCTAAGAGTTTAGAGTGCGAGAAGCAGCTTGTGGTAGGATATAGAGATGAATTATTTCTTGTGGACGATTTGAAAGAACATGGAGAAGTTTACATAGCGACTGAAGATGGAAGTGCAGGCACAAAAGGAAATGTTATAGATGCAATCTGTGCAAATGGATTAGATGCAGAAATTATCTATGCTTGTGGTCCAACACCGATGCTTCGTGCGATTAAAGAGTATGCATTAGCAAATAACATAGAGTGCTATATTTCGATGGAAGAGAAGATGGCTTGTGGAGTAGGCGCATGTTTGGCGTGTGTTTGTAAGACAAAAGAAGTAGACCATCACAGCAATGTACACAATAAAAGAATCTGCAAAGACGGACCAGTATTTTTGGCTACGGAGGTAGAATTATAATGAATACAAAAGTAAATTTGGCAGGGATTGTATTAGAAAACCCAGTTATGGTGGCATCGGGTACATTTGGATCGGGTGAAGAATATAGTGAATTCGTCGACTTGAATCGCTTGGGAGCAGTAGTGACAAAAGGGGTTGCGAATATTCCATGGGCAGGAAATCCTACTCCTCGTATTGCGGAAATCCAAGGGGGAATGATGAATGCGATTGGGTTACAAAATCCAGGAATTGAATTATTTTGTAAAAGAGATATACCATTTCTTAAGCAATATAATACGAAAATAATTGTAAACGTATGTGGGAAAACTACAGAAGATTATTGTGCAGTAGTAGAGAGACTAGCAAACGAGCCGATTGATATGATGGAAATTAATGTATCATGTCCGAATGTCAAAGAAGGTGGGATAGCATTTGGTCAGAATCCTAGAGCATTAGAAGCAATTACTAAAGAAGTGAGAAAATATGCGAAACAGCCGATAATTATGAAGCTTAGTCCAAATGTGACGGATATTACAGAAATGGCGAAAGCAGCAGAGGCAGGTGGTGCAGATGTACTTTCATTAATCAATACGTTGACAGGTATGAAAATTGATGTGAATAGACAATGCTTTTCAGTTGCAAATAAGACAGCAGGTGTATCAGGACCAGCAATCAAACCAATTGCAGTTCGCATGGTTTATCAAGTAGCAAATGCGGTTTCTCTCCCAATTATAGGGATGGGAGGTATTGCAACAGCTGAAGATGCATTAGAATTTATTTTAGCAGGTGCAACGGCGGTTTCGGTAGGGACGGCGAACTTTTTTAATCCAACAGCTACTGTGGATGTAATAGAAGGAATTGAAAATTACATGAAACAAAAGCAAGTGGAAGACATAAACCAATTAATTGGTTTAGTGAAATAATCGTAAGTAATTTGTGTGTAGAAATCGATTAATAACAGAATTAGAGGAGAAGTAAGATGGAACAGTACAAAAAAGAGTTTATAGAATTTATGATTGATTGTGAAGTATTAAGATTTGGAGATTTTGTGACAAAAAGTGGAAGAAATACACCATTTTTTGTGAATACAGGATTTTATAGAACTGGTGCACAACTTAGAAAGCTTGGAGAATATTATGCGAAAGCGATTGAGAGTCAGTTCGGATTTGGGTTTGATGTTCTTTTTGGACCAGCATACAAAGGTATTCCATTGACTGTAGCAACAACAATGGCTATTAGCGAATTCTATAATGAAGATATTCGTTATTGCTCAAATAGAAAAGAAGTGAAAGATCATGGAGACACAGGGATTTTACTTGGAAGTCCAATACAAGATGGGGATAAAGTAGTTATCATAGAAGACGTTACTACGGCTGGAACATCAATTGAAGAGACGCTCCCAATTATCAAAGCGCAAGGAGATGTAACACCATTGGGACTAGTGGTATCTGTAGATAGAATGGAGCGTGGTCAAGGTACGAAGAGTGCACTTGCTGAGATTCATGAAAAATATGGATTAAAGACGACTGCGATTGTTACGATGGAAGAAGTAGTAGAACACTTATACAATAAGGAATATAAAGGTAAGGTAATCATTGATGATACACTAAAAGCAGCGATAGATGCATATTACGTGCAATATGGTGCAGAGTAAGTAGGAGGTCTTATGAACGAAAAAGCATACAAAGTCATGAGTGTAACAGGAATAGGAAATATAGCAATTGGAATCGTAATGATTGTTATTGGAATAGCGGCGGGAACAATAGCGGTTATAAGTGGAGTGAAGTTGATTAAGGAGAAGCGAAATTTGATTTTCTAAATAGAAGGGGAATATTTTGGCATCAAGATCAAGAAAAAGAATACGGAAATTAGGCAAATGTTTATTTGTATTATATGTAGGATTTTTACTGTATTTTTTGTTGATTACCGAATTATACGGAAGGACAGAAATAAGAACGGATTATGCATATAATCTGGAACTATTTAAAGAAATAAAACGGTTTTGGAACTATAGAGAATCACTGGGAATTACAGTGGTTCTAGCAAATCTAATTGGAAATGTGGTTGTGTTTGTACCGTTTGGTTTTATTCTACCGATAGCAAGTAAATATAAGAGCTTTATAGCGGTGATAGTTTACAGTTTTCTATTGAGTTTAAGTATAGAATGCATTCAATTGGTAACAAAAATTGGCAGTTTTGATGTGGATGATTTGTTGTTAAATACGATTGGTGGATGCGTGGGTTACTTGACATTTTCCATAGCTTGCAAAATTAGGAGAAAATATGTTTCTAAAAAAACAAAGAAAAGATAACAGACCCAAAAAAGATGAAAAAAACAGAAGTAGCACAAAATATGGACAAGTGAGATTACTCCCATCAAGGCGAGGTATCTACTCTTGTCTATTTGCAATTGTTGGATTTGTTTGTGAAATAGCACTAATAGCGGTTGCATACGTAAGTTATGGTGAAGTACCAGCAGTGGCTGGGAGTATAGGATTAATAGCATTTGTAGTAGCGGTAATCGGAGTGATTTATGGAATCCGAGGATTTCGCGAAAGAGAAAAAAGTTATCGAGCATGTAAAATAGGACTTGTTTTAAATGGAGTTAACATTATATCATTTATATTATTATTTATTAGGGGGATGTTCTAGTGAATATTTGGAATTGGTTACAAGAAGAAAACGATGCGGTGAGAGAACGCTATGATTTGACGATAGAACGAATGAAAACGATACAAGAAGAGCATACAGTGGAAGAAAAGTATAGTCAGTACTTCAGAGAGATTAGTAAATTCTTACTGCAGATAGAACAAGTGAGATTATTACTGGAATCAGGAGAATGGGAACATTATACAAGTGAAGAGAAGAAAAAGGTAAATGCAGAATTGTATCAAGATATTGTGGGTGAACGTTATTTGTCTAGTTACAGTAATCCGACAGTGGCAGTTAATCAGTTTGGCGAAGAAGTAGGACGAGTGTTGTCTAGCCTTTATGTGGAACTACGAAGTGAAATAGTCTATGTGTATGAGCAAAGATTACAATATTTAACGATCTGTAATGAATTATTTATTCAAGTATATAATTGTTTTGAAGAGTCATTAGATATTAAAGAATTGAAAGAAATTATTTATTGGTATGTCAGTGATTACTGCGATGTATATATGACAGAGCGAATCAAAGAGCAGATTGATACTCAATATAGTTTTGGGAGAGATATTATAGAAAAGTCGGATTTGTCCAGTATTGATTATTTATATGATTATGGTGAGTATCTTACAGAAAATGAAATTGAAACAGCAAAATATTTACAGCGGTTACCAGAAGAAACGGTAGATGGTATGGCGCGTGTCTATGTGGATGGATTTAAGAATGGGTTCATTAACACAGGGAAAGACTTGTCTATTAAATCAACGGTGAATATTCGTTATGTGCTAGGATTTGAATTAGTAGTAAAGAGAGCGATAGAATTATTTGCAGAAATCGGTCTTTCAACATCGATTTATCGAGCTTCGGCAAGTATGCTTACAAAGCGTAAAAATCATAAATTAGGTTATTACGGAGCAATTCCAAATAAACAATATGAATACGATCATAAAGATGACATAGGAATTGTACTAGATAAGAGATTTCTAGAGCGAAAATTAGAAGTGACGAAAACAGTATATGAAACGTATGCAAAGCAAGCAGCACAATTTGCGGGTCCAGCCGTGATAGAGGTGTTTGGAGAGACTCCGTTTGCACCAGTGTATAATGAAAATGCAGTGAAGTTAACAGAAAAACAAGAAAAATTATCTTTACAATACGATAGTAAAACGAGTCAATTAGTGAACCAGTACATCAAAGGAGAGGAGCGAAGTTTCACGATTATTTCGTATCCAATACCTGAAATAGGCGAGCAGTTTGAGGAGATATTTACTGAAGTAATCAAAATAAATACATTAGATGCTGATGTGTATGAAACAGTGCAACAACATATTATAGATGCATTAGATCAAGCAGAGTATGTACGAATTGTAGGAAAAGGTGAAAACCGAACACACTTGAATATTCAGATGCAGCAGTTGAATCATCCAGAGAGAGAAACGTTATTTGAGAACTGTGTCGCAGATGTCAATATTCCAGTAGGCGAAGTGTTTACAAGCCCTATGCTAGAAGGGTCATTCGGTGTATTACATGTAAAAAAAGTATTTCTTAATGAATTACAGTATACCGATTTAGAGATAACCTTTGAAGATGGTAAGGTAGTAGCATACAATTGCAGTAATTTTGCTGAACCAGAAGAAAATATTAAATATATTAAGGAAAATATCATGAATAATCATGAAACCTTACCGATCGGAGAATTTGCAATTGGAACAAATACGACAGCATATGTAGTAGCGAAAAAATATCAGATCGAAGATAAATTACCGATTTTGATTGCAGAAAAAATGGGACCACATTTTGCGGTGGGAGATACTTGCTACAGTTGGAGTGAAGATGTGAAGGTTTACAATCCCAATGGTAAAGAAATCATAGCAAAGGATAATTCGGTATCTATTCTTCGAAAAGAAGATTTGAATAAAGCATATGTGCAGTGTCACACGGATATTACGATACCATATGAAGAACTTCAAGAAATTACTGCAGTAACAAAGAGTGGGATGGAGATTAAAATTATCGAAAATGAAAGGTTTGTACTAAAAGGCACAGAGGTTTTGAATGAGCCTTTCGACAAGTAGTAATGTGATAAAGTAAACACTTATTAATTTTATTAGTATATATAATCACTGAAACTAGGGGTAATTATTGACAATCAGAAACACTATAAGTAAAATAACTTATAAATAGGTGTGTATTTATACACTATTCTTATAAATAAAAAGGAGAACAAATATGTCAAAAGTTGGAATTGTAATGGGTAGCGACTCAGATATGAAAATCATGAGTAAGGCAGCAGATATGCTGGAAAAATTAGGTGTGGAATATGAGATGACGATTATCTCTGCTCACAGAATGCCAGATGTATTTTATGATTATGCTACTTCAGCAGAGGAAAAAGGATTCAAAGTAATTATTGCAGGTGCAGGAATGGCAGCTCATTTACCAGGTATGTGCGCAGCAATTTTCCCAATGCCAGTTATTGGAATTCCAATGTCTTCAAATAATCTAGAAGGTGTAGATGCACTGTATTCAATCGTGCAAATGCCACCAGGAATCCCAGTTGCTACTGTAGCGATTGATGGAGGAATGAATGCAGCAATTTTAGCAGCTAAGATTTTGGCAGTTTCAGATCCAGAATTGTTAGAGCGTTTGAAAGCACACTCGCAAGAAATGAAAGAAACAGTTTCTGGAAAAGCAGCAAAATTAAATGATCTAGGTCATAGAGAATATTTAAAACAAATGTAAATTAGTCTATCATGTGAAATGAGAAAGAAGTTGCATGAGGTTATAGAGCGGAGGAAAATAAAATGGATTATAAAAAAGCGGGCGTTGATATAGAAGCAGGATATCGTTCAGTGGAATTAATGAAAGAGCATGTGAAACAAACGATGAGACCAGAAGTGTTGACAAATATCGGAGGATTCTCAGGAGCATTCTCAATGGAAAAATTCAAAGATATGGAAAAGCCAACATTAGTTTCAGGTACAGATGGTGTTGGAACGAAGTTGAAATTAGCTTTTATTATGGATAAGCACGATACAATCGGTGTGGATTGTGTAGCAATGTGTGTGAATGATATTGCTTGTGCTGGTGGCGAACCTTTATTTTTCCTTGATTATATTGCTTGCGGGAAAAATTTCCCAGAGAAGATCGCTACGATTGTTAGTGGTGTTGCAGAAGGCTGTTTACAATCAAGTGCAGCGCTTATTGGTGGAGAAACAGCTGAAATGCCAGGGTTTTATCCAGAAGATGAATATGATTTAGCGGGATTTGCAGTAGGTGTCGTAGATGAAAAAGATTTGATTACAGGAAAAGAATTGGCTGCTGGAGATGTTCTAATTGGAATCGCTTCTTCGGGAGTACATAGCAATGGATTTTCACTTGTTAGAAAAGTATTCGATATGACAGAAGAGTCATTAAATACATATTATGATGAATTAGGAAAAACATTAGGAGAAGCACTTTTAGTTCCTACTAAGATTTATGTAAAAGCAATGCGTCAAATCAAAGAAGCAGGTGTGCGTGTAAAAGCTTGTAGTCATATTACAGGCGGTGGATTCTATGAAAATATTCCTCGTATGTTATGCGATGGTACACATGCAGTCGTTGAGAAAGATAGTTATCCAGTACTTCCAATCTTCAAGTTACTAGCTAAGACAGGTGAAATTGAAGAAACGATGATGTATAACACTTATAATATGGGACTTGGAATGATGGTAGCTGTAGATGCAGCAGATGTGGACGCTACGTTAGCTGCATTAAAAGAAGCAGGAGAAGCAGCGTATGTAGTCGGACGTATCGAAGCAGGAGATAAAGGAGTTACATTATGCTAAGAGTTGTTGTGATGGTATCAGGTGGTGGCACAAATCTTCAAGCCATTATCGATGCAGTACAATCAAAGCAGATTACAAATACAGAGCTCGTAGGAGTCATTAGTAACAACCAGAACGCATATGCACTGGAACGTGCAAATACTCACGGCATTCCATCGGCATGCGTATCACCAAAAACATTTGATAGTAGAGAAGAATTTAATAGAGCACTGCTAGCGACAGTCGATGAGATGAGACCAGACTTAATTGTTCTTGCAGGATTTTTAGTAGTAATTCCAACAGAAATGATTGCAAAATACACAAATAAGATTATCAACATCCATCCATCTTTGATTCCAGCATTCTGTGGAACTGGATATTATGGATTGAAAGTACACGAAGCAGCACTTAAAAGAGGCGTAAAAATAGTAGGAGCTACGGTTCATTTTGTAGACGATGGAACGGACACAGGTCCTATTATCTTGCAGCAGCCAGTAAAGGTACTAGCTGGTGATACGGCGAG
Source organism: Eubacteriales bacterium (assembly GCA_044425815.1). GTDB lineage: Bacteria > Bacillota > Clostridia > Lachnospirales > Lachnospiraceae > CAUPWF01. The sequence continues at coordinate 43,292 of JAWXVA010000004.1, forward strand.
TGAATTACAATTGCGAGTAATGCAAGAGGCGGAATGGTTGATTTTGCCGAAAGCCATTGATTATATTGCAAATGGAAAGGTGAAAATACAAGATAAGATTGTTATGATCACAAAATAAAGAAAATAGTAGAGGCATTTAAGGGATAAGGAGAAGGCTTATGAAAGTATTGATCGTTGGAAGCGGCGGAAGAGAGCATGCGATAGCATGGAGTGTAGCGAAGAGCCCAAAGGTAGAAAAAATCTATTGTGCACCTGGTAATGCAGGCATAGCGGAATATGCAGAATGTGTATCAATTGGAGCTATGGAATTTGATAAGATGGTAGCCTTTGCGAAAGAACAAGCAATTGATCTTACGATAATTGGTATGGATGATCCACTAGTGGGTGGCATTGTAGATGTATTTGAGGCAGAAGGACTACGTGTATTTGGGCCAAATAAAGCGGCGGCGCTCCTAGAAGGATCAAAAGCATTTTCCAAAGACCTAATGTTGAAATATGAAATTCCAACAGCGGGATACCAGAACTTCGACGATGCGGAGAAAGCATTAGCGTTTCTAGAAACTTCTAAATTCCCTATTGTATTAAAAGCAGATGGACTTGCACTGGGTAAAGGCGTTCTAATATGTGAGACATTAGAAGATGCTAAAGCTGGTGTGAAAGAAATCATGGAAGATAAGAAATTCGGTACAGCAGGTAATACAATGGTTGTAGAAGAATTTATGGTGGGGAGAGAAGTATCTGTACTATCATTTGTAGATGGTAAAACAATAAAAACTATGACTTCAGCACAAGACCATAAGCGAGCAAAAGATGGAGATCAAGGACTTAATACTGGTGGAATGGGAACATTTTCACCAAGTCCATTTTATACAAAAGAAGTAGAAGAATTCTGTAATCAATACGTATATCAGAAGACCGTGGATGCTATGGCAGCAGAAGGAAGAGCATTTAAAGGTATTATCTTCTTTGGATTAATGCTTACAGAAGATGGACCGAAAGTACTAGAATATAATGCGAGATTTGGTGATCCAGAAACACAAGTGGTCTTGCCAAGAATGAAGACAGATATCGTAGAAGTATTCGAAGCGTGTATTGATGGAACATTAGATCAGATAGATTTAGAATTTGAAGACAATGCAGCAGTGTGTGTAGTCTTGGCTTCAGCCGGATATCCAGAAAGCTATGAAAAAGGTATACCAATGAGTGGCTTTGAGAATTTCCAAGATAAAGAAGGATACTATTGTTTTCATGCTGGAACAAAATTCGAAGGAGAGACAATTGTCACAAATGGTGGCCGTGTTCTTGGAATTACAGCAAAAGGTGCAGATTTAAAAGAAGCACGTGCAAATGCATATGAAGCAACCAAATGGATTGATTTTTCGAATAAATATATGAGAAATGATATAGGAAAAGCCATTGATGAGGCGTAAGAACTATTCAGCTACAATTTCATAAATGTCATTAAATCTTGAAAAGCCATATTTCACTACCTGTGACCACTAAAGCCAAAATACTACTTGCAACATCTATATGTTCGCTCACGCAAAACTCATGCTACGCGTTCAGACAGTTGCTTACCGCTTACGATTAGCTGCAAGTAATATTTCAGTTTCTTAACGTGGATTGTCACTGTTAGTGGGATATGGCTTTTCAGATATCAACGTTTTCGAACTCTGTATAAGCACGCTATCAATACAATTGGCTTCATGAAGTGATGTCGCAACTTGCAACTCGCCCGTGAAGCCAATTTCTCTATGGTGGAATGCAAGTAATACTGTGGCTGAATAGTTACTCCCTATTGCCTTTTTCTAGGGTTGATACTATAATAACTCTATTATACATAAGATAGTATAAGTATTTAGGAGGTCGTTAATTATGCGTTTAAAATATACAGCACAAGCAGAGGAAGTAATCCACCTTGCGAGAGTAGCAGCGAAAGAATTGAAGCATCCATATGTGGGAACGGAACATTTATTAGTGGGATTGCGCAAAGTCTTTACGGGCGTTGCGGGTCAGGTATTGGCAGCTAATCATGTTGATGATATAAGAGTATTAGAATTGATTAATGAGTTAGTGGCTTCAGAGAAAGCAGGAAAAGGGAAATTAGTATTTAGTCCTAGATTAGAATATATATTAGAAATGAGTGAGAAGGAAGCGCTTCGTCTTCGTAGTGAGAAGATTGGTACAGAGCATATGCTTCTAGCAATTATTAAGGATAATGATTGCGTCGCGACCCGTATTCTTGTAACGATGAATATAGATATGAAGAAAATATATCTAGATATCATACGAGGTGTGGGGGAAGACCCTCGTAATTTCCCGGATTTTTTGGAAGAAGAAACGGAAAATAATGAATTTTTAGACCAATTTTGCACGGACCTTACTGAACGTGCAAAACTAGGGGAATTAGATCCTGTCTTAGGACGCCAAAATGAAGTAGGACGATTGATGCAAGTTCTAAGTAGAAGATTGAAGAATAACCCGTGCTTGATAGGTGAACCAGGGGTAGGAAAAACTGCAATTGTAGAAGGTCTAGCACAGCAGATAGCTGCGGGAATTGTTCCGAGTGGTATGAAAGAAAAAAGAATTTTATCTCTTGATTTACCGAGTATGATTGCAGGGTCAAAATATCGCGGGGAATTTGAAGAACGTATGAAACGGTTAATCACTGAGGTGAAAGCGTCGTCGAATATTATCTTGTTTATGGATGAAGTGCATACAATGATCGGTGCGGGTGGTGCAGAAGGTGCGATAGATGCAGCTAGTATTTTGAAACCGGCATTAGCTAGAGGAGAAGTGCAATTAATAGGTGCAACGACGATTGCAGAGTATAGAAAGCATATTGAAAAAGATGCAGCACTAGAACGAAGATTTCAACCGATTCAAGTAGAAGAACCCACAGAGGAAGAATGTATTTCGATACTGAAAGGATTGGAAAAACAATATACGACGCATCATAGAGTGACGTTAGAAGAAGGTGTCTTAGAATCTGCAGTTATATTGTCAAAACGATATGTAAATGATAGATTTTTACCAGATAAAGCGATAGATGTATTAGACGAAACTTGTTCTAAAGTAAACTTACGTGGATTTAAGGTGCCAGAAAATATACAGTCATTAGAAGAAGAGATAAAGTCGTTAGCCAAGAAAAAAGAATCTCAAATTATAGCAGGAGATTTTAAGGCGGCGTCTGATTTGAATGCAGAACAGAAAAAAACAGAGACAAAATTAGTTGCGGCTAAGAAGAGATTTCACGTAAAGCACGCGGATAAAAGGGTGACTGTTACAGCTGAGGATATAGCGGGTGTTATTTCTTCGTGGACGAAAATACCGGTGAATAAGCTAGCAGAAACGGAGAGTGTAAGGCTTCAAAAGTTAGAGCAAGTATTGCATAAACGCGTGATAGGACAGGATGAAGCGGTAACATCTGTTGCAAAAGCGGTAAAACGTGGGCGAGTAGGTTTGAAGGATCCGAATAGACCGATAGGTTCATTCTTGTTCTTAGGACCAACAGGAGTGGGAAAGACAGAGTTATCAAAAGCATTAGCAGAAGCATTGTTTGGACGAGAAGATGCGATGATACGAATTGATATGTCTGAATATATGGAGAAACATAGTGTATCGAAGTTAATCGGGTCACCACCGGGATATGTAGGGCATGAGGAAGGTGGACAGCTTAGTGAAAAAGTACGGAGAAATCCATATGCAGTCATTTTGTTTGATGAAATAGAAAAAGCGCATCCAGATGTATTTAATATCTTATTACAAGTATTAGATGATGGACACATTACAGATTCGCAAGGACGTAAAATAGATTTTAGAAACACAGTTATCATCATGACTTCCAATGCAGGGGCAAAAGCAATCATCGAACCTAAGAAGCTTGGATTTGCTGCAAAAGAAGATAGCACGGCAGATTATAAGAAAATGAAGAGTAGCGTAATGGAAGAAGTGAAGAAGATTTTCAGACCGGAATTCCTAAATCGAATTGATGATATCATCGTATTCCACGTGTTAGAGAAGGAACATCTAAAGAAAATCGTTTCGTTATTATGTGCAAGCTTTGTGAATCGAGTATCTAAGCAAATGAATATTAAGCTTCACATAAGAGAATCGGTGAAGAAAATTATTTTAGAAAAAGGTACGGATGCCAAATATGGAGCGCGCCCATTGCGCAGAGCGATACAGAATGAATTGGAAGATAAGTTGGCAGATGCAGTGTTGGATGGTTCTGTAATGGAAGGGCAAAGCTACGAAGTGGGTAGTACAAAAGAAGGTCTTAAATTTTATTTAAAAGGCTAGAAAAACATGATGAAATCAGATATAATAACGATAATAATTTTACTTCAAGGAGGATGAGATGACAAAAGAACTTATATGTATAGAAGCGAGTAATACGATTGCATTTGGTGATTATTCGTTAGCGACAAAGACGAAGGCAGAGGACTTTGAGTTTCAAGGGGATTTGTACAAGGTGAAGACATTCTCGGAAATTACAAAACTAGAAAAAAATGGATTGTTTGTATATGAATCAGTTCCTGGAACAGCGGTTCAATCGTTTATGATGTCGGATATAGGGGTTTCATTCGAGGTATTAGGTGATAAAGATGCACAAATCACAGTAGAATTAGAGCCTAAGCAAGAATACACAGTAAATGTTGGTGGAAACGAAGTTGGTTCCATGGTGACGAACTTAAGCGGAAAACTTAGTGCAAATGTTGAACTTGGCACTGGCGAATATGTGTCAGTTATTATTGAGAAGAAATAGCTATAAAAACAACGGATAAGAAGTGGCTAGGAAGAAATGTCTAGTAAGAGATTGCGGTCAAATAGTATAATATACGAGATGATTATAAAGGGGTGGTTGTAGAGATACAGCCACTTTTCCTAATAGGAGAGTAAAAGAGATGGCGAAAGCAAAAAGTGTTTTTTTCTGTCAAAATTGTGGACATGAAGAGAATAAATGGTTGGGACAATGCCCGATGTGTAAAGAATGGAATACATTTGTAGAAGAAAAAATCAGTGGGAAATTAGCAAAAAGTGATTATAAGGACAGTAGAAATAAAGTGCAAGAAGTAGTATCACTTACGAGTGTTGAAACAGATAACGAAGAACGTATCACCACTTATATTGGTGAATTGGATAGGGTGTTAGGTGGTGGAATTGTTGCGGGATCCCTCATCCTTGTGGGTGGAGATCCGGGGATAGGGAAATCGACACTGCTACTACAAGTGTGCCAAAAAATCTCGTCAGGAGGGAAAAAGGTACTGTATATTTCTGGAGAAGAATCATTGAAACAAATCAAGTTACGTGCGAATCGCATGGGGACATTTACAGAGGAATTATTGCTATTTTGTGAAACTAATCTAGGGATAATCAAAACAGTGATTGAAAATCAAAGGCCAGAAATTGTGATTATTGATTCTATACAGACTATGTATAACGAAGATGTGAGTTCGGCACCTGGTAGTGTATCGCAGGTACGCGAATCAACAAATGTTTTGATGCAGTTAGCGAAAGGGTTAGGTATATCTATATTCATAGTCGGACATGTGACAAAAGAAGGAACTGTAGCAGGACCGAGAGTGTTAGAACATATGGTAGATACGGTTTTGTATTTTGAAGGTGATAGACATGCATCGTATCGTATATTGCGAGGTGTGAAGAATCGATTCGGATCTACTAATGAGATAGGGGTATTCCAGATGCAAAGTACAGGATTAGAAGAAGTAGAGAATCCTTCGGAATTCATGTTAAGTGGAAAGCCAGAGAATGCATCAGGCTCGGTAGTGGCATGTTCTATGGAGGGCACGAGACCGATATTACTAGAGGTGCAGGCGTTAGTGAGCCAGAGTAATTTTGGGATGCCAAGAAGAACAGCAGCGGGAACAGATTACAATCGCGTAAATTTACTTATGGCGGTGTTGGAAAAAAGAGTGGGAATACAACTGGGGAACTGCGATGCTTATATTAATATAGCTGGTGGAATTAAGATGAATGAACCAGCGATAGATTTAGGAATCGTTATTGCGATTGTTTCTAGTTATAAAAACAGACCTGTGGACGAGAGTGTCATTGTTTTTGGGGAAGTAGGATTAAGCGGCGAGGTTCGTGCTGTGAACATGGCAGATCAACGAGTGGCAGAGGCTAGTAAACTCGGATTTAAAACATGCATTATGCCTGAAGTGTCGATGAAGGGAATTGGAAGTATTAAAGGAATGAAAATTATAGGTGTGAAAAATATTCGTGAAGCAATTGATTATATTTTATAGCATAAATAAAGGTTGGGGAAAAGTAAAAGAAAATGTGCGAATAATACACAAAATATATAGAATTGCCAGTTATGGAATATTGACAATGAGAACCTATTTGTGGTATATTATGCGAGTATACACAAAGGGGATTGGTCAAGTGGTATGATAGGAGTCTCCAAAACTTTTGGTGGGGGTTCGATTCCCTCATCCCCTGTAGTATAAGAAGACAGTTTCTAGATTTAGGAGCTGTCTTTTTTGTTGAGATTTTGGTTAAATTTTCATGTAAATAATGTTAATAACATTGACGTGTGAATAAATGAAAGGTACACTTTGAGTATTATATGTGAATGAAGGAGAACATGATGAAATTAAATTACAAAAGAACCTACTTTGTAGGATTGGCATTTCTATCTATCTGTGCTTTTTGGCAAATGTATGACAGTATCATACCACTAATTTTACAGAATACATTTGGATTAGACGAGACTGTAACAGGAATAGTAATGTCAGCAGATAATGTATTGGCACTTTTTTTATTGCCGTTGATTGGGAGCTTGTCAGATAAAGTGGATACGAAATTAGGAAAGCGAACCCCATTTATTATCGGTGGAACGATTGCAGCAATTATTAGTATGCTTTTATTACCTTATGCGGATTCAACAGAAAATTTAATATTATTTGTAGTTGCACTTGGAGTGACATTGGTTGCAATGGCTATGTATCGTTCGCCAGCTGTGGCATTGATGCCAGATGTTACGCCCAAACCACTTCGTAGCAAAGCGAATGCTGTGATTAATTTGATGGGGGCAGTTGGTGGAGTTTATGCCTTGGTTCTAATCAGCACATCAGTTAATTCGGGAGAACGCCCTAGTTATTTATATGTATTTGTGGGAATTGCACTTATTATGATATTATCGGTTATTATCTTGGTTTTCACAACGAAAGAAAAGTTAATTGCGGAACAAATAGCCAAGGAATATCCAGAAGAAACGAAGAAAGAGCAATTTTTAGAGTCGAGATCCTTGGATTCAAAAGTTCAAAGAAGCTTGAATCTTATCCTGATTTCTATTTTTTTGTGGTTTATGGCTTACAATGCAGTAACGACTGCATTTTCAAGATATGCGACGGAAGTATGGGGGCTTACAGGTGGAAGTTTTGCTGATTGCTTAATGGTTGCTACAGTGGCAGCTATCTTAAGTTATATTCCAATCGGGATTCTTTCAAGTAAATATGGAAGAAAAAAATGTATTTTACTTGGGATTATACTGATGTTTGCAAGTTATATATTTGCATTTTCGCTATCGGAATATCATGCAATTATCAATGTAGGATTTGCAGTTATCGGAATTGGATGGGCAGCAATTAGTGTAAACTCATTGCCAATGGTTGTGGAGATGAGTAAAGGGAGCGACATAGGAAAATACACAGGACTTTACTACACATTCTCTATGGCAGCACAGATTGCAACACCGATATTGTCGGGAGTGTTGCTACAATATATCTCGTACCGGACATTATTTCCTTATGCAGCAACCTTCATGGCGATAGCATTTGTAACAATGTACTTAGTAAAACATGGAGATTCGATACCAGAGAGAAAAGAGAGTCTGTTAGAGAATTTCGACGTAGAAGATTAAGAGTGTAGAAAAAATAAATAATAGAAGATACGAGTAAATTAGCTCGGAAAGAATAAAACTAGTTGGGAGAAAAAACATTGGTCGTTTTAATAGTAATAGTACTTATATCCTTGCTGTATTTATACTTGATTTTGCCACGTCTTTCAAAAAGAAAAGAAGCGAGAAAACTGATTGGGTGGTTCTATGCGCATAGGGGGCTGCACGATATTAATAAAGGGATTCCTGAAAATGCTTCCGTGGCATTTCGGGAAGCTGTAAGTAGCGGTTATGGAATCGAATTAGATGTCCAACTAACGAAAGATAATATACTAGTCATTTTTCATGATAATACATTGGATAGAATGTGTGGAGTTAATGGTGGAATCGGTGATTATACTTGGAAAGAATTACAACAATTCACATTGCTTCATACGAAAGAGAAAATCCCTACACTAGATGAAGTACTAGAAATTGTATCTGGTAAAGTGCCTTTAATAGTAGAAGTGAAAATGCCAGGGAATGATATGAGTATATGTAAATTTTTAGATGAACGATTAAGAAGATATGAAGGTATGTATTGCGTGGAGTCCTTTCATCCTCTTGTACCTGCTTGGTATAAACGAAACCATCCAGAGATAATAAGAGGGCAATTGTCATCGGCTTTGAATCAAGAATCTAAAACAAAATCCGTGCTCTTATTCATGGTAGAACACCTTTTGACAAATGTGTTAGCAAGACCAGATTTTATTGCTTATAATCATTTGCATAAAGAAGAGTTGTCGAGAAAAATATGTAGAAGATTATATAGGTGCTTAAGCGTGACTTGGACGGTGAAGTCGCAAGAACAATTAGAGAATGCGAAAGAAGATTTTGAAATCTTTATATTTGAAGGATTTATGCCAGAATAAATAAAAGGGCACTGTAGATGCATGAGCACGAACAGTGTCCTTTTGCATTGGTGTGATTTTAAAAATCAGATACGATATCTGTAAGTTGTGCAGGAAAAGAGAAAGAAACGCTAGTTCCACGATTATAGGAACTATATATCCTTAACTTTGTTCCATATTGTAGCTGTAATCGCTTATTTATATTGTAAAGACCCATTCCTTTAGCTGGTGCAAAAATTAAATTTAATCTATCAAGTAATTGACCTTTTTGCTCATAAGTCATTCCTTGCCCAGTATTAAAAATATTGATTTTAACAAAATCATTTATATAAGATATCTTAATTCTTATAGTATAAGAGCTGTGATCTTTTCGTCTGCCATGCGCAATTGCATTTTCAATAATAGGTTGAAGAATAAGCCGCATGGATTGTAGGTTGAGTATAGCTTCGGGGTAATCCCAGATGAAATTAAATTGGTTTGGATATCTTAGGTTTATTAATTTAATATAAGTAGCTGTGTTGTTAATCTCTCTCGATAAAGGGACAAAAGTATTTATTTCACTTAAAGAATACTTCATTAAACCAGATATACAATCAAGCATTTGTGCAACGTCATTATAACTGTTAGTTAACTTACATGCTTTCCATTGAATGATTTCCATTGTATTGTATAACATGTGCGGGTTAATCTGTGATTGCAATGATGTAATCTCAAGGTATTTTTTTTCGTATGTTCTGGCAGTAAGCTCAGTGTTTATAAATTTATTTAATAAAAAATTATCTTCGATACGTGAGGCTATATATTCATATTCGTTTTGTTGCTTTTTAGAAACACTGCCAACATCATCACCATATTCTTCAAGGATGGAAATAATATTTTTAAGTCGTGTGTATTGTTTATGGTTTAGAATAGCAAAATGTATAGATGTAAATACTACTAATAATAGAATAACAATTAACACGATAGACAACATAGTATATGGAACAGCGTATAAGTTATGTTTATTACTGATAAGAAAATATTGCAATCCAGCAGTGGAGTCCGTATTTTTCGAAATAAAATATGCTGTATTACCCACAGTGAGTTCAAAGTAAGGTAGGTCTGTTTGAAGTAATGTTTGCAATTCAGATTGCCATAATTCATTCATTGAAGCATTGCTAGAAACTAGAATTTCATCTGAATTTGTAATAAAGGTTACTTGACCATCTGATAAAGATAATTCGGTTAGCGTATCTTCTAATACAGATTGATTAAGGTTTAGCACCATGACACTATTTTTTAATGGCATCCCGAAGGAAAATTGACGATAGAAGGAGATGACTACGTTGCGTGAATCTAATATATTTAAATGCGAGTAATTATTGGTGTCAGATTCATAATTAATATAATTCGTCCAGTCCGTATTATCAGAGTAAACTTCTTTCTTGAGTAACCCAGCGTTTGTGGAAAAAAAGCTGTCAGGCACATCTTCAAAAGCAATGTAAATGGAGTTTATGTAAGATTTTGTGCTTATTTGAGCATCTAGTAATTCTTTGATGGTCGAATACCTGATACTTTCGTAATAGTTCATTTTCTCGGTAGAAACAATATCATAGAACGTAGAGGTGATTTGATAATTTGTCGTGAGAGCAAGAGCAGTCGTATCGATATCTGCAATGATATAATTGATGTTTTGTGATACTTGAGTCAATAGCGTCGAGTTGTTTTTTTTGATTTCTTCTGTTATACTGACATAAGAAATATACGATAAAAGCATACCTAGAAGTAGAATAGGGGTGATACATGTGAAGAGAAAAAGTAGTACGTTGTTTTTACGAGATTTGCTCATTGTAGTGAATCCTTTCTATCGAATCAAACGTGTATTTATATTCAGGGGTGAAGGAGTGGTGGTGTGTATAAATTAATGATAGTGGATGATGAATATGATATTCGCAGTGGTCTAGCACAATATTTTCCATGGAATCAAGTCGGGTTTGAGGTCGTACGAGTGGAAGATAATGCCAAAGCAGCACTAGACTATATCAGGAATCATGCAGTAGATGCAGTGCTTACAGATATTGAAATGCCTCAAATGAACGGAATTGAATTAGCAAAAGCAATATATAAGGAAAATGCAAATACCAAAGTTATTTTATTATCAGCGCATAGAAAGTTTGAATACGCACAGGAGGCTATTTCAGCTCAAGTATTTTTTTATATTATAAAACCAACAGTCCATAGCGAAATTCAAGAGGTTTTTGAAAAAGTTAAACGTGAATTAGACAAAAACAATGGTAACGAAGTAGAATGTGGTTATTACGAGAGTTTTTTGAATGAAGCAAAGCAAATTATGAAGGAGAATCTTTCATGCGCTACTTTGATTTCTGTAGCAGATAAAATGGAAAGAAGTCCCTCTTTTATTAGTCGTGTTTTTACAGAACATGAAAGCATTTCATTTTCTGATTATCTGCTTCAAATGCGCATGCAGAAAGCGAAAATACTTCTAAATTCTTCAAAATATAGAATATATGATGTAGGAGAATTGGTTGGATATAGTAATTCCAAAAATTTCACCCGTGCCTATAAAAAATATTATGGATGTACACCAAGAGAATATAGAAGTTCTGTATTACCTAATTAATATTAAACAGTAAATGCACCTACTTGTAAAGAAAATGTGAATTTAAAGAGTGAAATGATACCTTTTGGTGAATTCGAATTTTAAGTGATACTTTTTTACTTGTTAGGTGCCTTTTTTTGTATAAACCGTAATGTTATACTAAAAGCACAAAAAAAGAAGTGAAAGAGAGGAAAAAATAGTGAAAAAGAACAAAATTATTTCGTCGTTATTAGTAGCTACAATGGCATTTTCTTGCTTATCAGCATGTGGAAGCAGTGGGGAAAATCAAGATTCAGCACAAGTAACGGAAACGAGTACCGAGACTGTGGAGGAAGCAAGTGTAGAACCAGTCACATTAAGATTCTCCTGGTGGGGCGGTGACAGTCGTCATGAAGCGACGATTGAAGCTGTAAATCTATATATGGAGCAGAATCCTAATGTGACCATCGAAGTGGAATATAGTGGATGGGATGGATATAAAGAGAAACTTGTAACTCAACTTGCAGGAAATACAGCAGCAGACATTATACAAGTAGATTATAGCTGGATTTATGAGCTGTATGAGCAAGATAGTTATTTTACTGATCCAAGAGAGTTTGAAGGCATTCTCGATTTGTCTGGTTTTGAAGAGTCGGTATATAGCGGTTGTTGGGTAGGTGATGAATTACAAGGGCTACCTACGGGCTTGAATGTAACCACACTTATTGTTGATACAACATTTTTTGAAGAATATGGATTAGATTCGTCAGATAGTACATATTGGACATGGGATAAAGTATTAGAAGTTGGGACTGCAATTAATGCAGAAAATGAAGATAATTATTTGTTAAATGAATTTCCAAGTGGATCAAGCTTAATCAAAATGATGTTGGCACAAAAAGGACAAGAATTTGTGACAGAAAATTATGAGGTTGGTTGTACAGAGGAAGATTTGATTGAAGCGTTAGAAATGTTAGAAGCATATATTGATAATGGCGTTATATTACCATACGAGGAAAGTGCAATTTATGCAGAGCAAACAGAACAATTCCCTAAGTGGCTTAATGATGAAATGGGAATGTTTATACAGGTTGCATCTACGATACCATCATATCCAGATATGGAATTAGATGTAATGTTAGTACCAACATATGAAGATGCAGTATCTTCAGGAGCAAGTATTTACCCAACAAATTTATTGTGTATCAATTCTAATAGTGAAAATGCAGAGGAAGCAGCAAAATTTTTAGACTTTTTCTACAATGATGAAGAATGTATAGAGATACTTGCAGATGTTCGTGGAGTACCAGTAACAGATGCGGCGAGAACAATATTAGAAGAAACAGGTGTTCAAGATATACTAGTATCAAAAGCAATTGAAATTGCGATTGATAATCCAGGCTTGGGATATCACGAAGCAACATTTAACAGTGAATTATCAAAAATCATTAGTGATAATATAGAGCTGTTTGGTTATGGAGAAAAAACAGTAGAAGAAACAGCAACGAATATTTTGACAGAGTTGGAAGCAGCGTGTGCGACGCTTCGAGAATAATTATTAGAAAAGTTAGCGCTTCAATCGTCCTAGTATGATTGGAGCGTTCTTAGTAAGGAGGCTATTATGGGATATCGCTCAAGAAAATATATTGGGTTATTATATGTTCTACCATTCATCATTGGATTATCTGTATTTCAGCTCTATCCTTTTATCTCTTCATTTGTGTATTCATTTACAGATTTAAGTTTAGCAAATGATTGGAAATTCATAGGACTAGAGAATTATATAAAAGCTTTTACGGCAGATAAAGATTTTTATCAAAGTTTAAGGGTGACTGCCACGTATGTATTTATTGCAGTGCCTTGTAAATTGTTGTTTGCATTGTTCATCGCAATGATTCTAAGTATGGATTTAAAAGGAATTAAAATTTTCAGAACCATCTATTACATACCTTCCATCTTAGGAGGGAGTATAGCAGTTTCTGTAATTTGGAGATTCTTATTTGCTTATGACGGTTTAGTGAATCAAGTGACAGAAATTATCAATATTCCAGCAATAAATTGGTTGGGGAATAAAGATTTAGCATTGCCGACAATTAGCATGTTGGCAGTATGGCAATTCGGTTCTTCTATGGTTTTATTTTTTGTAGGTTTAAAACAAATACCAGATTCATTGTATGAAGCTGCAGCCATTGATGGTGCGACTAAGGTGGCGCAATTTTTTAAGATTACGTTACCATTACTAACACCGACTGTATTTTTTAATATCATTATGCAGACAATTGGAGCATTTCAAGAATTTACAACGGCATTTGTAATTACAGGTGGAGGTCCAATGAACTCAACATATCTATATGGAATGATGCTTTATGAAAATTCATTTACATATTATAAAATGGGATACGCAAGTGCACAATCTTGGATATTATTTGTGGTTATTATGCTAGTAACAGGGTTACTATTTTTGAGCTCTAAAAAATGGGTTTACTATGGAGATGGAGGAGAATAGAATGGTTAAAAACAAAAATATACTGCAAAAAATAGTAGCGTATATATTTTTATCTGTACTGGGTATTGTAATGATATATCCATTATTATGGATGCTAGCATCCTCGTTTAAAGAAACAAGTGATATCTTTAATTCAATTAGTATCATTCCACCAACGTTAGATATTCAATATTATATAGAGGGCTGGAAAGGTGTAGGAGAATATACATTTGCAACTTTTTTCAAAAACACATTTATCTTGGTAATTCCAGCGACGATTTTTACGGTGATTTCATGTTCGATTGTTGCATATGGTTTTGCGCGATTTGAGTTTCCGTTAAAAAAAATTCTTTTTACGGCAATGTTGGCCACATTAATGTTACCAAGTTCGGTGCTTATTATACCACGTTATCTGTTGTTTAGAGACCTTCAGTGGTTGAATACGTACTTGCCATTTATTGTACCAGCTATGTTTGCAGGAAATTCTTTTTTTATTTTTCAATTGATACAGTTTTTTAGAGGGATTCCAAAAGAATTAGATGAAGCAGCATCGATTGATGGATGTAGCACATGGAGAATTTATACAGATATTTTAATGCCGTTGTGTAAACCAGCATTAATTTCAGTTGCATTATTTAATTTTATATGGGGGTGGAATGCATTTTTTGAACCTTTAATTTATATATCTAGTGTAAATAAGTATCCGTTGTCATTGGCGTTGAGAATGACGTTAGATTTAGGGTCGGCGGCAGCATGGAATGAGATTTTTGCAATGTCAGTATTATCAATAGCACCTCCGATCATTATCTTCTTCTGTGCACAAGATTATTTTATCGAAGGGATATCTTCATCAGGATTGAAAGGATAATGATATGACAAAAATTACATTAGATGGAATATGGGAATTTGGACAATTGGATTCAAAGGATACGTACAAAGTTACTGTACCAGGTACGGTTTGTAATGATTTGTTGCAGCATAATTTGATACCAAACCCTTATTATAGAAATAATGAGGAAATAGTACTGGAAACATTGCGCAATGATTTTAAGTATAAAAGAGAGTTTATAGTAGCAGAAGGATTTTTAGAAAATGAGTGTATTGAATTACATTGTGAAGGATTAGACACTTATGGAAAAGTATTTGTGAATCAGCAAGAAGTTGCAGTAGTTAATAATATGCATAGAACTTGGGATTTAAATGTCAAAAATATTTTGAAGATTGGTTTAAATACAATTGAAGTTATATTTTTATCAGCTACACAATATGCACTAGATTTATATAAAGCTGATTCGCTATATACGACTTCGGATACAATAGATGGATTTATGCATGTTCGTAAATCGCATTGTATGTATGGCTGGGATTGGGCACCGCAATTACCTGATATGGGAATATTTAGAAGTATTAGCATCTGTGCGTTTAATAGAGCTAGAATAGATGATTGTGTAATACATCAAAATCATAATGATGGAGAAGTGGACCTGACAATAGATGTGTTGGTTACGGATCTAGATGAAAAAGTTTCATATGCTAATTCGATTAAGATAAAAGCAGAATTTATGGATCCTAGTGGCGAGGTAATAAATCAGTGGGATTGTGATTGGGAGGAAACGATATCTTTTAAAGTTGAGAGTCCACAATTATGGTGGCCAAATGGATATGGAGAACATCCGCTTTATAAATGGAAAGTGGCAATCTATTCAGAAGAAGTGTTATTAGATGAACGAGAATTAAATATTGGACTTAGAACTTTAACGGTTCGACAAGAGCCAGATGAATATGGAGAAAGTTTTGAATTGTGCGTAAATGGAATTTCAGTATTCGCAATGGGTGCAAATTATATTCCAGAAGATTGTATATTACCTAGAATTACACAAGAACGTACAGAAAATTTATTGATGCAATGTGTAAAAGCGAACTATAATACGGTACGTGTTTGGGGCGGTGGATATTTCTTTGATGATAATTTTTATGATAGTTGCGATAAGCTAGGTCTTATGGTGTGGCAAGATTTGATGTTTGCTTGTGCGGTATATCGATTTACGGATGAATTTGCACACAATGTTATAGAAGAAACAAAGATTAATATGAAAAGATTACGGCATCATGCATGTATTGCATTATGGTGTGGTAATAACGAACTGGAATGGGGATGGTCAGGCTGGGATATGGGATTTGGAAATGATCCGTATCATAAAGCAGACTACATTAAACAATTTGAGTGGGTGCTGCCACAAATTGCGAAAGAAGTGGACCCAGATAGATTTTATTGGTTGGCATCTCCTTCATCAGGTGGAAGTTTTGATAATCCAAATGATGAGAATAGAGGCGATGTACATTATTGGGATGTGTGGCATAGATTAAAGCCATTTACAGAATACAGAAAATATTTTTTCCGTTTTTGTTCCGAATTTGGGTTCCAGTCATTTCCATCACTTAAAACAGTCGAAAATTTCACATTACCAGAAGATAGAAATATATTTTCTGATGTTATGGAGAATCACCAAAAAAATGGTACAGCAAATGGAAGAATTTTACTGTATCTAGCAGATAATTTTCTGTATCCTAAAAAATTAGAAAATCTGATATACGCATCACAGATTTTACAGGCTGAAGCAATAAAGTATGGGGTAGAACACTGGAGATCTAATCGTGGTCGATGCATGGGCTCTTTATATTGGCAACTAAATGATTGTTGGCCAGTAGCTAGTTGGTCATCCATTGATTATTTCAATCGTTGGAAGCCGTTACATTATTATGCAAAACGTTTTTATGCACCGATTACTTGTTGCGCAATTGAAGAGAAGAAAGTAGTTGATTTGAAAATATGCAGTGAAACATTGGATGCGCATACTTGTGTGTTGAAATGGCAAATTCGTTCAACGCTAACTAATGAGATACTTCAGCAAGAGGTAATTGCACTAGAAGTTGCAGGATTAGGTGTGACCCACGGATGCAGAATAGAAATGAAAGAGATGCTGCTGAATAAAATGCAGCAAAAGAGCATCTATTTGTCTTATCAATTATTAGAGGATGGAATTTGTATCAGTGATTCTACATTATTATTTGTCAAGCCAAAGCATTTCGAATTTGTTAAACCAACAATAGAAATAGATGTGAAGGACAGTGAAGATGAATTTATTATGAATATAGTATCAGATGAATATGCTAAATATGTGTGGTTAGATAGTATGGAATTTGATTTTGTATCGAGTGATAATAGTTTTGACTTGTTGCCGAATGAAGTCAAAACGATAAGGATTTCTAAGCAAGAAATAGACAGCCATGTCACTGCGGATATGTTGCGAGATATTAAGGTTAAGTCAGCATATGATATTCGCTAATAGTGACAGAAATAATGGGAGAAGAGAAAATGAATAAAAAAATAAAAATGGGTGTGATTGGACTGGGTAATATGGGGACTACACATGTAGAAAATTGGTTAAAAAAGCGAACTCCAGAAATTGAAATTGTGGCAGTTGCAGATAGGAATCAAGACAAAGTGGATAAAATTGTTTCGATGTTTCCTGCTTCCATCACTAGTTTCTTGGAGGGAAGGGATTTAATCGTAAGCGGAGTATGTGATGCAGTGTTAATAGCTGTACCACACTATCAGCATCCAGAACTATCAGTGTTGGCATTTGAGAATCAGTTACATGTGTTGTGCGAAAAGCCAGCAGGAGTTTATACAAAACAAGTACGAGAAATGAATAAGGTTGCTTTAGAAACCGATAGAGTATTTGCGATGATGTTCAATCAAAGGACAAATCCCGTTTATCGAAAAATGCGAGAAATTGTGCAAAACGGGACAGTGGGAGCAATTAAGCGTGTGAACTGGATTATAACAGATTGGTATCGTACAGATATATATTATGAAAGTGGTGCATGGCGTGCAACATGGAAAGGAGAAGGCGGAGGTGTTCTTCTGAATCAATGTCCTCATAATTTAGATTTACTACAATGGATTTGTGGTATGCCGAGTAAGGTACAAGCTTTTTGCCATGAGGGGAAATGGCATGATATTGAGGTAGAAGATGATGTTACAGCTTACTTGGAGTTTGAAACTGGAGCGACAGGAGTATTTGTAACGACAACAGGAGATACGCCAGGAACAAATCGGTTGGAAATCACAGGGGAAAACGGGAAATTGGTTTGTGAGGATAATCAATTAACCTTTTGGGAATTAGAAGAAAATGAAAGAACGTTTTGTAAAAAAGCTACTGGTGGATTTGACAAACCAAAGTGCAAGAAACATAAGATTGAAATAAATGATGAAAATCCAGAACATCCAGGCGTTGTAAATGCGTTTGCTGCCAATATTCTCAGAGGAGAGCCTTTGATCGCAGAAGGAGAAGAAGGGATCAATGGATTGATTTTATCTAATGCGATTCACTTATCTTCATGGTTGAAAAAGCCAATAGCAATCCCTTTTGATGAAGGATTGTTTTATGAAGAATTACAAAAAAGATGCCAAGTATCCAGGGTGAAAGAAGAAAAAAATATAGTATTCGATACAAAAGGATCCTACTAAGCGATTTATATGGAAGGAGTATATGATGGATAGAAAAGATGGAATGAATTATATGCCACAGGCTAAAGTGGAAAAAGTCGTGGAAAAAAATACATTTATAATAGCCGCTGTCGGATTAGATCATGGACATATTTATTGTATGACGGAAGGTTTAGTGAAGGCGGGTGCTACGTTAAAATGGGTGTATGACCCAGATGCTCAGAAAGTAGCGAAATTTTTACAAACGTTCCCACAAGCGAAAATAGCGGATAGTGAAGAACAAGTGTTGCTTGATGATGAAGTTGTATTAGTAGCGTCTGCTTGTATACCGAGTGACCGTGCTCCTTTTGGAATTCGAGTTATGCGTTCAGGAAAAGATTATTTTGTAGATAAGACTCCAATGGTATCCTTAGAACAGCTAGAAGAAGTAAAAGCAGTATGTAAAGAAACGGGGAAAAAATATGCAGTTTCTTATAGTGAACGTATACTATCAGAAGCAGGAGTGTATGCAGGATATCTAATTGATCAAGGCGTAATTGGAAAAGTTTTGCAAGTGGTAGGTTTAGGACCGCATAGGTTAAATGCTCCATCAAGACCTAAATGGTTTTTTGAAAAGGAAAAATACGGCGGTATTTTATGTGATATAGGAAGTCATCAAATAGAACAATTTTTATACTATACAGGAGCTACAGATGCGACACTTGTAAATAGTAGTGTTTCTAACTACAATCATCCGCAGTATCCAGAGTTAGAAGATTTTGGAGATGCTAATTTAATTGCAGATAATGGAGCTACTTGTTATTTTAGAGTAGATTGGTTTACGCCTGAAGGTTTATGCACTTGGGGAGATGGGAGGACGTTTATTTTAGGAACTGAAGGCTACATAGAACTAAGAAAATTTGTGAATGTAGGTGTAGATGCAAGAGAAAATCATGTTTATTGGGTAGATCAACACGGAGAGCATAGTGAGTGCGTAGATGGAAAAGTAGGCTTTCCGTTCTTTGGAGAATTTATATTAGATTGTATCAATCGGACAGAAAATGCTATGACTCAAGAACATGCGTTTAAGGCGGTAGAATTATGCATAAAAGCACAAAGCAGTGCTCGAGTTATATAAAAATAGGGGCCGGATGTAAATGAATTTTTTGAGTCATACAATAGAAAATAGTAGGAAGGAAGAAGTTGAATATGGTAAAAGTTGCAGTGGTAGGATTAGGAACTATTTCTGCTACGCATTTGCAGGCGATTGAAAATAGTCATTATGGAGAACTTATCTGCACTTGCGATACAGATACTAGTAAAAAAATGCTGTCTCCTGTTCCTTTTTATACGGACATGTTAGAAATGGTTAGTAAGGAAGAATTTGATTGTGTACATATTTGCTTGCCACACTATTTACATGCCGAAGCAATCAAATTATTTGCAAAACACAAAAAACATATCTTTACGGAGAAACCCGTTGCTTTATCGTATAGTGAAGGTAAAACATTACTAAAATATGAAGAAGATGTTAAAATTGGTGTGTGTTTGCAAAATAGATATAATAAGACGGCGAAAGTTTTGAAAGAGATTATTCAAACACAACGATATGGTAAATTTTTAGGGATCAAAGGAGTTGTTACGTGGTGTAGAAAGCAAAATTATTATGATGCAGGTCCTTGGAGAGGCGTCTTACAACAATCTGGAGGTGGAGTGATGATTAATCAATCTATCCATACTTTGGATTTGATGCAATATATAGTGGGGGATTTCAAAACAATTAGAGGAAATATTATGAATTACTCATTAGATGATATTGAAGTGGAAGATACGGCATCAGCTTTCTTTGAGTATGAAAATGGTGGGACTGGAATATTTTTTGCGACAAATGCTTATTGTGCAAACTCTTCCGTTGAAATTGAGGTGGTATGTGAGGAAGCTATTATACGAA
Source organism: Eubacteriales bacterium (assembly GCA_044425815.1). GTDB lineage: Bacteria > Bacillota > Clostridia > Lachnospirales > Lachnospiraceae > CAUPWF01. The sequence continues at coordinate 63,555 of JAWXVA010000004.1, forward strand.
TGCAGGATCATAAATGTGATGCAATAAAAAAAGATAACAGCATTGAAAGGATTTGTGAGGATGAAATACGAGAAGGAGAGAAAACTTACTACGGTTCAAGTCATTATCTTGCAATAGAGGCATTTCACAGAGCGATTGCGGAAAACACATCTGATTATATTACCTTAGAAGAAGGTTTGAAATCGCTTAAGACAATACAAGAAATTATGGTATATAGTAAAGAGGGGTAGAAATCGCCTAGATGAATAAAGAGTACAGTCATATATCCAATTTTTTGATACTGTACTCTTTTTGTATTCGATTCTAGATAAAAAAGAATTGTCTAAATTATCTGAAACAATTTGAAAATTGTTATTGACAAAAGCTTCCAGTAGTGATATTCTTAGCAAGTCGCTTCTGACAGAGATGTGAACGAGACGACAACAGAGTGA
>JAWXVA010000053.1:0-17459 GCA_044425815.1 Eubacteriales bacterium
AAGGAGATTGTTTCTATATTAGAGGACCGGAAGGAACTGATTATCTCATAGATGGAGGAAGTAGTGATATAAGCGAAGTTGGAAAATATCGAATTGAACCCTATCTGCGTTCGATAGGGGTAGATAAATTGGAATATGTTTTGGTATCACATGGAGATATTGATCATTATAGTGGGATTGCGGAGATGCTTGAGCGACAAATGATAGGTGTACAAATAGAAACCTTAGTCGTATGCCCAGAACAGTTTTGGGATGATGCGATTCGTGAACTGGTTACATTAGCGATGGACAATGATACGAAAGTGGCAGTCATGGAAGAAGGTGATGTGTTGACAGAAGGTGATATGTCACTTACCTATCTTGCACCAACTAATTTATATGAAGGGGAAATAGGAAATGCAAGTTCTATGGTACTAGAACTGCAATTGGCATCTTTTAATATGTTGTTTACAGGGGACGTAGAAGGAGAAGGGGAAGAAATGTTAACCGATATATTGGAAACGGAGGCATTGGTATTGAAAGTTTCACATCATGGTTCGAAAAATTCTACATCTGAGGAATTTCTGGATATTGTACAGCCTAAGATCGCATTAATTTCAGCAGGAATAGACAGTATTTATGGACATCCACATGAAGAAACAATAGAGAAATTACTTCAGTATAATTGTATGATTTATAGCACACCTATACATGGTGGAGTTGTCTTGTCATATAATGTAAATAATGATAAAATTAATATTTATAAGACAATTGAAGAAGCAACTAGCCAATAGATGTGATCACAAATAAGAGGGATGGATATGACGATTAGAGAGCAGTTAGAAGAGAGAGAATTAGAATATTTAAGTCCGTATGCTACATTGAGTAGTAAGTCAGTGGGAAGAGATGTGGAAGAAGAACATTGCAATTTGCGCCCAGTATTTCAACGAGATAGAGATCGAATCTTGCATTGTAAATCTTTTCGTAGACTAAAGCAGAAAACACAAGTGTTTCTGTCTCCCAAAGGTGATCATTACCGTACAAGAATGACGCATACATTAGAGGTGGCACAAAATGCAAGAACGATTGCTAAGGCGCTTCGATTGAACGAAGATTTGGTAGAAGCAATTGCGCTAGCACATGATTTGGGTCATACACCATTTGGGCACGCGGGAGAGCGTGCGCTTAATGAAGTTTGTCCATTTGGATTCGAACATGCGATTCAAGGAGTGCGCGTGGTTGAATTGTTAGAAAAAGAAGGAAGAGGTTTGAACTTGACGAAAGAGGTTCGAGATGGAATTTTGAATCATCAGACTAAAGGGAAACCTAGTACATTAGAAGGAAAGATTGTAAGAATATCAGATAAGGTAGCATATTTGCATCATGATATAGACGATGCTATCCGAGGGGGTATATTATCGGAAACAGACGTGCCTATTGAATATAGAGAAATATTAGGTGGGACGACACGAGTCCGACTAAATACATTAATTAATGACATTATAAAACAAAGTATGGATAAACCAGATATTTGCATGTCACCAGAAATAGAGCAAGCGATGAAAGGCCTAAGGAAGTTTATGTTTACCAATGTATATATGAATCCAGAAGCAAAATCGGAAGAAAAAAAAGCGATTCAGATGGTTACTGAACTATATCATTATTTTGTTGCACATCCCAATGAATTACCGAATCATTATATAGAACGCATACAAGAAAACCTTGAGGCGAAAGATCATGTTATCTGTGATTATATAGCAGGAATGACAGATCCATACTCGGTAAAAGTGTTCCAAGAAATATTTGTTCCAAAATCTTGGCAAATTTAAAGGAAATCAAAAAGTTTTGTCGAATATATATATTAGGGAGAAGATTTTTCCACATAAAAGAGGACGGAGGAAACATGTATTATTCAGATGAAATTGTAGAAGAAGTAAGAAGTAGAAATGATATAGTAGACGTAATTTCTAGTTATGTAAGACTGCAAAAAAAAGGGAGTTCTTACTTTGGATTATGCCCATTTCATAATGAAAAATCACCGTCTTTTTCTGTAAGTCGACAAAAGCAGATGTTTTATTGCTTTGGATGTGGAGCAGGGGGAAATGTGTTTACCTTTGTTATGGAATATGAGAATTACACGTTTGGAGAAGCACTAGCTATGCTTGCAAATCGTGCAGGAATTACACTACCTGAAATAGAGTATTCGAAGGAAGCAAAAGAAAAAGAAAATCTCAAAATAGTTATATTAGAAATGAATAAATTGGCAGCGAAATATTTTTATGCACAACTAAAGAGTGAAAATGGTCAAGTTGCTTACAAATATCTAGCAGATCGTGAGTTGACAGATGAAACGATGAAACAGTTCGGTTTGGGATTTTCTAATAAATATAGTAACGACTTATATCGTTATTTAAAGACCAAAGGATACCAAGATGAAGTAATAGCAAAATCAGGACTTGTGAATGTAGATGAAAAACAAGGAATGTATGATAAGTTTTGGAATCGAGTAATGTTCCCGATTATGGATGCAAACAATCGCGTTATCGGTTTTGGTGGACGAGTTATGGGGGATGGGAAACCTAAATATTTGAACTCGCCAGAGACGGCGGTATTTGATAAAAGTCGAAACTTGTATGGTTTGAATCGAGCTAGAACATCTAGAAAACCATATTTTATTATATGTGAGGGTTATATGGATGTGATAGCGCTACATCAAGCTGGTTTTACTAACGCAGTTGCCTCGCTTGGGACGGCACTTACATCAGGACAAGCATCCCTCATCAAGCGATATGTACAAGACGTTTATTTGACATATGATAGTGATGAAGCAGGAACACGAGCAGCGCTTCGGGCAGTTCCTATTTTAAAGGCAGCAGGAGTTTCGGCAAAAGTGCTACGTATGGATCCGTATAAAGACCCTGATGAGTTTATTAAAGCGGAAGGTGCAGAGGCTTTTGAAGAACGCATAGGAAAGGCAAGAAATGGATTCCTTTATAGTTTAGAAGTGTTAGAACGAGATTATGACATGAAGACACCAGAGGGGAAAACATCTTTCTACAATGAAGTGGCAAAACGCCTATTAGAGTTTGAAGAAGAATTAGAGCGAAATAACTATATAGAAGCAGTTGCATTAGAATATAGAATTAGTCCAGACAGTCTGAAGAAGCTAGTTGCCCAAACTGCAGTGAAAAAAGGGCTGGTCACACCAATCGAAAAGCCAAAATCAACGCTGAATCGTGATAAGAAAAAAGAAGATGGAAGTTTAACTTCGCAAAAAATACTTCTCACTTGGCTGACGGCGGAAGAACAGGTATTTCGAGTGGTCAAGAAATATATACAGCCAGAGGATTTTACATTACCGATGTACCAACAAGTTGCAAAATTATTATATGAACAATATGAGGACGGTAAAGTTAATCCAGCAAAAATCATTAACTACTTTACTGATGAAGAAGAACACAGGGAAGTAGCTAGTTTATTTCATACAAGAATCAAAGAATTGACTACAAAAGAAGAACAAGAAAAGGCAATAAAAGAAACCATTATAAAAGTGAAGCGTATAAGTTTGGCTCATACAACTGCTACATTAGATCCTATGGATATCATAGGGTTGCAAAGGATTATGACTAATAAAAGAGCATTAGAAGACTTAGAAAAATTGCATATTTCACTCAATTAAGGATAAAATATTAACGAATTTATGGAGGATAACGCGATGGAAGAAAATATGTTGAAGTTTGAAGAAAAATTAAAAGAATTGGTGACCCTAGGAAAGAAAAAGAAAAATGTGTTAGAGCTTGAAGAAGTAAATAAAATGATGGCGGAATTATCACTTGACACAGAGCAGATGGAAAAGGTATTCGAGTTTTTAGAAGCAAGTGGGATAGATGTACTCCGTATTCAAGAAACAGAAGAAACACCAGATGAGGCCGATATAATTGATGAAGAGGAAGAAATTGATGTGGAAAAAATCGATTTGACGGTACCAGACGGAATCAGTATCGAAGATCCTGTTCGTATGTATTTAAAAGAAATCGGTAAGGTTCCACTTTTAACAGCGGAAGAAGAAATCGAATTAGCAAAGCGCATGGAAGATGGCGATGAAGAAGCAAAGAAAAGATTAGCAGAAGCCAATTTACGTCTAGTAGTAAGTATTGCAAAGCGCTATGTAGGACGTGGAATGTTGTTCTTAGATCTTATACAAGAAGGAAACTTGGGATTGATTAAAGCAGTAGAAAAGTTTGACTATCATAAAGGATACAAATTCAGTACGTATGCAACATGGTGGATTCGCCAAGCGATAACAAGAGCAATTGCAGATCAAGCTAGAACGATTCGTATTCCAGTTCACATGGTAGAGACAATCAATAAATTGATTCGTGTATCAAGACAATTGTTGCAAGAATTAGGTCGTGAACCATCACCAGAAGAAATAGCAGCAGAACTTGATATGCCTGTAGAAAGAGTACGTGAGATTCTTAAAATTTCTCAGGAACCAGTATCTCTTGAAACACCAATCGGTGAGGAAGAAGATAGCCATTTAGGAGACTTTATCCAAGATGATAATGTACCAGTTCCTGCAGAAGCAGCGGCAGCAGCGTTATTAAAAGAGCAATTAGGAGAGGTGCTTGATACGTTGACAGAAAGAGAGCAAAAAGTATTAAGATTACGTTTCGGAATGAATGATGGACGAGCTAGAACATTAGAAGAAGTAGGAAAAGAATTTGATGTAACAAGAGAGCGTATTCGTCAAATTGAAGCAAAGGCTTTACGTAAATTGCGTCATCCAAGTCGCAGTCGTAAACTTAGAGATTATTTAGATTAGAATATAGAGGAAGCTATGGAATTATCACAGAGATTACAAGCGGTTTCAGATATGATTGAACCAGGAAAGATTGTTGCGGATATTGGGACTGATCATGGATATATCCCTATTTATTTGATACAATCTGGAAAATGTACCAGAGTATTTGCAATGGATATTAATGAAGGACCATATTTAAGAGCTAAGTATCATGTGGCAGGATATGGTCTAGATAAGCAAATTATCACGAGACAATCGGATGGAATGAAAGCACTATGTGCCGGCGAAGCAACGGCGATTATTATAGCAGGGATGGGTGGTGGATTAGTAATTAAAATCCTCGATCAAGATCGAAGATTGTGGGGAGATCTACAGGAAATCGTATTGCAACCACAGTCGGAAATTGATCGTGTTCGTACATATTTAAGTGAGAATGCTTGGAAAATCATTGAAGAAAATATGGTGTACGAAGACGGTAAATATTACCCCATGATGAAAGCGATTCGTGGACAGGATACTCCGTATACTAAAGCGGAATTGCAGTATGGTAGATATTTAATCAAGGGAAAACATCCAGTATTAATACAGTTTATTAATAAAGAAATCGCAGTGAAAGAAGAGGTTGTGAAGTCTCTTAAGAATAAAGTAGGGGAACATATTGAGCATAGAATGAAAGAGTTGAGAGAAGAATTAGAGGTGGCTTATGAAGTGCAACGAAATCTTACAACAGATTGAGCAAGACTTCCCGCCAAACAAAGCTTATGAATGGGACAATGTAGGGTTGCTAGTGGGAAGAGATGACAAAGAAATAAAGAAAATTTATGTGGCGTTGGATGCAACCGATGCTGTGATAGAAGACGCCATTACATGGGGGGCTGATATGTTACTAACACATCATCCTCTTATTTTTTCACCACTTAAAAAGGTGAATAATCAGAATTTTATATCAAATAGAATCATACAATTAATTCAAGCTGATATCAGCTATTATGCAATGCATACCAATTATGACATTGTAAGAATGGCTGATCTAGCAAGTGAAATGCTTCAATTAGAACATACCCTTCCATTGGAATTTACGGAGATAGAACAAAAAGAAGGATTGGGGAAAATAGGATATGTAGAGGAAGGTAGAAAAATCACCATAAATGCATATGCAAAAGAGGTAAAAGAAATCTTTGGGTTAAAAGATGTAAAGGTGTTTTCGACGGGCGATGACATGGACAATAAATTAGTGAAAAAAGTGGCGATTCTGCCTGGATCTGGGAAAAGTACGATAGAAACGGCGATTCGCCAAGAAGCAGACATATTAATCACAGGAGATATTGGGCACCATGAAGGAATCGATGCGAGTGATAGAGGGTTAGTCATCCTAGATGCAGGGCACTATGGTATTGAACATATTTTTATTCAAGATATGTGCGAATACTTAGAAAGAATGCAAGAAAATATGTTAGAAGTTACAAAGAATAATCATGATAAATTAGAACTAAAAGGAGCAGAAATTAAACATCCATTTTATACAATTTAGTGAGGGTATTGATATGAATCAAATGTATACAATTAAGATAGGAAATGTAATGAAACAGTATGAAGCGGGTACTACATATAAAACAATTGCAAATGATTTTAGACAAGATTTTAAATATGATATCTTATTAGTATTGGTAAATGATAAATTGTGCGAATTGCATAAATTATTGGAACAAGATTGTGAAATTAGTTTTCTGACAGGGGAATCAATTATAGGATACAATACATATAGAAGAAGCATGTGCATGTTATTCGTGAAAGCAGTGCACGATGTTGCAAAAGATCAAAAAATAGAAAAAGTGCGGATGCTATATTCGGTGGGACCAGGATATTATTCAATGATCAAAGGGGATGTACATCTAGATGAAGAATTTGTGCTTTTAGTAAAAGAGCGGATGCATGAATTAATATCGATGGATATAGAGATAGAAAAAAGAAGTATTCACACAGATGACGCAATCAAATTATTTGGCTCATATGGAATGAAAGATAAAGAAAAATTATTTAAATATAGAAGAGTTTCCAAAGTGAATGTTTATAAAATCAATGAATTTGAAGATTATTATTATGGATATATGGTTCCATCAACGGGATATTTAAAATATTTTGATCTTAAATTATATGAAGGTGGAATAGTGTTAGAGATGCCACGCAGAAGTGAGCCGGGAATCATTCCTCCATTTGCACCGAGTCCAAAATTATTTCGAGTTCAAAAAGAAGCTACGATGTGGGGCGATGTGCAAGATATCGAAACAGTAGGGGATTTAAATGAATGTATTACAAAAGGAGATGCAAGAGAGATTATACTTGTGCATGAAGCATTACAAGAAAAAAGAATAGCAGAAATAGCAAGTCAAATAGCAAGAGATAAAAGTAAGAAAATTATTTTGATCGCAGGACCATCTTCGTCAGGAAAAACCACATTTTCACACCGATTATCAATACAATTAAAAGTAAATGGCTTGAATCCACATCCAATTGCAGCGGATAATTACTTTGTGAACCGAGAGCAAACGCCATTAGATGAAAATGGAAATTATAATTTTGAATGCCTAGAAGCAATAGATACAGTACAGCTAAATAAGGATTTGACAGATCTTTTAAATGGAGAAACAGTGAAAGTTCCAACATTTAATTTCAAAAAAGGTATTCGTGAATATCATGGCAATACCGTGACACTAGGGGAAGATGATGTATTAGTAGTAGAGGGCATTCATGGGTTAAATGATGCAATGACCTATGAACTACCTAAAGAAAATAAATTCAAAATATATATTAGTGCATTGACACAGTTAAATATTGATGAGCACAACCGGATTCCTTCGACGGATGGAAGATTACTTCGAAGAATGGTGCGTGATGCAAGAACACGAGGAACATCAGCAAGACAAACCATAGCGATGTGGCAATCTGTTCGTAAAGGAGAAAGAGATAATATTTTTCCGTTTCAAGAAGAAGCAGATGTCATGTTTAATTCTGCATTGATTTATGAGTTGGCAGTTTTGAAACAATATGCAGAACCAATATTATTTGGAATCGAAAAAGATTGTCCAGAATATATGGAAGCAAAGAGATTATTGAAGTTTTTAGATTATTTTGTTGGAATACCAGCAGATTATATTCCAATGAACTCGTTGCTGAAAGAATTCATTGGAAATGGTTGTTTTAACATATAAGAAAACTTTGCATGTCTTCCGGTAGAGGAACCTCGAATGAAAGCGCTGTTTTCGTAATAGGATGGCAAAAAGTCAATTTGTGCGAGTGAAGAGCTTGTCTTTTGATTATTGAATAGTCAGGATGATACAGAAAGTCTCCAGGTAGTGGATGACCAATGTGTTTCATATGCACACGGATTTGATGGGTACGACCCGTTTCTAATTTAAGAGAAACGAGGGAGTATCCATTTTTGTATTTTAAGCGTGTATAATGTGTGCGAGCATATTCACCATGTTTTTCATCTACTTGTCGTTCAATCGTAGAACCTTCTACACGGCTAATAGGAGCAATGATTGTTCCTGTGGAATCCACTTTCCCGGTGGCAATAGCCAAGTATTCTCGATGAATGTCACGATTAGCTATCATACGGGAAAGAAGCGCAGCGCTATAGGCATTTTTAGCAAGAATTAGTAATCCAGTAGTGTCGCGATCAAGGCGATTAATGCAGCGATATACAAAAGGCAATCCTTGGTTTTGATAATAATATGAAACCGCATTTGCTAAGGTATTAGTATAATTTCCTTGAGATGGATGAATAGGCATATCAAAAGGTTTGTTAACCACCATTAAATCATCGTCTTCATAGATAATATCAAGTGGTAGATCTACTGGAAGAATCATTTCAGAAGATTCATGTTCCACCAAAGTGATTGTTAGAGCGTCCCCCGCTGTTAGCACATCACGCACATAAGCCCATGTACCGTTTCGAAGGATGCCATTTGGAGTTTTTTTGAGATGACGAATAAGTCCCTGAGAATAACTCAAGGACTTAAGGTAATCTAATATTGTAGTATTATGTGATTGTGTATCAATGTAATAATGAAATATTCGACTCATTGTTCTTCTTTCTTATTTTGATTTAATTTCTAACCAAAGAGAATTATACAATTCAGTAGCATCTGTACCTAAGTAGCTAAATGTTTCACAATCCGCTAAATCTTCACTATCAGGGAAGGCAGTTGGATTGTATTTCAGTTCTTCATCCTCTATTAATTCCCATGCAGCTTGGTTTGGCGTAGAATATGTAATATATTCAAAGTTCATCAAGGCAATGTCAGCGCGACATAAGAAATTGATAAAAGCCTCTGCATTTTCTTTGTTTTCTGAAATCTTAGGAATAACCCATGAATCAATCCAGATATTGGAACCTTCTTCAGGGATTACATACGCAAGATCAGGATTTTCAGATTGTGTATAAAGAGCTTCGCCAGAATAAATAACCCCTATAGCAGCTTCACCACTTATCATTTTATCACGAACTTGATCAATTACATAAGCTTGTACCAAGTCTTTTTGGTCTAATAATAGATTTTGTGCCTCGTATAATTCATCAAGATCAGTTGAATTAAGAGAATATCCAAGATACTTCAGTGCAATACCAAGAGTATCACGGACACTATCTTGCATTAATATTTCACCAGCATATTGTTCATCCCATAGAATGGACCAACTCGTAACAGGTTCATCTACAAGAGTAGTATTATATAAAATACCAACGGTTCCCCAACAATATGGAACAGAATAAGTGCCGGTAGAATCAAATTGTAACGATTGTTCCATGTAAGTAGGATCGATATTGACAATATTTGGAATATTGTCAAAATTCAGTTCGTATAACATGTCCTCTTCAATCATACGCTCAATCATATAGTCAGAAGGACAAATTAAATCATAAGCGATAGCACCAGAAGCCACTTTGGGGTACATACTTTCATTAGTTTCATATTCTTCATAAATAACGTCGATTCCTGTTTCTTCTTCAAATAACGTAATAACATCAGGATCCATATATTCACCCCAGTTGTATATAAGCAGTTGGTTTGAATCAGTATTCCCTAGAGAGAGATTTGAAGAAACACCTACTATTACGATAATAGAGATGACAAAGGAAGGTAGGATCCTTTTGAAAATCAAGGTGTTACGACGTTTCTTTTTCATAATATCCATTGCGGAAATATTTTTGTTAGGCTGAGGATCTGCATTTATCACGATTAATAATAACAATACTACAACAAATAAAATAGATGATAATGCATACATCTCTGGGTTAATACCTTTTCGGACTTCGGTGTAAATAATCGTTGACAATGTTTCTACACCAGGCCCCTTTGTGAAGTGTGTAATTACAAAGTCATCTAGCGACATGGTAAAAGCTAAAAGGAAACCTGAAAACACACCAGGTAATATGTCAGGGAAAACAACTTTGAAAAACGCCTGTAGTGGAGATGCCCCCAAATCTAAGGCTGCTTCATAGGTACTCTTACTTGTTTGTCTTAATTTTGGTAACACACTTAGAATGACATAAGGAATATTGAATGTGATGTGTGCCAATAACACTGTAGTAAATCCTAACGTGAATTCAAAGCTAGCAAAACCGATACCCACACGGAATGTTATGAAAAATAACATTAGAGAGATTCCAGTCACAATGTCAGCATTTAACATAGGAATGTTCGTAATCGCTAACATAGTGGTACGAGATCGCCTTTTCATAGATTGAATACCAATAGCAGCCATCGTGCCAATAGCAGTAGCAATCAATGCAGAAAGCGTTGCAATGGTAAGTGTTGTGTATAATGCACTGATAATTTCTTCGTTTTGAATCAAGGACACATACCAATCAAGTGTAAAACCACCCCATACAGAACGTGTTTTTGTATTATTAAACGACATAACAACTAATGTAATAATTGGTGCATATAAAAATAAGAAAATAATTCCCAGGTATATCTTTTTAATGTGTTTATATATTTTATCTATCAAAATGCTGTTCCCTCCCCATCTTTATCGTACTTGTTGATAAGGGCCATACTAAAGATAATAAATACCATAAGAACTAGTGAAAGACCTGAGCCTGTATTCCAGTCGCTGCTTGTCTTGAATTCTTGTTCAATCACATTACCAATTAATAAAATTTTGCTTCCACCTAAGATATCAGAAATAACAAATGTAGTGAGAGACGGAACAAAAACCATGGTAATTCCACTGATTACACCAGGGATGGAAAGAGGAAATATAATTTTCGAAAATGTGATTCGTGTATTAGCTCCAAGGTCTTTTGCAGCAAATATTACATCTTTATCGATTTTACTTAGTACATTAAACAGTGGTAGTACCATAAAAGGCAGAAAGTTATACACCATTCCAAGAATGATAGCATAAGGGGTATTAATGATATTCAATGTAGGTAAGTTGAGAAATGTAAGAATTCCATTAATTACGCCATTGCTTTCTAATAGTGTTTGCCAAGCCATCGTACGAAGTAAGAAGTTCATCCACATAGGTAGAATGAAGATGAGTACGATGAAACTTGTTTGATTTACTTTCATGTTTGATAAAATCATAGCAAGTGGGTATGCAAGTATCAAACAGATAATTGTACTGATTCCAGATAATAATAGTGATAACCCTAATGCTTTTAAATTAATAGGTGAAAAAATAGCAAGAATATTTTCTGTAGTAAAACTTCCAGTAGTATCCGTTAAACCATAGTACACAATCATAAGGAGTGGAATGATTATAAAAGATACTGCCCAGAATAGATATGGTCCTGACAATAATCGTTTACTCTTCAATCGCAACAGCCTCCTCATCTTCGGATTCAGGTTTATTCATTATCTGAATATCAAAAGGATCAATTTTAATCCCAACTTCAGTTCCAACAGCTACTAAATCGGTGCTATGCACAAGCCATTCGAAATTATTAGCCATTACGGTCATCTCGTAATGAACACCTTTGAAAATCAGGTGAGTAACAATTCCCTCTATTGTTCCTTCTGATGGTTTCACTAAATCTACATCTTCAGGGCGAATTACAACGTCTACAGGCTTGTTTTCACCAAATCCTTTGTCAACACAAGCAAAATTCGCACCGAGAATTTTCACAAGCTCATCACGGACCATAGTACTAGGAATGATGTTGCTATCTCCGATAAAATCAGCTACAAATGCATTTTGTGGTTCATTGTAAATGTCTTCTGGTGTTCCTATTTGCTGAATATATCCTTGGTTCATTACAACAATTGTATCTGACATAGTTAGGGCTTCTTCTTGATCATGCGTTACATATACAAAAGTGATACCGAGTTCGTTTTTCAGGCGAATTAATTCATATTGCATGTCTTGACGAAGTTTTAAGTCCAATGCCCCAAGAGGTTCGTCTAACAGTAATACCTTCGGCTCATTTACAATTGCCCGAGCAATGGCGATACGCTGTTGTTGACCACCGCTTAGGGAATCAGGAGTACGATTTTCAAAACCGTCTAAATTTACAAGCTTTAGCGCATATCGTATCTTGTCGTCGATATACCCCTGTGTTTTACCTTTTATTTTTAATCCGAAAGCAATATTTTCTGAAATAGTCATGTGTGAAAATAGTGCGTATTTTTGGAAAACAGTATTTAAGTGACGTTTGTTTGGTGGCAGGTCATTGATGTTTTTTCCATCAAAGATAATGTGTCCCTTATCAGGTGTTTCAAAGCCACCAAGAATACGAAGTAGAGTGGTTTTACCACAGCCACTTGGGCCTAAGAGTGTCAAAAATTCATTTTCTCTTATGTAAAGATTCAAATCATCCAAAACAAGATTGTCCCCATAAGATTTAGAGATACCTACAAAATCAATTAACTTATTAGACATAAACATTTATCCCCCTTTTCATGTTATTCGTAAAAGTTTTTTATTTTATCAAGACGACTGGTCATATTTATAAGAACACCATCAATGATGGTGAGTGCTACCATAGATTTTACAACGACTACAGCTCTTGGCACGATGATTGGATCGTGGCGACCGTGGATATTAATGTCGAGTTCTTCTTTATTAGAAGTTACAGCATGTTGTAAACTACTGATAGAAGGCGTTGGTTTGATGGCAACACGTGTAATAATAGTCGAGCCATCACTCATGCCACCCAGTGTTCCGCCCGAATGATTAGTTGATTTTTTGATTGCTCCTTCTCCTATATAATAAGAGTCATTATTACTAGAACCATTCGAAGTCGCTACTTCGAATCCATCTCCTATTTCAACCCCTTTTACTGCGCCAATGGACATCAATCCCTTTGCGAGATTTGCATCTAATTTTTCGAAAACAGTTTGCCCTACACCAACAGGCATATTGTGCACAAGACATTCTATCGTACCACCAGCAGAATCTTGGTTTTGCATGCATGTACTTAAATATTTCGCAGCCTCTTCAGCGTAAGAAGAATTTGGCATATAGAGTGTGTTGTTATGGATTTCCTTAAAATTGTATTCAGATTCTGGAATAGAAACAGGACCAATGGATTTTGTGTATGCTTGCACAGTAATTCCTAATTCGTTGAGTAATTTTAAAGCAATGGCACCAGCGGCCACTCTACCTATTGTTTCTCGCCCAGAAGAACGTCCACCCCCACGATAATCACGGATTCCGTATTTTTCTTCGAACGTATAATCTGCATGACCTGGGCGGTATACTTTGGAAATATTGCCGTAGTCACGAGATTTTTGATTTGTATTGCGTACAATTAGAGAAATTGGAGTACCAGTTGTTTTCCCTTCAAAAGTTCCAGATAGAATTTCAACTTGATCGCCTTCCTTTCGTTGTGTTGTGAATTTGCTTTGCCCTGGTTTGCGATAATCCAACTGTGTTTGAATGTCAGACACATCCAATGAAAGTCCAGCAGGACAACCATCGATAGTGACACCGATTGCCTCGCCATGTGACTCGCCCCAAGTAGTAATAGTAAATAGTGTACCATAAGATGAACCAGCCATATTATCCCCCTTTTATGTAAGTTATTATGTATTATGCTGTTAAAATAAAGCCTACTAAGTCTTATATTATCAAAAAATACAGAAATAGGGAACTAAAAAAATACAGTTGCTATTTTTTCTGTACTTTTCAGAAGTACTATAATATAATGAGAAGGCAATGTGTTTTGAAAGGACAGGGAAAAGTTAGTGAAAAAGTCAGATGTACATATGGGAGAAATTGAATCATTAGAGATTCAAGAAGAAGTAGAAGTGGTTGAAACGGTCAATATCGATGATACGATAGAGGACGCTTCGGAAGAAAGTGAAGAAGCTACAGAAACCGAAGAAGTGAAAGATGACGAATCAGAAATCGACGAAGCAGAAAGCGATGAAGCAGAAGTTGAAGAAGTGAAAGATGACGAATTAGAAGATGACGAAGCGAAAGATGATGAATCAGAAGATGACGAAGCGAAAGATGATGAATCAGAAAGCGATGAATCGGAACATAAAGAAGTTGTAGAAAATGAGGATGCATCAGATAAGAAGCAAGAAATAGGAAAACTACTCTTGAAAATCTTTGGGATTCTATTGGCGATACTCATCGTGATTTATCTTGGGATTTCAGTGTGCTTTAGCCAAATCTTTTTCTATGGAACCTCTATAGATGGAGTAGATTACTCGTTGAAATTTGTAGAAGATGTAGAAGATGCACAGGAAGCTATCGTAGATAACTATACATTAACACTTTATACACTTGATGGATTAGAAGAACATATATTGGCAGATTCGATTGATTTAGACTATGTTGATACGGATGAAATAGAAGCAATAAAAAGTATGCAAAACCCATTCTTGTGGCCAGAAATGTTTTTTGAAACATACGAGTATACCACTACAATTATTGTAGAATATGATCAAGATGAATTAGAAAAAACAATTGCGGAACTAGATTGTATGGTGGAAGCAAATATGACAGAACCTACCGATGCATATCCAGAGTTTCAAGGAACTTCTTACGTAATCATGCCAGATGAGTATGGTACCAAAATAGATACAGAGAATTTCATATCAGCAGTGGGGGAAGCGTTGCTTGCATTCCAACCATCATTGGACATGTTAGAAGCAGGATGCTATGCAATTGCAGAGCACACGGCAGATTCTGAAGAAATAATTGCATTGACTGAAGAATTGAATTCTTATTTAGAAGTGACCATTACTTATGAAGAAGGGGTTGTACTAGATGAAGAAACGATTGCTAGTTGGTTGATCATAGAAGAGGATTATAGCGTTACGTTCCCTGAAGAAAATATTACAGAATTCGTTGCAGAGTTAGCGGCAGATTTTGATACAGTAGACACCGTGAGATATTTTGAGTCTCCAGATGGAAAAGAAGTGGAAGTAAGCGGAGGCTCTTATGGTTGGTTAGTGGATCAAGAGGCAGAAGTAGAACAAATTTTACTTGATTTAAGCTCAGGAGAATCTGTAACAAGAGAGATTACATATTCGAAGCGTGGTATTTCACACGGAGACACAGACTGGGGTGATACTTACGCAGAGGTAGATATATCAGAACAAAAGATGTGGTTTATCTTAGATGGGGAAGTGGTAATGGAATCAGACGTAGTAACAGGTCAAGCGTATCCAAGTTCAAATCACACACCACAAGGAATCTATACGTTGACATACAAGACTAGCCCAGCTGTATTAAGAGGAGAATTGCTAGCAGATGGAACTCGCTCTTATGAATCACCAGTTACATTTTGGATGCCATTTAATGGTGGAATTGGATTCCACGATGCATCATGGAGATCTACATATGGCGGTGAAATTTATACCTATAATGGCTCTCATGGATGTATTAATATGCCGTATGCAGCAGCAGAAGAATTATATAGTTATATTACGACAGGAACACCTGTTATATGCCATTATTAAGAATAAATAAGTAAAGGAAAGATATATGTATAAATTAATAAAACGAGATGGTCTAGCAAAGCGCGGACAATTTCACACAGTACATGGGGTCATAGAGACCCCTGTATTTATGAATGTAGGAACAGCAGCAGTGATAAAGGGTGCTGTGTCGACAGAGGACTTACAAAATATTAAAACACAGGTAGAATTATCTAATACCTATCATTTACATGTTCGTCCAGGTGATGATGTGGTTAGGAAGTTAGGTGGGATTCATAAATTTATGAATTGGGACAAGCCAATCCTTACAGATTCAGGGGGCTTCCAAGTGTTTTCATTAAAGGGGCTTCGTAAAATCAAAGAGGAAGGTGTGTATTTTCAGTCTCATATTGACGGGAAAAAAATATTCATGGGTCCAGAAGAAAGTATGCAGATTCAATCGAACCTAGCATCTACGATTGCCATGGCATTTGATGAATGTCCTCCAAGTACAGAGAATCGTCAGTACATCCAGAATTCAGTAGATAGAACAACGCGTTGGTTAGAACGTTGCAAAGTAGAGATGAATCGCTTGAATAGTTTGGATACTACATTGAATAAAAACCAGATGTTATTCGGAATTAATCAAGGTGGTGTATTTGATGATATTCGTATTGAACATGCCAAGAGAATCGCGCAGATGGACCTAGATGGATATGCAATAGGTGGTTTGGCAGTTGGAGAATCTCATGAAGACATGTACCGCATTATCGAAAGCGTAACGCCACATTTACCAATAGAAAAGCCTACGTATCTGATGGGTGTAGGGACGCCAGCCAATATACTAGAAGCAGTGGAGCGAGGCGTAGATTTCTTCGATTGTGTATATCCTAGCAGAAATGGACGTCATGGACATGTGTATACAAATCAAGGAAAACTCAATCTATTTAATGCGAAATTCGAACTCGATGATCAGCCAATCGAAGAAGGATGCGGATGCGAAGCGTGCCGACGATACAGTCGTGCATACATCCGTCATTTGTTAAAAGCAAAAGAAATGTTAGGGATGAGATTGTGTGTAATGCATAATTTGTATTTCTACAACAATATGATGGAAGAGATTCGATTAGCGATAGAAGAAGGACGTTTTGCAGAATACAAGAAACAAAAGTTAGAGGGAATGCAAAACGGACAGAAGTAACGATTATAATGTGAAAAATATGTGTTAGGCTTGCATAATAGAAAAATATTGTGTATGATAACATGTAGTGAATTCAAAGAGAACTTAGGAGGAAATATCATGATTTTAGCAACATCAACAGCAGATTATTTACCAATGTTATTAATCTATGGAGTATTAATTGGTGGTTTTTACTTTATGTTAATTAGACCACAAAAGAAAGAACAAAAAAGATTAGCAGCTATGATTGCAGAAGTAGCAATAGGAGATACAATCTTAACAACAAGCGGATTTTACGGAGTTGTAATTGACGTTACAGATACAGATGTAATCGTTGAGTTTGGAAATAACAAAAACTGTCGTATTCCAATGCAGAAAGTTGCAATTGCTCAAGTTGAGAAAGTGAATGCAGAATAATAAGAATTTTTGAGGCATCTATCGAAAGGTAGGTGCTTTTTTTATGTTATACAACCGTGGATGAATAGTACATCGGGGATGCTTTTCTACGCTAAAGGGTTGAAATACTCATTAAAATGAGCTATCATAGGAAAATAGGTATTTTAAGAAAGGAATCATTATTATGGATATGAAAATAGGTGTAATTAGAGGGGATGGA
>JAWXVA010000054.1:0-17316 GCA_044425815.1 Eubacteriales bacterium
GGAGCAACAATGAAAGTAGATTCTTTCGTACGTTTCCAAACAGGAGAAGGTATTGAGAAAAAAGAAGAAAACTTCGCTGAAGAAGTTGCTAAACAAATGGGTAACTAATTTCGAACAATAATTAAAAGAGGGTTTCTAAAGACAGAAATACTGAAATGTATTCCGTCTTTGGAAACCCTTTTATTAATGTACAGAGTAAGTTATAGCGAATCATTTGTAAGATATGCAACACCTGTAGTGATAATAGCTTCCATGTGCCTTGCAATTTCCTCTACACTCATATCAAGGTCACCAGCCAACCATTTCTCTAAAAGAGCGCAACAACCAGAACTTACAAACGTAAAATGAATGTCAATTTTCTGCAAAGACAGAGAACCATCGTATTTACTATAGTTATTGAGGCAATGTGTTTTGCCGAGATTTAAGATTCTTTGGAAAAAAGTCTTGTCGCCATTCGGCCCTAGGATAACGTAATAGAGCTCTTTGTCTGTATGCACTAATTTGAAAATTTTTGTTATGATTGTAAATGGAGTGAAATATTCGGTAGGAGTGGAATCTAAAGCATTTTTAATAGATAAAAGTAACTCCTCTTCGAGTTGCTCTAATAAATCATGAAGATCTTTGTAATTATTGTAGAAGGTTCCACGATTTATACCGGCTTCTACACAGAGCTCTTTTATTGTGATATTAGCAAAAGGCTTTTCCAAGGCTAGTGAAACAAAGGCTTTTTGGATTAACATTTTACTTATCCGTGTTCGATGATCATTTGCTTTCATTAAAATACCTCCTGGTAGGACTTTGTGAACAATTGGTGAAAATTGGACATATATCCAAAATATGTTTAATAAAATCGTATGGAATAAAATTTGTCTATTGCATTACAACTTTCAAATCATTATAATACAGTGAGAATATTAAATCAACACAGTGTTTACTAAAAGGAGATAGCATGTTAACAAAATTTAGTGTAAAAAAACCACAGACAATTTTTGTGTCTGTATTCATGATTATTATTTTAGGATGTGTGTCATTTACAAATATGACGCCCGATTTACTTCCTAATATTAACCTACCATATACATTGATTATGACAGTATATGCAGGAGCAACACCTGAAGTTGTAGAAGACGAGGTGACACAGCCAATTGAGTCGGCGATGGCTACATTAGAAGATGTAGAGAATATTACATCAACCAGTAGTGAGAATATGTCTATGGTTATCTTAGAATTTGCGGATGATGCTAGCATGGATACGGTTGTATCAGATATACGAGAAGAGATTAATAATATTTCCGATGATTGGAATGAAATGGTATCAACGCCTTATATTATGGAGATAAATCCAGATATGATGCCAGTTACAATCGCAGCAGTGAGTTACGAAGGTCTTGATAGTGTGGCACTTACGGAATTCATGGAGTCAGAGTTGTTAAATAAATTAGAAGGTATCGATGGTGTCGCTAGTGTTGATGTCAGTGGCGCGGTGACAGAACAGGTCAATGTTTTCTTATCCCAAGAGAAGATCGATGAGTTGAATCGTAAGATTACAGGAGAAATTGAAGCTGAATTTGATGATGCGAAGGCTGAACTTGCAGATGGTCAGGCAGAACTAAATGATGGAAAGTCAGAATTAGAATCGGCAGAATCTGAATTGTCAGATGCAGAATCAGAGTTGCTAGCAGGTCAAGAAACCTTGGCAAGTGAGACAGCAGCTGCACAAGCAGAGATTGTATCACAAAAATTTGCGCTAGCAGAAACCAAGACGGAATTAGAAGAGCAACTAGCTACTGCCCAGGCAGGACTTGCTGAACTGCAGACAGCACAGACAAGTTTGCAAGAAGCATTAACAGGTTACAATACATTGCAGTCTACTAAGACGCAGTTAGAAGAAGCAATCACAGCGTTAACAACAATCAAATCAGGCTATCAGGAAGCATTAACGGCGCAGACTACGTTAACAGCGACGATTGAGACATTAGAGGCCAATGGACAAGATGCCAGCATTTATCAGGCACAATTAGTAGAAGTACAAACACAGATTATGGTAATGGATACGACATTATCAACCCTTGGAACGGATTATACGAATCTTGATGCGAAAACTGCTGAATATCAAGCAAACTTAACGATAGTACAAACAAGTATAGATACGTTAAATACAGAGCTTCAAGCGTCTATGGGAATCGACGGATCCATGTTATCAGCATCATTAGATGAGATAGTAGCACAAGTGGCTACAGTACAAGATGGAGTGTCCCAACTAGAGGCAGCTTTGGCACTAGTTGAGAGTGGAGATGCTTCCCTTACAGAAGCATTGGAACAGGTTAATTATGCACAAGTAAGTGGTGCACTTGAGATATCAGAAGGGTATAGCCAAATTGTAGTAGGGCAGAGTGCAATTGAGTCAGCACTTACAGAATTAGAAGCTGCGCAATCAACCATTGACGATGCGAAAGAAGAAATAGAGGATGCAGAAGAGAGCGCGTATAGTAGTGCGAAAATGGATATCACGATGGATATGATTAATATGCTACTCACTGCACAGAATTTCTCAATGCCAGCGGGATATATAACAGAAGACGATATGCAATATCTTATTCGAGTAGGGGATGAAGTGGAGACGTTAGAAGAGCTTCAAAACTTACCATTGATGTATTTAGATATAGACGGTGTAGGAACTATTACACTTAGTGATGTTGCAGAAGTAACAATTTCAGATACAGCAAGTGAGATTTATACGAAACTAGATAGTGAAGATGCGATTATTTTATCATTTTCTAAGCAATCTACAGCAGCAACAGCAGATGTTTCAAGCAGTATTAATGAGACTTTCGAAGAGTTAGAGGATGAATATTTTGGCTTGAGTTTCTTGAGTCTTACAGATCAAGGTGATTATATTGATCTAATCGTGGACAATGTATTAAGCAGTTTATTATTGGGCGGATTATTTGCAGTGCTTATTTTATTATTCTTCTTAAAAGATATTAGACCGACTGTAATTATTGCGTGTTCCATACCAGTATCATTGCTATTTGCAGTTGTACTCATGTACTTCTCAGGAATTACACTTAACATTATTTCCTTATCAGGTCTTGCTATCGGGGTTGGAATGTTAGTAGATAACTCAGTCGTTGTTATTGAAAATATATATCGTATGCGAGCAGAAGGGGAAGATAAGTTAAAAGCGGCGGTGAAAGGAGCTACACAAGTGGCAGGAGCTATTTGTGCATCTACATTAACTACGATTTGTGTATTCCTACCTATTGTATTTGTTGATGGAATTACACGTCAATTATTTACAGATATGGCATTGACGATTGGATATTCATTGGGGGCAAGTTTGATTGTAGCTATTACATTAGTACCTGCAATGGCTTCGGGAATGCTTACTACTCAGAAAGAACATAAAGATGTATTTATAAACAAGCTAACAGAAGTATACGAGAAGTTAGCTCGTCATTCATTGAAACGTAAATGGATTGTATTAACAGGTTCCGTAGTCCTACTCGTTGTTAGTGTGTATGTATCTATCTCTCAAGGGTTTATATTTATGCCGTCTATGAGTGGAAGTCAAATTACAATTTCAGTTACTCCTGAGAATGAGGATGCTAAATTCGAAGAGTTAACCACACTAGCTGGTGATGTTTATGGCCTTATAGAAGGCATAGAGGATATAGAGTCCGTTGGTATTATGGTAGATGAAGATTCGGGGATTACCATGTATGGAGTTCTTTGTGATGATGCAGAGCGAAAAGACAGTGAAATTTGTAAAGAAATAGAGAGCATATGCGAGGAATTGCCTTGTGAAGTAAGTGCTTCAGGATCTATGGATATGACATCTATGTTAAGTGCTATGAGTGGTTCCGGTGTAACAGTACAGATTTTTGGCGATGATTTAGATGCATTGATGGAAGAAGCAGAATTACTTGCAACGGAACTTGAGTCCTTAGAAGGAATTTCAGAAGTAAGCACAGGATTAGAAGAAAATGACGTAGAATACAGTATAGAGGTAGATGCAGAGAAAGCCGCAGAGAATGGTCTTACAATCGCTGAAGTATATCAGTATGTTGCTGCGGCAATCAACACAGAGACAGATTCTATTACAGTGTCAATTGATGGTTCAAATAGAGATATTATAATACATCAAGATGAGGACGCAACAATGACTATCAGCGGATTAGAGGATTATGTAATGGAATTCACTGATCAACTAGGTGAAAATCAAGAAGTGAAGTTGACAGATGTAGCAGAGATTGTTGAGACTGAAAGCTTAAATGCAATCAATAGAGAAAATCAAAACCGTACATTGACTGTAACAGCAACAGTAAGTGATGATTATAATGTTACGTTAGTGTCCACAGAAGCTGAGAAATTGTTATCGGATTATGAACCAATAGCTGGAAATACGATAGAAATCAGTGGAGAAAGCGAAACAATCATGGAAGCAATCACCCAATTGGCATTGATGTTATTACTTGGAGTGGTAATGATTTACTTCATTATGGTTGCACAATTCCAATCTTACAAAGAACCACTTGTTGTAATGTTTACAATTCCACTTGCATTTACAGGAGGATTTTTAGGATTACTATTAACAGGTAAAGATATGAGTGTTATCGCTATGGTAGGATTTGTAATGCTAGCGGGTATTATTGTTAATAATGGTATTGTATTAATCGACTATATTAATGTTCTTCGACTTGATGGAATGGAGAAACGAGAAGCAATTATCCTCGCTGGTAAGACACGTATGCGTCCAATTCTTATGACAGCGTCAACTACAGTGCTAGGATTAGTATTTATGGCACTTGGTACAGGTGTTGGAACAGAGATGATGCAACCAATTGCGATTGTGTGTATAGGTGGATTAATCTATGCTACAATCATGACATTGTTTGTTGTACCAGCAATGTATGATATTCTAAGTAGTAAACATATGGAAAAGAGAATTGTAGAGTAAGCTATCATATATTTCTAAAGGAGGACTTGCATATGCAGACAACAAAAAAAGATATAGGACTAGCTCATATTTCTGTAATGTTAATGAGTCTAGCAGGCGTATTTGGACAATTAGTAAATGAGTCATCACTGATTATTACATTAGGGAGAGTTGCTATTTCATTCGTAGTATTGCTAATTATATTAAGCGTGAAAAAGACGAATCTAAGGTTAGAGAGTAAAAAAGATTATGGGGTTGCGTTATTAGCAGGTGTAGTACTAGCAGTACATTGGTCCACTTTTTTTCAGTCGATTCAGATGTCTACAGTAGCGATAGGAATCATAACATTTTCCACGTTTCCTCTATTTTTGACATTTTTAGAACCACTAGTTTATCACGAAAATATACAGAAAAAGAATATAGTAAGCTCTTTAATTTTACTAATTGGAGTCTTGATAACAATTCCAGAGTTTTCATTGGATAATCAGATGACGATAGGTATCGTATGGGGAATGATTTCAAGTTTAGCTTATGCAATTCTTTCACTGCTAAATCGTTATCTGTCGAATCGTTATGAAGGGATGAAGATATGTGTATATGAGCAAGGAACAGCGTCTGTATTATTATTACCTACGTTATTCCTTGTTCGGACAACAATAGAGACAGCAGATGTGCTTGGTATCGTAGCAATTGGGTTGTTCTGTACAGCATTTGCATATTCCATCTACGTATCGGTTCAGAAGAATGTGCAAGCTCAGACAATGGGACTAATATCAGGAATGGAGACAGTCTACGGGATTGTTTATGCGTTTATTTTATTAAGTGAAGTACCTAGTATGCAAGAAATGGCAGGTGCAATTATAATTCTTGGAGTTTCTCTTTATAGTTCCATAGCATCGACAAGGTAAATGTTGCACAAAAGTGATAGGATTCAAAAGTCGATACTATACAAAAATGAATAAGTATATTAAAATAGACTTATATTTAAGTATACGGAGGAAACGGATATGAACACTTATAAAGTGACGGCCATTTACTTCTCACCAACAGGTACTTCTGAAAAAGGCGTGAAAGCAATTGCGAAAGTGCTAGATACGGAATTTAAGAGCATTGATATGACAATGGTAGAAGCTGGAATTCAGGAGCAGGAATTTGATGAGAATGATTTGGTAGTGTTTGGAGCACCTGTCTATGGTGGACGATTATTTACAAAATCAGGATCAGCGCTAAAGCAAATGAAAGGAAATAAAACACCTTGTGTTATTACAGTGACTTATGGGAATCGCAACTATGATGATGCACTATTAGAAATGAGTGATATTGCAAAAGAGCAAGGGTTTATCCCGATTGCGGGTGCTGCGTTGATTGGAGAACATACCTTTGGAGAAATTGAATTAGGTAGACCAAATGAAGCAGATATGAAAGAAGATACTGCGTTTGCTGATAAAATACAGGAGAAACTACATACGTTTTCTATGGGGAAAATAGTAGGAGCCATAGCAATGCCTGGACAATATCCATATAAAGATGGAGGTGCAGGTGGTGGATTCAGACCAAGCACTTTAGACACATGTGTTGAGTGTGGGATGTGTGCGAAACGTTGTCCGATGCAAGCAATCGATAGTGAGGATGTAAGTAAGGTTGATCATGAGAAATGCATTTCGTGCTTCCGTTGTATTAAGTCCTGTCCAGTGCAAGCGAAAGTGTGTGATAATCCAGAGTATATTACATTTGCAGAAGGATTTACGAAGCGATTAAGTGAACGAAGAGAAAATGAATATTTTATTTAGAAATAATACATCTGCCTTTTGTAAGGGTGGATGTATTTTTTTGTGAATTATGGTAGTATAAGTAAATACAAAGGCTATCTAGCAACTTGTAAATATGTTATTATGTGATAAGAATGAGGCGTGATAAATATAAAAATGTGACTATATGAAAAGAAGGGAATACGAAATGACAGAAAGATTACATAGGTTGGATTTTGTGCAGAATTTTAAACGAGAGTTTGTTAAAGATTTAAGTAGTACGAAGTATTTATATCAAGTCATGGATATCGCATATCACAGTGAAACGCAAGAAAAGTTAGTGGTATATAAAGCGTTATATGAACCATATGAAACATGGGTACGTCCATATGATATGTTTATGAGTAAAGTGGATAGTGAGAAATATCCTGATGTGAATCAAGAATATAGATTTGAAAACGTGGAAGAATCTACTATAAAGAAATATCTAAGCACTGAGAATAAAGTATTTGATTTAGAAGATTTAAAGACCATTATAGCCTGTTTGCGTGGTGAGGGCGGTTGTCCTTGGGATAAGAAACAGACGTTTGAAACAATGAAGGAATGTTTGAAGAACGAGTCAGAAGAAGTATTCGAGGCAGTGGATCATGGAGATATGGAGAATTTGTGCGAAGAACTGGGGGATGTGTTATTACAAATAGTGATGAACAGCCAGATAGCAAAAGAGAGTGACTTCTTTACTATGGATGATGTGATTCAAGGAGTAAGTGAAAAATTGATTCGTAGACATCCGCATGTGTTTGCAGAGGAAGAAGTGGCAACGACGCCTGAAGAAGCACTAGTGAAGTGGAAAGCAATTAAAGCGAAAGAAAAAGAAGGTAAACTAAAAAAGTAATTAATAAAAAGTAATTAATAAAAAGTAATAGAAATGAAGTGTTAATAGATATGTTAATAGAAATGAATATAAGAGGTGTACATGGAATTAAATAGAGATGTAGTGAAAAAAATAAGAGGATTGATTGTGTTTACCACATTAATCATAGTGTGTTTATGGAAAAGTGAGATGGTATTAGATTTCTTATCAGAAGCAGTGAGTGTGCTATCACCTTTTATTGTAGGTGCAGCAATCGCATTTATTATTAATGTGCCGATGTCGTTTATTGAAAGAAATCTACGGGCGAAAGTAAAGATAAAAGAACAGGTAATGAATAAAATAGCTCGTCCATGTTCTCTTATTTTGACCATTATTTTTATTATTGGAATCATCGTGTTAGTGGTATTTGTTGTAGTTCCACAGCTGGCAACTACTGTGTCGAGTTTGGGCGAGAACCTACAAGTATTTATACCAGAGCTGGCACAATTTGCGGCAAAATTATTTGAAGATAACCCAGAAATAGCAGCGATGTTTCTAAATGTTGAATACGACTGGGATAAAATAGTGAATTTTCTATGGGGATTTGTACAATCAGGAGCGGGTAGTGTAGTAGATACTACAGTTACAGTGGCATTGAATGTGGTTTCGGCATTTACAACTTTTTTTATAGGATTGATTTTCTCAATTTATGTTGTGTTACAAAAAGAAAAGTTAGGTATGCAATTTCGCAAGGTAGCATTTGCATTTATGAGAAAAGGAAGAGCAGAAGCAGTGTTAGAAATATGTGCACTAACATATAAGACGTTTTCTAGCTTTTTGACAGGGCAGTGTCTAGAAGCAATTATCCTAGGGTCTATATTTGTTATTGTACTTGCAATATTCAAGCTTCCATATGCATTACTAATTGGAATCTTGATTGCATTTACAGCGTTAATCCCTGTATTTGGGGCATTTTTAGGATGTTTTATTGGCGCATTCTTGATCTTTATTGATGATCCTTGGAAGGCATTGACGTTTATTATTATTTTCCTCGTGTTGCAACAAATAGAAGGGAATCTAATATACCCACATGTGGTTGGAAATTCAGTTGGTCTACCATCCATATGGGTACTCGTAGCCGTGAGCGTGGGTGCAAGCCTTATGGGTGTTGTAGGGATGTTGATTTTTATACCGATTACATCAGTGCTCTACACATTGTTTCGAGAGGTTGTATATCTGAAATTAAAGAAGAATAAGATAAATCCGAAAGATGTCGAAAATAAAGTGATAGGCTGACAAAAAAAAGTAAGCAAGAAAGCTAATAGAAATATAGTAGAAAAGACAGTAGGAAAGGTGAGGGGGAATAGGAGTGGAAAGCACTGATGAATCAAAATATATAATACGCGTTGCAACATTAGAAGATATGCCAAGATTACTTGAAATCTACAGCTACTATGTTGCAGAAACAACCATATCATTCGAGTATGTGGTGCCAACGTTAGAAGAATTTGCAGATAGATTCAAGACAATTATTAAGAAATATCCTTATTTAGTTATGGAGAAAAATGGAGAAATTGTAGGATATGCTTATGCGAATACTTATAAAGGTCGTGCTGCCTATGATTGGTGTGTAGAAACTACTATTTATTTAGATAAAATACAGAGAGGTAAGGGAGCGGGAACGCAATTATATACAGCGCTAGAATCTTATTTAAAGAAACAAAACATTTTGAATCTTAATGCATGTATTACATATCCTAATCCAAGAAGTATTCAATTTCATGAACGACTAGGATACGAGAAAAATGCACATTTCCATAAATGCGGATATAAATTTAATGAATGGCATGATATGATATGGATGGAGAAGATTATAGGGGAACATAAGCTTGATATGGAAGATGTTATTTGGTTTGAGAATTTATAAGGGGGGAGATTGCTCGTGAAGAAATATATTATGGCATTAGATTCAGGAACGACAAGTAATCGTTGCATACTGTTTAATAAAAGGGGAGAAATATGCAGTGTGGCACAGAAAGAGTTCACGCAATATTTTCCAAAACCAGGTTGGGTAGAGCATGATGCAGATGAAATATGGTCAACCCAATTAGAGGTTACGAAACAAGCGATGAATAATATTGGTGCAACTGCTACAGATATAGAGGCCATTGGCATTACGAATCAACGAGAAACAACAGTTGTTTGGAATAAGAACACGGGTAGACCGATTGGACCTGCTATTGTATGGCAATGTCGTAGAACAGCAGAATACTGTGATAGTCTAAAAGAACAGGGTTTGACAGATGTGATTCGTGATAAAACAGGTTTAGTGTTAGATGCGTATTTTTCAGGAACTAAATTGAAATGGCTCTTGGAACATGCAGACGGTGCGAAAGAAGCTGCTCAAAAAGGAGAACTGTTATTTGGGACGATAGATAGTTGGCTTATCTGGAAGTTGACAAAAGGACAGAAACATGTAACGGATTATTCTAATGCATCAAGAACAATGCTTTATAATATTAAGGAATTGTGCTGGGATAAAGAAATTATTGAACTATTAGATATCCCAGAAAATATGTTGCCAGAAGTATTGCCATCAAGTTACCAATATGGGGAGGCAGATGCAGAATTCTTAGGCGCACCAGTTCCGATTGCAGGAGCTGCTGGTGATCAACAGGCAGCCCTATTTGGACAAAATTGTTTTGAAAAAGGAGCGGTTAAGAATACCTATGGAACAGGATGTTTCTTGCTTATGAATACTGGAGAACAACCAATGTATTCGGAGAATGGACTTGTAACTACGATAGCATGGGGGATAGACGGCAAGGTGAACTATGCTTTAGAAGGTTCTATTTTCATCGCAGGAGCGGCGCTGCAATGGCTTCGTGATGAATTGAAGATGATAGAAACAGCTGCAGATTCTGAATACATGGCAAAGAAAGTGAAGAATACGAATGGATGCTACGTTGTACCTGCATTTACAGGATTAGGAGCTCCGTATTGGAATCAAGATGCGAGAGGAAGCATCGTTGGTTTAACGAGAGGTGTGAACAAATATCATATCATAAGAGCTACATTGGAATCATTAGCATTTCAGGTAAATGACGTGTTAGATGCGATGAAGGCGGATACGAATCTTGAACTCACATCCTTGCGTGTAGATGGAGGGGCAAGTGCGAATAATCTTTTGATGAAGATGCAAGCAGATATTTGTAATGCGCCAGTAGAGAGACCAATGTGTGTGGAATCCACAGCGATAGGTGCAGCCTATCTAGCAGGGTTAGCAGTAGGGTATTGGGATTCGCTAGAAGACATAAAGAAAAATCGCTCGGTAGAGCGAGTATTTGAACCAGTGATGAATGCAGAAGAGCGTACCCGTAAAATCAGCAACTGGCACAAAGCAATTGAATGTGCATGTATGTGGGAAGGTAGATAATAGGTTTTGAATATTAAATGATAAATAATAAATGCTTCGGACTACGATAAAGAATTCGTAGTGCGAAGCATTTTTAGTATAAATAAATGAAAAAAATTGTCTTATCTAAGATAATTTCGAGATAGCAGCGATGACCGCTTCTAATTCATCACAAAGTTTTTGCGCTTTTTCAAATTCATTCAGTAGAAGCGTTTCTTCGATTTTCATTTCAAGTGCTTTTTTCTTTTCTTCTAATTCAAGATATTGTTTGTCGAAATGTTTGGCATAAATCATTTGCTTGAATTTCTTGAGTTTCATTTTGCGAACGGTTTTGTCGGTAATTATTAAGACGTAGTCAACACAGTTAGCAATCGTATAGAAATCGTGAGATACCATAAGGATCGCACCGTTATAATTTGAAATCGCTTTTTCAAGTGATAGTTGTGCATAAGTATCCAAGTGACTGGTAGGCTCATCTAATAAAAGTGCATTCGCATCTGTAGTCGAAATCTTAGCTAGTTGCAGAATGTTTTTCTCGCCACCTGAAAGTGAACCGATTCGCTGTTCTAAGATTTCTCCTTCGAAGCTATAGGCTGAAACATAGTCACGAATTTGATCATAAGTCTGGAATCCAAGCTCGAAGAATTCATCGAAAATAGTATTCGTCTCGGTGAGCATTTCCCCTTGTGCTTGCGAAAGGTAAGCTAATTTTGTTCCTGTATTTAGAGAAATTGCAGGATTTTGGTTTTGGTAAATTGCGCGTAAGAGGGTAGTCTTTCCCGTACCATTCGGTCCAATAATCGCCACCTTGTCATTTGCTCCAATTTCAAAACTAACATTCTCAAGAAGTAAATCATCAAAAGAAACAGTATAATCATCTACTGTAATTGCGATAGAATCAGCATCCAATGGGTTTATAGTCTGGAGTTCAATTCTAGGTTGCTTTACATAGATGAACGGTTCCTTGATACGCCTAGCCATAAGACGTTCTTGAATTTTCACTCTAGCGCCTAAGGCGCGACCGCGTGCAGCGTCGGCATCATAAGATGCTCTAGCACGTAATTTTTCTATAATTTGATCGTTCCGTTCAATTTCTTCTGTATCAGCAACAGCAAGTTCTTGTAATTCCACCTTATTTACTAGAAGAGAGAAGTTGTAGTCGATATAATTGCCATCAAATTCTTGAATCATAGTATCTTCTAGATGTAGAATCTTATGAAAGCAATGATTCAATAAATAGCGATTGTGTGTAATAACTAATAATGTACCCTTATGAGAATTAATTAAGGAACAAAGTGAGTTCAAGTTCTCAAAGTCAAGAAATACATCAGGTTCATCCATGATTAATAGGTCGGGTTTAATTAACATCTCACGGATAACTTGAACAAGTTTGAATTCACCACCGCTAATCTGTGTAACGAGAAGGTCTTTCTGCTTTATTAAATCAGCGAGTTGTAATTTCTTATTAATGTTGCTTTCATAATCGTGTCCGTCAATTGCTTCAAAAGCATCGAGCTTCTCTTGATAGCGTTCGAGAACAAGTTCCATTTCATCTGTAGTTTCAAGCTCCTTACAAATTGCATCAATTTCGGCTTGTAACTTTATGAATTCTTCTGCGATATATTCAAAAACGGTCAGTTCACGAGAGTTATTTAATTGAGAAAATTGGCTTACATATCCGATTCTAGCATCAGGGGCAATGTCTAATTTCCCGGTGTACATATATTCTTCAGGATCCATAATCATATCAACAAGGGAACTCTTTCCACTTCCACTGATTCCTATAAAAGCACAGTGCTTATCTGCTTCTAAAGTAAAGGAAATGTTATTATATAATTCTTTCTGGGGATATCCATAGGATAGATTTTCAACTTTAATCATGGTATTACCTTTCATTATTTTGAAAAAGAGCTAGTATGAAAGCTCTTCATAGTTTGTCCAATAGGTCTATCTGATAGCATAACATTTTCTGGATGTGAATTCAATTATCGTTTTCTAAATTATTGTAACCAGATAAGATTTGTGTCACTGGAGAAATTGGGAATACTATAGCAAAATAGTACTTGGGTCACGGCGTTATCAATGATAAATTCACTCATAGAATTTCTGTTAAATCGAAGGTCAACCATGTGGATGGTCTCGTAATGATCGATTAGAAAAGGTACTAATGAGTTAGCAAAAGAATCTTTGATTAGAAGGAGCGTTCCTTCACCGTTTCCGCAGATTTTTATATGGGGATAATTTCCACCTAAAAAGACAGTGTATTTGTCACTGAGAGATAGATTTTCAATTTCATACAAATTCCCTGTAAATACTTCCGTTCCATCTACAATTTCTATATCTACATTCTCAGTATAGGTAGTGATAGTGTCAGCCTCAATTCCACGTATTCCTGACTTTGCATAGAGTGTACCATAGAAATCTTGGGACTGTATGGTAGGAGTGTAATAATCTAATGAATACTGTGATTTGCCCATACTCGAAAGGATATCACCAGAAGCATAATAGCTTCCTAGACTTGTCCAATGATGATCGGTACCATAATAAATGTACTCGTCATTATGGGCAATCAGTGTTTCATAGGGTGAGATTGTATTATCAATTGTATTCTCAACATATTGGAGTATCTCTAGTTGAGAACTCACAGGTGCATTTGCTGGTAACTGATCTGCATAGATTTCACTAGCAGTAGGAATGAAAGCAAAATAAACAGGGATAGAAGTGTTAGAAATAGTGTCAGTGAAATTCTGGATAGCGCTAAGATTCTTATCGATTTGATTATAATCAGTTATAATAAATTTTTCGATTAGTGTATCTTCGGTTGAGAGATAAACATCATTGTTTTCAACCTTTCCTAACAACTGTTCTGTTGACGATTTCAATGTTACGAAAGTGTCGCGCATGAAAAATTGATCAGTAATATAAGTTTCAATATCTTCTGACCATTCACCAGAGAAAAAAGCATGAAATGAAAAATCAGGAACTTGCATTAAATACCTGTTTTCAAGGTCAGAAAAACTGCTGTCTGGAGTAATGAAATTTATGGTGAATATTCCTACTATGAATACAAAGAAAATTAAGGTTGTACATAATTGGGACAGTTTCATGAGAATTCCTTTCATTAAATATACTGTTGAGCTCTAAAGAAATTTTGACCACGGATATCTACGGATACTTACGCACAGAGTGCTTTTAGAATCGAAAATATAGGAAAGGATTATAGCTTGCATCTACAAGATATGCCGTAGATAGTAAAAGCACGAATGCAATTCCAAGGTTCTTTATTATGCTGAGAAATACAGGTGAAATATGGAACCGCCGCAATTCTTTATGTTTATGAAATGGAATTGCAAATAGCAGACATAATGCGAGCACAACGCCATAGCTTGTAAGATAATATAAATCATCACTGTTATAGAGCGATGGGGCATGATAACCAAATAATCGAAGCATATAGGAAGCCAATAAGTTCATACTACCTTCTACTGCGAAAATACACCAACCTATTAGTATGATAATAATAGCGTATAAGTGTGAGATAAACCCAGGCAGACGCTGTAAATGTTTTAATAAAAAAGCTTTCTCAAGGATTAACACGATAGCATAGTAGAGACCCCAAATAATAAAGTTCCAAGATGCACCGTGCCAGAGTCCGGTGGCAAGCCAAACAATCAATATATTTCGATAGGTGCAGATTACACTTACTTGATTTCCGCCTAAGGGAATGTAGACATAATCTCGGAACCAAGAACTTAGGGAAATGTGCCAACGACGCCAAAAATCACTTGCCGATTTCGCAATATAAGGATAATTGAAATTTTCTAAGAATTCAAATCCTAGCATGCGTCCAAGACCTCTAGCCATATCAGAATATCCTGAGAAATCAAAATATATCTGAAATGCAAATGCGATAATACCCAGCCAAGAACCGACTATAGATAAATCTGTACTAGGCATCCCTTTGTAGGTATCCCAAAGAAGTCCAATATTATTAGCAAGAAGAACTTTTTTAAATAATCCGTAGACGAATAACTCTATCCCGCTTGATACTTGTTTAAGAGTAGTGCGCCGTTTTGTTAATTGCGAAGAAATATCCTTATATTTAACAATAGGACCTGCGATTAATTGTGGGAATAAAGTGACATACACACCAAAATCAATTATATTTCTCTGCGCCTTTGCGTCACGCCTATAAATATCAATGGTATAACTCATAGTTTGAAAGGTGTAAAAAGAAATACCGATAGGGAGTGGTATCCCTATCGGCTCTAGAAAATCAAAATAAGGTGAGATACTCTTCAGTATAATAATAAAAAAATCATAATATTTGAAGAAAAATAACATGCTTAGATTTATGAAAACAGATTGTAAGACATAACGCTTTGCTTGTGCATCGTTGCTACGATATTTTTCTACGAGAATCCCATGTGAATAATCTACAAGAATAGAAAAAATCATAATCAAGATATAAATAGGTTCGCCAAAACCATAGAAAATCAAATTGGCAATTAACAAACAAAAGTTTCGATACCTTAGTGGTGTAAGAAAATAAATTCCTAAAACAAAAGGTAAATAAACAAACATGAATATTAAACTGCTGAAAATCATAGTGTACTCCCTTAATTTTGAAT
The DNA here is from genome assembly GCA_044425815.1 of Eubacteriales bacterium. Lineage (GTDB taxonomy): Bacteria > Bacillota > Clostridia > Lachnospirales > Lachnospiraceae > CAUPWF01. The sequence continues at coordinate 15,587 of JAWXVA010000054.1, forward strand.
CGGTATCTTATTCGAATTTAGCATTAAAAGCTTCTATAACAGCATCTGCATTATATCCGATAGCAAATGCAATATAATCTCCATTTTCAACTAACTGGTAATCTTCAACCATTTCTAATTGGTCTGGTAAATACATGCCCCATTGCTCTACAAGGGTTGCTTGACGAGCTAATAAGAGTTCTTTGACTTCTTCCATATTACCCTCAGTTACCTCAGCAATAAAATATTCTTCGCACTGTACATTCATCATAGGCATTCTTGCGACGAAGCTAACTAATAAATCAGGTGAAATACCATAGAGTTCTTGCACCATAGTTTCGTCTAAATCCATAAGTTCAACTAATTCCTCAGTAGGAACAGATGCCTCCATATCTGTTAAGACCTCAACAGGTTCAAAGGTTACTTCCGCTATTTCTTCTGAACAAGCAGCAAGGCTTAAAGTAGCGAGCGACGCTAATAGTAGTGTCATTAATTTTTTCATAATATAATACTCCTTCGTGTATGTGATTTTGTGTATGTGACTGTGTTGTTAAATTCTGTGATACATACAGCGATTCATTATATCATACAGTCTAGATTGATAGATAGGAGTATGCTTATTAAATTTTTATGAATATTTTGGAGTATTATTATACGGAAACATCTTCGAATTGAATCGCCGTAACTTTTTCTAGGCAGATAATTGCAATATCAAAAGTCCCACCAGTTTCATAGGAAACCACAAGAGAAGAGAGTCCAGTAGTCTCAATGTTTTTTGGTATATCACTAGGGATAAGCTCTTCTTTTTGTGTGGATATTAGAGAGATGGTTTTTTCATTGTCATTTTTTCGTTCAATAATATGTCGTAATTTTTCGCCAGTGGAGTTGGAAAATCCACATAAATTAATGCGTTTTGCAATGGTGTCACATTCTGAGTCAACGCAGTTGCATGAGGAATCGAGAGCATATTCATAGTTACATGCAGAAGGCATATCAATAATGCTGTGATACTGATCAACAAATAATTCATCAGGACATATTTCACACGAACCGCAGTTATGGCAACAACTTAATGTTTGACTAAGAATCGAACGGAGTAAACTAACGAAAGTATCTCGTTCTTGTTCTGTAGTAAACGTAAGATAGATAGCTTCTATATCACATAAAGGCACAATGACTTCAGGATCAAATTCCACAGCCCACGTATTATAAAGAATTGCAGGGGCATCGATAGGGCTAGTTAGGACATAGTCAAAAGGTGTGTTAATAGTAGCAGTAAAAGGGAATTCATTCTGTAGTAGAAAATCAACAGTTTTTCCAAAAGTAATTTCACAAGGGCAAAGAGATGCGCCTGCTTTTCCTTCTGGTCCTTTTGCACCAGTAGCTCCAGTAGCACCGGCAGGTCCTTGCGCACCAGTAGGACCAGGCTGGCAGCAACAACATCCAGGATCCCCTTTCGGACCAGTAGGTCCTTGTGGACCAGTAGCACCAGTAGGTCCTTGCGGACCAGTAAGGCCAGTATCTCCTCTAGGTCCTTGGATACCAGTATCACCTTTAGAACCTTGGAGTCCCATATCACCCTTTGCGCCAGCAGCCCCAGTATCGCCTTTAGGACCCATAAGTCCTTGAACCCCTTGAGACCCTGTCAATCCTTGAGGACCTTGAAGCCCTGGCATCCCTTGAGGCCCGATAGGTCCAGTATCTCCTTTTGGCCCAGTAGCGCCAGTTAAACCAGTGTCTCCTTTCGGCCC
>JAWXVA010000193.1:0-3081 GCA_044425815.1 Eubacteriales bacterium
TTCCTCTTCGTCTTCATCCCCTTCGATTACTTCTAGGGTTAATTCCGCTTGCGCCTCATCTACGCCATCTTTTCCATTACCAGATGATGTGATTTTGCTAAAGTCAACATCTGCGAATATTATCTCATTGCCATCTTCGTCTGTAGCGATGATGTCTAGAATTAACGCATCACTGCTAAGGAGATAATCCATTGTACTATGTGATCCGATAGCGATAGTTCCTGTAAATAATTGAGCATCAGCAGAGTCTGTTGAGTCTGCAGGTTGGAAATATAATTCGCTTAGGTCAAGTTCTGTTTCGTTAGAAATAGAAAGTGTGATAGCAATCAGTGTTAAATCAGCAGTAGAAGTTGAAGCGTCTTCTGTAGTTGCTTCAATTACTTCTGGAGCTTCATCTGTCTCCTCTGTTACTTCTTCCTCTGTTTCTTCTGTTGAAGTGCTTCCAATTATCTCAATCTCAGCAGTTGTTTCTGCGTCGTCTGTATTGCTTCCACAAGCTACTAAACTCCCCATAGTCAGTGATAATAATGTTAATAATAATAATTTTTTCATCGTGTGTACCTCCATTTAATTGTATGTGTTTCCGAGTGACATTGTCGGAGTCATCACTTGCATTATAAAATGAGACAGGATTTCATACAAGTATTTTTTGTAAATATTAAGAAAGTTAAGAAATAAAAAGGCGGTTATTTGTCGTATTTATACACCCGATAAGTCGAACCACCGACGTCTTCTGTCACATCGTATAACTCGAATAATACCTCTCCTGTTTCGAAATTTATCTCTGAAAATAAGTTACAGTCAGGCGAGCGACTGCCCCAGCCCATTAGGTAGATTTCTTCATCAGAGTTAATGCAAGAAGCAGAACCCATAGATTCTGTATATTTGTATAAGATACTATAATCCACATAATCTATAACCGTTTTTCTGTCTTCATCCAAAACAATCTGAAGTGCTCGTGTCTGCACATTAGCTGTTCCATTATCGTAGAGTGTTAAAACCCCTTCATCAGAGAATTTTGCGTAATGTTGGCGCGAGAAGAGCTGCTCGTCAGTCAAACTGAATTCATCACCGAGACCACCTAGGATCCAGAGGGGCTCTCCAGTTTCACGGTCGATTTTTACTACACTATCTAAATTGCAGAAGGATACTACGAAATTATCATCGGAAGGATCGATGTCAATCGAATTGAAATGCAAATAATTCTGCGCTTCTTCGGAAGCATAATCATTTCCTTCTACACTGAGTCCGTAGAACTCTGGGTAATCGGTACTTATCCATTGGAATAAAAGTTCGTTATCTTTGATTTCTTGGATAACCGTTGCAGTCACATATGCAGAGCTATCGTCATCCACGTCAGTTGGAATATTATTAACATTCGTATTCATATTCCCCGTAATAATATAGTGCCCAAGGTCGAGCATGATAAAGTCATAACTAGAAAGTGGTTGGTTCTCAGCGATACCGTTCGCTGTGGAAAGGTATGGGATTGTATCCACTATTTCATAATTCGCATTCATGATAACAGCTTGGCTTTCACCAGTAGCTTCTAAGTAGTTACTAGGATCCACATCTTCAAGATAGCTATAATAGAGTTCACCGTCTATTTCATAAGGCTTAAAATCTGTGAATTGCAAGTTGCCACGTTTATAATAGACTACATTGCCAGCAGTATCCATTTTATACATCATATTACCTTGTGTGAAATAGTAATAACCATCAACTAAATCTTCACTAGTATCCCCTACAGTTAAATCAAATGCAGCATGTAGTGTGCGGATGAAGTAATGTTTTTCTTCCCCAGTCACTTTGTCGATCAATCGAAACTCTATCCCGATATTGGGTGCAAGTTGTTCCAGAGTAATCTCGACAGTCGCATCATTTTCCACGAGTTCCCCATTTAAGTAAATGTCGTATTCTGCGAGATTAGTCATGGTAAATGTATTTGGAAATTCAGTCGTTAAGCTACGAATGCTGTACCAAGTCTGATTCGCATATTCAAGGTCTATGGATACATCTAGCCCATTGACTTGGATGATACGAACATCAGTGACCACTTCCGCTTCGGTTGCGTAAGTAGTAGTGCCCTCAGCAGCAAATACAAATGTAGCAAAGGAAAGTGCAATTCCTATTCTTATTAGATATTTGTAACATAGCATTTTCATCGTGTGCGCCCCCTCTCTTAGGAATCGAATTTATAGACTCTATAGGATGAATTCTCATAACCTGTATCCATATCATAGAGTTCAAATAAGGTTTCACCAGTTACATAATTAATCTCGGAGAAGATGGCGCCATCTTCTGTTCGCCCGCCCCAGCCCATCAGGTAGAGACCGGCATCTTGGTCTAGGCACATAGCAGAGCCCATGTACCACGTGTATTTACGTTCGGTACCATATGCGATATATTCGCTTATAGTCATATTTTCTTCATCTAGAATCACTTGCACGACACGTGTTTGCTCATAAGCATTGCCGTTATCATAGAAAGTGAGGATCCCATCATCTGAAAACTTCGCATGGTGCTGGTGGGAGAATAATTGTTCGTCAGTTAATCCAAATTGATCTCCGATTCCTCCGAGAATCCAGATAATATCTCCAGTTTCACGATCTACTTTCAGTAGAGCATCCAACTGGCGAAATGACATAATAATATTGCCATCCACAGGGTCAATATCTACAGAGTTCAAGTGTGCATAATCTTGGGGTGTATCCGCATCGTAGTCGTTACATTCCGTACTGTATCCATATAGTTCTGGGAAGTCGGTGCTGTCCCATTGGAAGATAAGCTCGCCATCAATCACTTCTTGTACAATACAAGCAGTTACATAAGCAGAACCGTCGTCATCCACTTCCGTTGGAATATTGGTAACATTCGCGCCCACATATCCACATATGAGATAGTGGTTGAGTCCTAACATCACAAAATCATGGCTCTCAATCGAATGATATTCAGTAATTCCCTCGCCCGTAGCCAAATAATCGATTTCATCAATCACTTCATAATTCGCATTCATAATTACAGCCCTAGATTGTGTAACAGCTACATCCGTTAGCTTCTCATCGGTGAAACTAATCCCAT
>JAWXVA010000055.1:0-17278 GCA_044425815.1 Eubacteriales bacterium
CCCATGACATATAGCATTTTCTATGATTGGTTGCAACGTGATTTTATTGCACAAGTATTTCTTGCAATCATCATCTACTTCTATATTATATGTAAATTGATTACGATAACGGAAGTTTTGTATCTGTAAATAACTACTTGCATGTTGCAATTCTTTTTCTATTGTAATTAATTCGTGCCCTTTACTAATACTGATTCGGAAAAGTCGCGCTAAGGCATTTACCATCTCTACTGCCTCTTTCGTTCGTTCTTCTTCACACATCCAAGCGATAGAATCTAAGGTATTATAGAGAAAATGAGGATTGATCTGCGCTTGCAGTGCATTTAATTCTGTCTTTCGCAAACTAATTTCTTCTTGCCGTACTTTATCCATTAAACGTTGTATTCTTACTACCATATGACCAAATGAATCTGATAATTGTACGATTTCTTTTGTTCCACCTACTGAATCGTATTCAAAATTTTCCGCATGTTTCTCAAACTCTTCCATTGCCTTTTTCAATTTTTTTGCTGGATTAGAGAACACCATAGCAAAAACGATTCCAATTCCCAATATACTAAACAATACCATGATGAGAATCGTAATTGAGATTGTAATCATACTTTCAACCTTATCTGTAATCATTTCATCTACATAACTCACACCCACGACTCTCCATCCACAATTTTCTATCGTCTCCAATGTGTAAATTACATTGGATTGTGTATAAGATCCATCCGCAAATCCCGCCAAGCTTTCCGTATCTTCCTCTTTAATTCCACTATTAATCAATTGTTGTTGTGGATGATACACGATATCGCCTTCTTCATCCACGATAAAGCAATATCCATGTTGTCCAATCCCTACGTTATCAATATAATTTGCAATTTCAGAGAATTGAATATCCATACCGATTTGCATCGTTTCACCTGATAATGTATCTACTTCTTCAGAAATAGTAACTACCCAAGGGTAATCATTCTCAAACAATGTTTCTACATGAGGCTTTGAAATTTTCAGATCAGACGATCTATTTTCTGCTATCTCATCATACGACAAATTCGTAGTCACATACACTTTTTGTTCATTTTCTGACCAACAGCCTAGCATAATTCCATCCATATTATAATTGGTAATTGCTACAATATCTGTACGGATGCTCAAAAGATTATCGACAAATTCTTCCCAATCCTCTGCTGTACCAAAACTATTCACCTCTAGCATCTCCATCACTTTACTCATATCTTCTGTGTAGCTAGAAATAGTATTAGATGCTTGCGCTACTGACTGTGCACTATTTATTATTGCATTTTCTTCCACTGAATTTTCATACATAGCTATAAAAACATACACAACCAAAGCTAAAGTCAATGATACAATGCTTGTCACTGCACATATCATTAAAAATGACATCGATACATTAAACTGTTTTTTCGTTTTCTCTCCTAAAACCATTCGGCGACACCCCTGTATATTTCTTGAAACAATAACTAAAATAATGTTGATCACTGTATCCACATTCTTCTGTTATTTCTCGAATTTTCAATTCACTATTTAGCAATAGACCTTTTGCTGTTTCGATACGTTTTTTCGTTAATAACTCTATAAACGTGCTCCCTGTTGATTTTTTAATCAACGCACTTAAATAATTCGGACTTACTGCTATATCATCACTAATGGAAACTAGCGAGATTTCTGGATTTGCAAAATCTGTTTTAATTAACTCTAATGCTTTATCACAAATATCAGATCCGCTCGAACTTTTCTCATTCGAACTCGTGCCATGTCCCGTCAGCCGTTCAATATCGGAAATATATCTAATCATTCCCACTTCACTATTACATTCCATAACAGCTTTCATCGCCTCGGAATATGCCCCGTAACACTGTTGCAACTCATCCTTCGTTCTGCTAATACCCACCATAACTTCACGATTCATAATCCGCTTCACACTCTGGACAATATCTTCCACTAAAATATGTAAGTATTTTGACATATCACGTTGGGTCCACACAAGCAAAGATACAATTCTATCTCCCACAAAACAATTCGTATGTCTCACATATTTATCCAATATCGTATTGACCGCACTAATATTTTCTTCTGTTGTACAATTTCCCCCTTCTTCATCAAGAAATTTCGTAACAATGACTGTATATTTCAAGTTCATACCATCACTTGATATCAATCCACATTCTTGTGCTCGACCGCGCAATCCCATTTCCCTTGATGCGCTAAATTGTTCTTGAAATGGATCTATAAGAAGAGGCATTACAAATTGTGTAACTTCAGCCTTTTCCCTATTTTTAATACTTCCCGTAAAAGCTTCAAATTTCTCATCAATAATCTTTTTAATTTTTTGCAATTCTCTCTTCATCTCATCCGATGATATCGGTTTCAACATATAACTAACTATGTTATATTGAATCGCCTGCTGTGCATAGGAGAAATCGTCATATCCACTCAAAAAAGCAATCTGAATCGTTGGTCTAATTTCACGAACTTGACGTGCCAACTCGATTCCACTCATAAAAGGCATTTTCACATCCGTCAATAGCAAATCGGGTTCTAATTTTTCAACCAAATCCAAAGCCTCGATTCCATTATCAGCCTCTCCTATAACCCGAAAACCTATAGACTCCCAATCGATTTTCTTTATCAGTCCTTTTCTCAAATCACATTCATCATCTACAACAATTACTGTATACATTAAGATACCTGCCTTCTCACCTTGTTCCCTCGTAGTATTTTCCCTTGCTGATTATTGTATCATAAATCAAAAAAAGACTCTATCCCTAAAGAATAAAGTCTTTTGTATTTCATCATGTATTATGCTAATTTAGCTTTCGCTGCTTCTGCCATAGCTGTAAATCCTTTTGGATCATTTACTGCCATTTCAGCTAACATTTTTCTGTTCATTTCAATTCCTGCTGATTTTAAACCAAACATGAATTTGCTATATGATAAACCGTTCATTCTTGCTGCTGCATTGATACGAGCGATCCACAATTGTCTCATTTGACGTTTACGTTGTTTTCTACCTGCGTATGAGCTTGTTAATGCTCTCATTACTGATTGTTTTGCAACTCTATATTGTTTTGATCTAGCACCTCTGTAACCTTTTGCTAATTTTAATACTCTATTGTGTCTTTTCTTAGCGTTCATTCCGCCTTTAATTCTTGCCATTTCTTAGTCCTCCTTCTTCTACTTCAATCTTACAGATATGGTAAGATTTTCTTCATGTTCTTAACATTTGTTGCATCTGTAATTGTTGCATGTCTAAGATTTCTCTTTCTCTTTGTAGACTTTTTAGTTAAGATGTGGCTTTTGTAAGCTTTATTTCTTTTTAATTTTCCTGTTCCTGTTACTTTAAAGCGTTTTGCTGCTGCTCTGCTTGTTTTAATTTTAGGCATTGCTTTGTCCTCCTTGAATTGTGATTAAATATTTTTAACGTTTTTCAGTTAAAACCATACTAATGCTTCTTCCTTCTAATTTCGAAGGTTTCTCAACAACTGCGATATCCTCAAGTTGTTTCGCGAAGTCATCTAACACATGTCTGCTTTGTTGCATATGCGCCATCTCTCTACCACGGAATCGTAATGTAATCTTAACCTTATTACCTTTTCCAATGAATTTTCTGGCATTATTCACTTTTGTATTCAAATCATTTGAATCAATATTTGGCGAAAGACGTACTTCTTTCAACTCAACAGTTTTCTGCTTTTTCTTTGCTTCTTTTTCTTTTCTTGATTGTTCATACTTGAACTTGTTGTAATCAATAATCTTGCAAACTGGTGGTTTCGCTGTTGGAGCAATCTTTACTAAATCTAACTCTGCCTCTTCAGCCATTCTCATAGCCTCTTGAATCGACACGATTCCTAATTGTTCTCCATTTTCACCGATTAATCTGATTTCCTTGTCTTTAATCTGTTCGTTAATCATTAAATTGCTAATAGTAGTGCACCTCCATAATATTCATTCACTTAGCATACAAAAAAGTGGATAGCCAAGACCATCCACATCATATCAATACATGAAGCCACTCAATTCCCTGAGAACTTCGAATAATTTCGATATTAACCATAGTCGCCTATTTGCGCTAAGGTGAGAGTGGATACTCTTCTTTCATTTCACACTAGGATACTTTATCATGTAATCATTCCATTGTCAACACTTTTCAAAAATAATTGTGTTGCTTCTTTTATATCCTTTTCACTTAATGTTGCATACCCTAATATAATCGTCGCATATTTTAGTTTTGACTTATTACTATAATACTGAGATAACCCATACACCTTCACTCCATGCTGTTTCACACTTTCCACCATCAGGTCTTCCATACTTTCTATTGTATAATTTTCAATATGTTCTTCTGTAAACTTCTTCACATATTCTCTTATATATCCTTCTGTAAATTCTATCAAGATATGAACTCCCGCATTTTCACCTTTTACCTTGCAGATACCTTGCTGTATTAGTGGTTTTAACTCTGACAACAATGTGTCATGTTTATTCTTGTACATTGCTCGCATCTTATTTAAGTGACGTTCATAGTATCCCTCTTTCAGGAAGCTATTTACAATCATCTGATCAACTTTTGAGACTGTAGAACTCAAAAATTGACATTTCCCTCTATAAACCCCTACCAACTTCTTAGGCAATACCATATAACTCATGCGGATTGCTGGTGCTATAGATTTTGAAAATGTTCCAAGATAAATAACTTTATCCTGTGTATCATAACCTTGCAATGCTGGAATCGGCTTCCCTTTATAGCGGAACTCGCTATCATAATCATCTTCTATAATATAACGTTCTTCTTCAATGCACGCCCACTTCAATAACTCTAATCTACGCTTTATAGGCATAATAACACCTGTCGGAAATTGGTGTGAAGGCATGACATAGGCAATATTGGCTTCTGTCTCCTCTAGTTCCGCCATATTCATACCATGGCGATCCATATTAATACTAAACACCTCATGAGAAAGGTTCTTAAACACATGATATGCTCGTTCATAGGTTGGATTTTCAAATGCCACGCGATTATGCTGTCCTATAATTGTGCTTAACAACATTAGTAGGTATTCATTCCCTGCGCCGACAACTACCTGCTCTGGTTCGCACTCCATCCCTCTTGCTTGATGCAAATATTGGCATATAGTATCGCGAAATTCGTATTCTCCCTGCGAATTTCCTAATACGAATAGTTCACTTTTATCATCCAGCAATATATTTTTAGAAATTTTTCTCCAAGCATTATAAGGAAAATTTTCTAAATCTATCCCATTTGGTGTAAAGTCGTACTGATACAACTCTTCTTCGCGCTCTACTTCTATCTGTTTGTTTTCTGCTTTTTTATTATTAGTCTTCTGATTTTGTTTCAATTCATTAGTAAACTGATAGAGTTCCTCAATTTCAGCCACATAATATCCCTTACACGGTATCGTTTCCAAATACCCTTCCGAAACTAATTGTTCATAAGACAACTCCACCGTACTGCGACTCACTTCCAATGATAATGCCAATTTTCTAGAAGAAGGCAATCTCTGTCCACACACGAGATTGCCTTTCTGAATATCTTCTTTTATATAGGAATATATCTGTTCATACAGTGGAATCTCTCTGTTTGTATTCAGTGGTATCACTAAATCAATCATAAGCTCCCCTTCTAGCTATTCTTTTATTCTTGCTTGTTATTTAGCTGGCATCTTAAACGAGCTCTTCAATGAGACTATTCGATTGAATACTAACTCATCTGGCGTTGAATCTTTCGCATCAATACAATAATAACCATTTCTTACGAACTGATAGCTGTCGTAAGCCGCTGCACCTTCAAAGCTTGGCTCTATATAAAAATCTTTTCGGATTTCCAACGAATTTGGATTCAAGTTCAATGTCCCGTCTTCGTTATATACACCTTTTTCTTCATCAATTAAATTCTCGTATAATCTCACTTCTGCTTGCACTGCAAATGGTGCTGGCACCCAGTGTATGGTTCCTTTTACTTTCCGTCCTGTAAATCCTGTACCACTCTTTGTTTCAGGGTCATAGGTACAGTGAACTACTGTTACTTTACCGCTCTCATCTGTTTCATAACTTTCGCATTTCAAGAAATATGCATGCATAAAACGCACTTCATTTCCTGGGAATAAACGGAAGTATTTCTTAGGTGGTTCTATCATAAAATCTTCTCTATCGATTAACAGCTCTTTACAGAATGGTACTTTTCGAACACCAAGTTCTTCATTTTCAGAATTATTCACAACATCCACATACTCAACTTGTCCTTCTGGATAGTTATCAATAATGACTTTGATTGGATCCATAACTGTCATCATTCTCGGTACTTTTAATTTCAAATCTTCACGGATACAGTACTCTAGCATTGCATAATCTACTGAACTATTACTCTTCGAGATTCCACATAGCTCTACGAAGTTTCTTAACGAGCTTGGAGTAAATCCTCTACGTCTAAGTGCCGCAATTGATACAAGTCTTGGATCATCCCATCCATCTACGATTCCATCATCTACTAATTTCTTAATATAACGCTTACCTGTTACAACATTTGTCAAATATAATTTAGCAAATTCAATCTGACGTGGTGGGTTCTTAAATTCACATTCTCGTACAACCCAATCATAAAGAGGTCTATGATCTTCAAATTCTAATGTACAAATAGAATGTGTGATTTTTTCAACTGCATCTTCAATAGGATGTGCAAAATCATACATAGGATAAATGCACCACTTATCGCCTGTATTGTGATGATGCATACGAGCCACACGATAGATAACTGGATCCCTCATATTGATATTAGGCGCTGCCATATCAATCTTTGCACGTAACACACGCATCCCATCTTCGACATCACCATTTTTCATCGCCTCAAATAACTCTAAATTTTCCTCAACACTTCTTTCTCTATAAGGACTGTTCTTCCCAGGAACCTCAAAGTTCCCTCTATATTCACGCATCTCTTCTGAATTCAAATCACAAACAAATGCTTTCCCTTTTTGAATCAACTTCACTGCGCATTCATACATCACTTCAAAATAATCAGAAGCAAAGAACAAATTTTCTCCCCAATCAGCACCTAGCCATTTAATATCTTCTTTGATCGATTCCACAAACTCTACTTTTTCTTTAGTAGGATTCGTATCATCAAAACGCATATGGAACTTTCCATTATATTTCTCTGCTAAACCTGAATTCAAAATAATTGACTTGGCATGTCCAATGTGTAGATAACCATTAGGTTCTGGTGGAAATCTTGTACATACATTATCATATACACCTTCCTTTAGGTCCTTATCTATTTCTAATTCTATAAAATTCTTTGAAACTACTTCTTCTGCCATAATAGTCCTCCTCTTGTTCTCTTGCTATATTACTCACTTACTCATCAATTTAATTATTCTATCACAAATAGAAAGCAGTCACAATAATTCTTTTGTGGAATAAAATTATTTTTGGGAAGAATAGGATAATTTTTCATTCTATGATAATATGTAGATAATATACTTAAATCCAACAGAAATGAGAACAAAAAATGAATGTATATCATGTTGTTACAGAACGACCTATGCACAAGGGGCAACTTATTATCTTTGACGCACAACATCATAATGGTGTCTATCATCGTGTCACCGCATTTGAGCAGATACTAAAAGGTGAACGAGTTACAGAGCCTCTACATTCCTTAATTTCCGCTGATATGGACAAATGGGCAAAAGTTGCCTATAGAGAACTTGCCTTAGAACAAATACGGCAACAAGAATACTCACAATACCCTTCACGAATGGCTTGCCTCTATACCTCAAATTCTTTGGATGAAGCCTATAATTGGGCCAACTTCTTTCAAGATATCGGTCGAGATGTATTTTCCATTGTAAAGTTAAATGTTGAAGGCACCATTTTCACTGGTGATGCGCGTAATTGTTTTGATGGTGTAGGCGACAATCAAATTGATTTTATAAAAGCGCGTAATTATTGGGCTCTAAATACACTGACAGATAATCCTGTCCTCGAAACACTTGTCGCCGGAAAAATCACAGTTGATGAAATAGTTATTACCTATAAATAATCCATCTAATTTGAACGCACTTATTTGATACTACATTGATAACTATTTTTATTGACAAACTGTGCGCCGCATTGTATATTATTAACGTTACGCAAGAAACTTGCTTCTTGTGCAAATGCTGCTATGGCTCAGTCGGTAGAGCGTCACCTTGGTAAGGTGGAGGTCACGGGTTCGATTCCCGTTAGTAGCTTAAAAGCCCACTATTCCTTTTTTAGGTAATAATGGGCTTTTTATTTAGAATAAAAGTGCTCCCACTATAGGAACACTCTTCTCTATGAACTTTCTTTACTTATTGTGCATTAAAAGTAATTGGATCCGAGTCATTTATTGTACTATTTCTACCCTTTTTCCCTACTCATTACAATCACTGCTCCTATTACTAGTGTGATTCCGATGATTTTACTTAGATTTGCTTCTTCTGCAAATAATACAATTCCAAAGACTGCTGCCACAATTGGCTCAAGTGTGGCAATCAATGATGCTTTACTCGCCTCAACATGTGCGAGTGCTTTTGTATAGGTTAAATATGGTAGAACTGCTGCCACTATAGAAAATATAATTCCGACTCCCCACATATTTGTATCCGTAAATGTCTGTATCGCATCTATTGGATTCGTGGTAATACAAAATGGAATGCTTGACATCAGAAACATATAAAATACTGCCGTAATAGATGAGTATTTCTTCAATGCATATTTTCCAAATATGCTATAAAGTGCATAGCCAATGCCTGATCCCATACCAAACAATAATCCTTTCGTAGAAATGGAGTCCATACCATTTTCTAATCCCGTTACTAGTATGCAACCGACGAAGGTTATCAGTAAAATGACTACTTTTTTCTTTGTTAATTTTTCTTTAAATAAAATTACGGACAATACCATAATGATAGCCGGTGCCGTATAGAGTAGTATTGCTGCAACTCCCATGGATGTTTCTTTAATTGCCATAATATAGCACCAATTAAAGAAGGCATAACTTACAATCCCCATTCCTATAAAATATTTCAAATCCGTTATTTTTTCGAGTTTAAAGACACTTCTGTCTTTCACCAAATAGATAACTCCTATTACGATTGTTGCTACACAAGAACGTAGCAAACTCATTTCCGTAGAAGCAACTCCGTGATTCCCCATAATCGTTGTAAAGATTCCAGTGCTCCCCCACAGAACAGCTGCAATTACGATTAATACATAATACATCTTTTTCATACCCATTCCCCTTTCAAGTCTATCACTCATGTCATTCACATAGAAACTTGTTTTAGAATACATGATAGTCGCTTGATTTGTCAAATCGACTTTTTGTTATAACCTTTCACTCTCCTATTGCTATTCCTTTGAACAGCACTTATAATGCAAGAGTTGAACATTATAAAGATAGTGTATCGTGTTATACGTAACTATCATAACAAAAGGAGAATTATCGTGGAGAAAAAAGGAAGACGTTTTGGGATGTGCGTTATCGGTGTCGTAGTATGTGGTATCGCAGTAGGTATATTTAAATTAGCAGCATTCGGTGTAGATCCGTTTCAGACTTTTATGGGTGGATTAAATCAGATGATTCCAATTAGCTTTGGTACACTGTATGTCATTGTAAATGCAATACTATTATTATTTTCTATATTTGCAGATAGACATTATCTTGGTTTGGCAACTTTTGTTAACTTATTTTTAATTGGATATATCGTTGATTATTCACATGTTACTCTATTAGCTTTATTTCCGACAATTGGAATAATTGGCCGTATTGTAGCCTTTCTAATCGGTATTATCTTATTGTGTTTAGGCTCTGCTTTCTACTATGTTGCTGATTGGGGGGTATCTACCTACGATGCTGTTTCTTTAATCATCGCTCACACATGGAAGAAAGGTCAATTCAAATACATACGAATCACTGCCGATTTTATATGTGTTGCACTTGGATCTGCTCTATTTTTAACTGCTGGTGGTTCTATCTCTGGCTTACTGGCCATCGCTGGTGTAGGTACCATCATTACAGCTTCTTGTATGGGTCCTCTTATTGATATTTTTATCAAACGAATTGCACAACCATTTTTTGATAGATAACGCCTTAAATTCAAAGAGCTCCTCACTCCGACTATTATTTATCGGGGCGAGGAGTTCTTATTTTAAGCTTCTCTTACCTATTCTTTTGTTTTTAACTTACTCAGGTAATAACAAGAACTTGTTCCTACCACAAGAAATGCCGTCCCACACGCCAATGATTCAACTCCTAAAAGCCGTCCCACAATAACTCCATCTACTATGTTGTAAAATGTCTGAAATAAATTCCCCATCTTTCATTCTTTATATTATTCCTTGACTCACTATACTACTTTATTAAATTTATTTTGATTGTACAATCACTTTATTCGCTTTTGCTCTAATTCTTTGCAGGGCATTATCTATAGCTTTTGGTGTTTTATCTAGCAACTGAGCAATGGTCTTATAATCTTCCCCACGCAAATGTAAATATAGCACCCTATTTTCTAGTGCGCTTAATTCTTTTTCTAATTCTCGTTCTATATCCTCTTGATACTCTCTTCCTAGCAACAATTCCTCTGGATCACTTTGCAACACATTCTCTGATTGGTGTATACCTAGTTGCTCTAGATTCCCTTCTTCTGAATAAATGGACACATACGAATTCAAGGGCATATGTTTCTTTCTTTGCGATGCTTGGATTGCAGAATACATTTGCCTCGCGATGCATAAGTCAGCAAAATTGAAGAAACTATTCTCGATTTCCAAGTCATAATCTTGCACGGCTTTAAATAATCCTATCATACCTTCTTGAATCAAATCATCATTCTCTCCGCCAAGTAAATACATCGCTTTTGCTTTTTTTCGAACCAGTCCCTTGTATTTTTCCATAATATAATCCATAATTTCCGAATCACCAGCTCGTAGATTCTCTATAAGCTGGTGATCTGTTAGACTCTTATATTTTTCCATAAAACAATCCCTTCGACTACTCATAGTCCTAAATGCATTCTGCTATTTCTAGTTTTATTGCATTCTCTGTCTTACGATTTCATATGCTAAAACTCCTGTAGCAACCGATGCGTTTAAGGAGTCAATATCACCTTTCATTGGAATGGAAGCAATATAATCACAGTTTTCCTTAATTAATCTTCCTACCCCTTTTCCTTCATTTCCAATTACTAATCCAATAGAACCTTTTAAATTCAAGCGGTACATCGTCTCACCACCCATATCAGCACATACAAACCACATGCCTCTATCTTTTAACTCTTCCATTGTCTTTGCAATATTTGTTACTTTAGCCACTGGTGTGTAGTTTAATGCCCCTGCTGATGTCTTGGCAACTGTTGCTGTAAGTCCTACTGCACGTCTCTTAGGAATGATAACACCGTGTGCTCCTGATAGATTTGCAGTACGTATAATTGCGCCCAAATTATGTGGGTCTTCAATATCATCTAGTAAAATAAAGAATGGATCTTCTCCCTTTGATTCTGCTAAAGCAAACATATCATCAATTGTTGAATATTCGTATGCGGCCACATAGGCAATGACCCCTTGGTGATTCCCTGTTTCTGACAATTGTTGTAGTCTCTCTTTCGCTACATAATTAATAATCGTGTCCCCTTTTCGAGCTTCTCTTGTAATGCTCTTAATCGGTCCATCTTGGCAGCCATCTAGCACAAACAGTTTATCTACTGGTTTCCCTGCGCGAAACGCTTCCAATACTGCATTTCTTCCCTCTATAATTAATGATTTGATTTCTGTATCAACTTCTCTATTCTCTGTATTCATTCGTTCTCCATTCTTGAAACTTGTTAACTTAGTGACTCCCTCTAAGCAATGCTTTCCTAAATTAAGATTTACTAAATTACTTATCCAAACTATCTAGTCCTACTTTAACTAAATCTACAATTCTTTTCCACTCTTTTTTCAAATACAAGTATCCAATCAACGCCTCGAATCCTGTAGCACGTCTATAATCCGTAATGGATTGATTCTTCGCTGGTGACACCGATTTTGCATTTCTACCTCGTTTATATATTTTCAATTCTTCTTCCGTCAATATTTCTTGCATTACGCGCATCATCGTCGATTGTGTAGATGCTTGTACCAATTGACTCGTATCTTTGTGAAGTTTCTGAACCTGACGATTTCCTCCACCTATTACAATATTTTTAATAATCAAATCATATACACAATCGCCTATATACGCCAAAGTAAGAGGTGAATATGTCTGTATATCCACCTCCTCTATTGAAAATGTTTCGCGAATATAGGAATCAAACTCAAACCCTATGCTCTTTTCCATTTCACACCTTCTCTAGTATCTTCTAAGATGATTCCTTTGCCTAATAACTCATCTCTGATTTCATCTGAACGTTTAAAGTCTTTATTTTTTCTAGCTGCTTGACGTTCTGCAATTAATGCTTCAATATCTGCATCCAATAACTCTTCTGCTTTATCTACAATAATTCCAAGTACATCCGCTAACTTCACTAATAACTCAAATAAATAAGTCAAATATTCTTTTGAACTTTCTGCACTTACTGTAGTATTTGTAAATTTCACTAATTCAAAGATACTAGAAATTGCATCAGCTGTATTAAAGTCATCGTCCATTGCCACTTCATATGATTTCACAAAGTCTTCTGCTTTCGCCACTAATTCTTTCTCAGTTTCTGTCATATTTTCAACCGCTGTCGCACCTAATAAATGTTTTAAATTATCTGCTGCTGTTACAATTCTATCAAGTCCAGCTTTTGAAGATTCCATTAAATCTGCACTGAAATTAAGTGGACTTCTGTAATGCGCACTTAACATAAAGAATCGTAGCACTTGTAAATCATATTTTTCACTAATTTCTCTAACAGTAAAGAAATTACCCAATGATTTGGACATTTTTTTATTATCAATGTTCAAGAATGCATTGTGCATCCAATATTTCGAAAATTCTTTGCCATTCGCTGCTTCACTTTGTGCAATTTCATTCTCATGATGTGGAAATACTAAGTCTTCTCCTCCAGCATGTATATCAATTTGTTCTCCTAAATATTTCTTAGACATTACCGAGCATTCAATGTGCCATCCTGGACGTCCATCACTCCATGGCGATTCCCACGCTGGCTCTCCTTCTTTCTTTGGCTTCCACAACACGAAATCTAATGGATCTTCCTTCTCTGATTCTCCCGATACTAAGAGTGAGCGATTTCCTGAACGAAGATCATCCAAGTTTTTCTTTGATAATTTACCGTAGCTCTCGAATTTTCTAGTTCTAAAATATACAGTTCCATTCTTCTCGTAAGCATAACCTTCTTCAATCAGCTTTCCTATCATCTCGACCATTCCACAAATTTCAAGTGTCGCTAGAGGATGAGTCGTTGCTGGCTTTACATTCATCATTTCCATGTCTTTTTTGCATTCAGCAATATATCTCTGTGAAATTTCATCTGCTGATACTTGCTCTTCAATTGCTTTTTTGATGATTTTATCATCGACATCTGTGAAGTTTGACACATAATTCACTTCGTATCCTCTGTATTCAAAATATCTTCGTACTGTATCAAATACAATCATAGGTCTTGCATTTCCAATGTGAATAAAGTTGTATACTGTAGGTCCACATACATACATTCTTACTTTTCCTGCTTCTACTGGCACAAATTCTTCTTTTTGTTTTGTTAATGTGTTATATAATTTCATAACTTGATTCCTCCTGATTCTCTTCACTTATTTCACTAATATCATCTGGCTTTATGCAATGAATACGGCTTTCAAGTGCCTTGATTTTGCATTTCAGCTTCTCATTATCTCTGTGTAATTGACGCAAATCATTTAAAACAGGGTCTGGTAAATGTACTTGATCTAACTCTTCGCAAGGTATTCTCTCATCACCTCTACGTACAATACGCCCTGGAACACCAACCACGGTACAGTTCGGCGGTACTTCCTCAATTACTACAGAACCCGCGCCTATTTTTGAATTTCGTCCTATTGTAAAAGAACCAATTACTTTCGCCCCAGCACTTACCATGACATTATCTTCAAGCGTCGGATGCCGTTTCCCTGTTTCCTTTCCTGTACCACCTAGTGTAACCCCTTGATACAGTGTAACATTATCTCCTAAAATCGCTGTTTCTCCAATAATCACACCACTCCCATGATCAATAAAGAGCCCTTTGCCTATTGTTGCTCCTGGATGAATCTCAATTCCTGTTTTACGTACTGCTCGTTGAGAAACCCATCGTGCCCAAAAATAATGTTTCTTCAAATATAGTTTATGTGATACTCTATAGTGCAAAATAGCCTTAAAACTAGAATATAGCAGTACCTCCATATTTGTTTTAATAGCTGGATCTCGCTCTCTGATTACGTTTATCTCTTCTCGTACATAGGAAATCATTCCCACCTATCTTCACCATCCGTTCTATAATAAAATTCATAAAAAAAGGATACTATTCTCTCTAATTAAAGAGACGAATACTATCCGCGGTTCCACTCTGATTAAGGACTTGCTCCTTCACTCATGACTTTAACGTCGCCTAAACGGATAAAAGTAATAACCTTATCTAACTATCTGTATATCCTTAGATATTGGCTTTCATTCAATCAGCTCCCGAATGCACTTCACAATCTCTATCTCAAAACTGCTTTCAGCCGATGACAGTTTCTCTCTTTCAGAATCAATAATTGCTACTCTTTTCGTTCATTGCTTTTTATTTTATTCACATACAATATAGTGTATGAAAGTTTTCTATATTTGTCAAGCTAGACAATCTCATTTAATAAAACTTTTCTATCCTCAAATAAATTCTTTGTCAAATCACGTATTGTCCACGCTTGTTCCTTATCTACTTCATTTGAAATCTTTTTCACTCGTAGTCCTCCGTAGCTAGGACTGAACCGGTAAGTCCCTGTATTTTCTTCTATAATAGGATCTATAACCTGCAAAAGATTCTGTTCACCCATTCCCCAGCGTATGGTCGTCAAAAGTTTTTCCAAATTCACTATCCTTACCATCATATTGACTCTGGATTTTTCTTTCACTGGCATCTTAATATCATCTGAAAATATCAATTCTCGAATCTGCTGATATCCTTCATTTGCAGTAATAAAATATCCAACAAAGACACCTTCTTTTCTAACTAGCACAATTCCACCATTTTGACACGCTTGCTCTTTGATTAACTGTTGGAAATATTCTTCTGTTCGTCGAGTAAATATGGAATATCGTTTCATGATCTCTTGATTAGCAAATTCTGTTAGCATGGCACAATCCCTGTCTGTGGCATAAGAAAACTCAAGATTTTGTACTCTATCAACAAACATTCCATCTTTTAATTCTCCGACATATTCGTAATGAATCTGTTCACCTACCACAACAAAATCATAAGGCTCGTAAATTGCTTCTGCTGCTGGCATAAGGTACGTAAGCGGTTCCTTCGCTAAATACATTTCTTGCATCGATTGACGTAATAACTTACCCATCATCCCTTGCTTGCGATACCGCTCTTTCGTTGCAACGCCTACAATATAATGGATTGGAAATAATTTCCCCGCTAGTTGAATCTGATAAGGGTTTAGTTGAAGCATGCTAACCAATTCCCCTTGCTGTTCAATGGTATAAATGGTATTATGGTCTGCCATACATTTGTAATAATAATCCAAAAATGCTTCTGTATCATCTTGAAATACTTCTTCCCATAAAGTTCTTGTCTGCACATG
The DNA here is from genome assembly GCA_044425815.1 of Eubacteriales bacterium. Lineage (GTDB taxonomy): Bacteria > Bacillota > Clostridia > Lachnospirales > Lachnospiraceae > CAUPWF01. Next base: position 15,778 of record JAWXVA010000055.1, read on the forward strand.
ATCTATTACTTCTAATCTATCCACTTGCATATTCGTAACCCTTTCATACTTCCTATCTTGTTATCCATGTTTATTGATGTAATGCTAGCTTTCCACCTTTTTCGAGCAGCCTTGGCACCCTTGGCATCCACCACATTGCCCTGCCGCAGGACCTACTCCCGAACTAAATTCAAGTATATTACTTAAAGAACATATTGCCTGTGAAGATATTCCTTCTTTGCTCCCTGTAAATCCAAGACCTTCTTCTGTTGTTGCTTTGATATTGACACAATCCAGCTCTAGGTTCAAACACTCTGCAATATTTGCGCTCATTTTATCTATATAAGGAGCCATCTTCGGTGCTTGTGCTATAATTGTTGCATCAATATTCTCAATAAAATATAATTTATCTTCAATTAATTCCCCAACACATCTCAACAATTCCATACTAGAAATTCCACGATATCTCTCATCACTATCTGGAAAATGTTTTCCTATGTCACCGAGTGCAGCTGCTCCTAAAATAGCATCCATAATAGCATGTAACAATACGTCTGCATCGGAATGTCCTAGCAGTCCTTTTTCATGCTCTATCTTCACTCCACCAATTATTAAATCTCTATCTTCTACCAAACGATGTACATCGTAACCAATTCCAACTCTCATAAAACTCCTATATCTATTCTTCATTATCAACAGTTTCTATATCTACCCCGTCATCAACAATTTCTATATCTACCCCATCATCAACTGGTTCATCAAATTCTTTATTCATAATAGCTTTTCCCTTTGTTATCATGACATAAATCCCTACCACAACAAAAATCACTCCCATAACGATAAATAACAACATATTATCAGGCTTATCCGCTATTACGTCTGTAATTAAAGATATACCTGTATATGCTAAATAAGCTCCTACTACTACAAATAAGGTCGCTCTTGTTTTCTCATTATTATTCATATTAACATCCTCCTTCATACTAATACAGAATACACCATTGATTATAACTGGTCAACAAAAAAGGCATCAGATAAATCTGATGCCAATAGCGGAAACTGGATTTGAACCAGCGACACCACGGGTATGAACCGTGTGCTCTAGCCAACTGAGCTATTCCGCCATAATGTATTATACACTCACGTGTAAATGGGACCAACAGGGCTCGAACCTGTGACCCCCTGCTTGTAAGGCAGGTGCTCTCCCAGCTGAGCTATGATCCCAAAGTTATGGTAAGCGAATTCATTTCTGAATTTCACTTGCTTAAATATAATACTATTAAATTGTTATAAAGTCAATAACTTTTTCGACGAGTTTTATGACTGTTATATACCTTCAAAACTACATACAAGAAATCTTTTAGATCATCATTTTTACCTATTCCGTGCTGAACACTTTGCTTTCACTCAGTGCTCAATCTTTGGTTATGCCCTCGACCGATTAGTAATAGTCAGCTCCACATGTTACCATGCTTCCACCTCTATCCTATCTACCTCGTCGTCTTCAAGGGGTCTTACAACT
>JAWXVA010000194.1:0-3032 GCA_044425815.1 Eubacteriales bacterium
AATCATCAGATTGTACATGGTATAACCCGTACCTTGGAAAATCCCTAGAACACATTCTGTAATTCCCCACGGAATAATCGATGCCGTGTAAACTCCCATTGCATTGATAATATGCTGATAGGTTTCATCCGATGCATCTACAAATAACCCTGCGATCCACGGACGAGCTGGTATTAAAAATAAAAGACATGCCGCTCCTGTAAGTACTGCATAAAATATAGTCCTCCTTACCGCAATATTCGCTCGTTCTGTGTTCTTCGCACCTACATTCTGTCCTATAATAACAGCCAATCCGTATCCGAAAGCCGTTACCGATTTAAAGAACACTGAATTCACTTTATTCGTGACCCCATATGCAGCTAATACTGCTTCGCCATAATTTAATACGTATTTATTGGTAATTACAAAACCATATGCAACTAATGACTTTTCTACAATCAATGGAATCGCTGTTATCAGTAGAATTTTAGTTGCAGGAAAATTCAATTTATATTCTTCAAATCGAAGTAATCGTTCATTTTTCTTTGACATCAAGCAATAAATACAAATTACAGCACAAATTCCTTTTGCTAATACGGTTGCGTAACCGATTCCTGCAAGACCTCCATCTAAAAGGATCGTAAAGAGGTAGCAAAAAATCAATTTAAGAACTAAGGAATAGAAATTAATTGTCATCGCGTGTTTTGTATTCCCTTGCGCTCGCTCTATTGCTAGATATAATATAATGATGAAATTAAACCCTACACTCCATGAAGTTAATTCCAAATATAATTTTGCATCCGCCATCAAAGCATCTGTAATCCCAGCTTGAATTAATACAAATTCTGAGAAGAAAAATGTAAATGCACTCACAGCTAGCCCTAAAGCAGTTCCTATTACAAATACATGCCCTATCATTTTGCGAGCACGCGCTTCATCTGTAGCTCCAATATATTGCGCAATCAATCCACATCCTGCAAAAGAAAGACCAGTTCCAATCGCATTTAGTGTGTCTTGTATCGGACCTACAAATGTAACACTAGCAACAGCAAGACTCCCTACATTCGCCACAAACAAGCTATCAATAATTCCATATAATCCATCAATTAAGTTTGTTGCAATAATCGGTATAATAATCACCCAAATTACGCGATCTATCTTTCCATTTAGAATATCTACATCCTTTTTCATGTTGTTCCTCTTCTCATATATGTTCGTATATATGTATAATATTTGTATTTACGTATATATTACTCCTTATTCAAGAAAATAGCAACATGAGCTTCAACGAAAAAAGCGTCAAAAATAGATTTATTTCTCTATTTTTAACGCTCTTTTTATTAATTAACTTTTTATTCAACTACACAAATTCATTCTTCCATTACATCTTTTCTAGTCTCGCTTCTACTTCGGCCAATTCAGGCATCGCAGGAATTCCACCGCGTTTTTCTACACAGAGACTTGCTAGTGCATTTCCAAATTTCACAAATGCTCCAAGCTCTGCCAATGTAATATCTTCTATTGCTTTTCCAGCACCCACTATGTTATAGATGAATCCACCCCAGAACGAATCCCCTGCGCCTGTAGTATCTACTGGCTGTACTTTATATCCAGGTACTTTTAATGTACCTTCTTTTGTTCTAACAAAGGCACCTTCTCCACCAAGTGTTACAACAATTACTTTTACGCCTTGATCCAAGAGTATCTGTGAAGCCTCTTCTGGCGATTCCGCTCCTGTTAGTAGTGCTGTCTCTTCGTCTGAAATCTTCATGACATCTACTAGCTCAACTACAGAACGCATCTGCTCCATTGCTGCTTCTTCTGAATCCCATAGCAAGTTTCTATAATTCGGATCATATGAGATAATTGCTCCAGCTTCTTTTGCACACTTTGCAGCTGCCCACGTAGTACCACGACTTGGCTCTTCTGTGAGAGACAAAGAACCAAAGTGGAACACTTTCGCTGATTGTAACATCTCTGTATTCAATTCCTCCACTGTAATCTGTGTATCTGCACCTGGTTTTCTTGCAAACGAGAATTTACGTTCCCCATTTTCATTAATCTGTACAAATGCCAATGTAGTAAAGAAATTTTTATCACTAATAATTCCTTCTATTTTCACTTTATTATCGCTTAATGTCTGTAACAATAAATCGCCTTGTAAATCAGCGCCTACTTTACCAACAAACGCTACTTCACGTCCTAATTTAGCCACTGCTACGGCCATATTTCCTGGTGCTCCACCTGGGTTCTCATCAAATCTACGGATTCCTTCTTCTGTTGATCCACTTTGCGTAAAGTCAATGAGCAATTCCCCAAATGCTACAACATCTAATTTTTTATCCATGATACACACTCCATTCTGCAAATAATTTAATTCCACTACCCCTGTTTTATAATTAAATCTTGTATCCTCGTGTCGATTTACTTTGCTACTGGATATTCGTTACATAGCAAACGATATGGCTTTTCATCTTCTTCAATTGTTGGGAATCTTCCCATTTCTTCATAGAAACGGTTATCTACATTATCATCATTACACATAGAAACCTCACCGATAAGTACATCTCCAGTACCTGGTTTTACATCAAAGTCATGATATTGATGTGGCCACAATGTAATACTTTCTCCTGGTGTCAATTCTACTTGAGTACCAGCTGGAACGCTGTATGAACGACCATCTGAATTTACTACTACATCTGTATCATCAAATGTTCCATCCCCTTTGTCATTGTATACACGAATCAAAAGTGTTCCGCCGCCACGATTGATGATATCTTCACTCTTAGTCCAATGGAAGTGCATTGGAGAATGTTGTCCTTCTTTAATCATAAGTAATTTTTCAGCATATACTTTTTTGTACTTCGGATTACTTTGGTTTCCATTACGAATTGTAATAAGAGCAAATCCTACTTTTTCGAAATCCCCTAGTCCATAATCTGTAATATCCCAACCTAACATATTATCGCGAATTTCGTCGTATTCACTATTCTTTGTTTCCCATTCTTCTGGAGTGAAATTTGCAAATGGTGGCAACGCAAATTTATACTCTG
>JAWXVA010000195.1:0-3021 GCA_044425815.1 Eubacteriales bacterium
GTTCTTGAGTTCTTCGCCGTCGGTAATAAACAAACAGCATTGTTTTTGCATCCGGTCAAGGGTGGCGGAAGTAATGAATATATTACGTGGTGGTAATCCCACGAAAAAAATGATTGACCCTAAATAATTAGGTGTTTTCAACTTTTGACAAATGTTTTTCTCTTATTTTTTGCCCTTTTCTGAGAGTTTCTTCTCAAATCTATTCTTATTCGAGTATTTAGGTGGTTCTGTTGGGTAATTTCCATCAAAGCAACCGGTACAATATGTTCCTGCCATATCATCTGGTCCAAGTCTTACAACATCTTCCATTGATAAATAACCCAAGCTATCAGCTCCAATAGCAGTACAAATTTCAGGAATCGACATTTGACAAGCTATTAAGTTATCCTTAGAATCAATATCTGTTCCATAGTAGCAAGGATTTGTAAATGGCGGTGCAGAAATTCTAACGTGAACCTCAGTTGCGCCAGCTTGTTTTAATAGATTAACAATTTGCCCACTTGTGGTTCCACGAACGATAGAATCATCAACCATTACAACTCGTTTTCCCGCTACAGTGTCAGCAATGGTATTCAATTTGATTTTAACCTTATCCATACGATCTTCTTGACCAGGGGAGATAAATGTTCTACCGATGTATTTATTCTTAATAAATCCAATACCATAAGGGATACCAGATTCTTTTGCATATCCAATAGCAGCATCAAGTCCAGAATCAGGACATCCGATTACTACATCCGCTTCTACAGGATGTGCTTTCGCAAGAAATTTACCCGCTTTTACACGTGCAGCGTGGATTGATACACCATCAATAACCGAATCCGGTCTTGAGAAGTAGATATATTCAAATACACATAAAGAACGCGGTTTTGTATTACAGTGGTCCGTCATAGAACGCACACCTTTTTCGTTAAAAATTACAATTTCTCCAGGCTCAATATCTCTAATAAAGGTAGCACCAACGGTATATAGTGCACAGCTCTCAGATGCTACGACATAAGTACCATCAGCACACTGTCCATAACACAGAGGTCTAAAGCCTTTAGGATCTCTAGCGGCGATTAATTTAGTTGCAGACATAATAACAAGTGAATAAGCACCTTCTAGTGAATACATCGCCTTGCAGATAGCCTCTTGGATGGATGCAGAATGAATACGCTCTTTTGTAATGACATAAGCGATTGTTTCTGTATCACTTGTAGTATGAAAAATACCACCAGCCATCTCCAATTCAGAACGTAATTCGTAGGAATTTACAAGATTTCCATTGTGTGCTAATGCCATACGTCCTTTCATGTGATTGACTTCGATAGGTTGGCAATTGTTACGGTCAGTTTTACCGGTTGTACCATATCTAGCATGAGCGACTGCTATCTTGCCCTTTGGCAATTTCGTGAGAGTTTCTTCTTCGAAAACTTGACTTACAAGCCCGATATCTTTGTGCGATGCAAATAGTCCATCATCATTTACAACGATTCCACAACTTTCTTGTCCTCTATGTTGTAAAGCGTATAATCCATAATACGCCATCTTTGCTACATCTGATGGATCAGGAGAGTAGACACCAAACACACCACATTCTTCATTTATTTCATGCATAACAAAACCTCCAATTGTTTAATCGCAATATTTTTACAAGTGTTTCCAAAAAAATATTTAGCATTCACTTCTAGGTTACATGGAAAATGCATGTAAATCAAGAAATAAATGCCAAATTATTTATTAGAAATATTACTGTTTATCTATAGCTGTTGCTACTAAACCTTTGAATAATGGGTGTGGTCTGTTAGGGCGACTCTTGAATTCTGGATGGTATTGAACACCAACATAGAAATCATTGTTAGCTACTTCGACTGTTTCTACAATATAGCCATCAGGTGAAGTTCCGCTAATAATCAATCCTGCCTCTTTTAATGCATCACGGAAATCATTGTTGAATTCATATCTATGACGATGACGTTCCATAATGTGTGTATCTTGGTAACATTCAAACATCTTCGTGTCTTTTTGAACACTGCATGGATAAGCGCCAAGTCTTAAAGTACCACCTTTGTTGATTTCGTCATGTTGATCTGGCAAGAAATCGATTACTCTGTGTTCCGAATTTTCATCAAATTCCCTAGAGTTTGCATCTGCAAAGCCACATACATTGCGAGCGAATTCAATTACTGAAATCTGCATTCCGAGACAAATCCCAAGAAATGGGAGATTGTTTTCACGACAATACTTTGCAGTAGCAATTTTTCCTTCTACTCCACGGTGTCCAAATCCACCTGGAACAACAACTGCATCACAATATTTTAATTTGTCTTCAACATTATCGTCGTTAATTAGTTCTGAATCAATCCATTCAATATCTACAACTGCTCCACAATCATAGCCAGCATGGCGAAGTGATTCTGCGACAGAAAGATAAGCATCGTGAAGAGCTACATATTTACCAATAATACCAACGGTTACATTCTTATCGCGAGAATGGATTTTATGAAGCATATCATTCCATTCGGTCATATCTATCTGTGTTTCAGGTAACTGAAGTTCACGACATACAATCTCTGAGAAGTTTTCTTCTTCTAACATAATAGGTGCTTCGTATAGTACAGGAAGTGTTCTATTTTCAATAACACAATCTTCTTTTACATTGCAGAACATAGAAATTTTCTTGCAAATACTTGGCTCTAGAGGAATATCACATCTTAATACAATAATATCAGGAGCGATACCCATACCACGTAATTCTTTTACAGAGTGTTGAGTAGGTTTTGATTTGTGCTCATCGGAACCGCTAAGAAATGGAACCAATGTTACGTGGATAAACAAGGAGTTTTCTTGCCCAACTTCTAACCCGACTTGACGAATTGCTTCAAGGAATGGCTGACTTTCAATATCTCCAGTAGTACCACCGATTTCAGTAATTACGACATCTGCATTTGATTTCGCACCTACTTGATATATAAAGTCTTTAATCTCGCCAGTAATATGAGGAATTACTTGAACAGTTTCGCCAAGATATTTTCCTTC
>JAWXVA010000196.1:0-3019 GCA_044425815.1 Eubacteriales bacterium
TCGGATCTTGGGATGCTTTGTTATATGCCACAGATGTGGGCTAGTGATAATACAGATGCTATTTGCAGGGCTCAGATTCAAACAGGGTATAGTTATGGGTATCCGATGTCAGTGATAGGGGCACATGTTTCCAGTTGCCCGAATCATCAAACACTTCGAAATACATCTCTTGATACACGTTTTCAGGTGGCATGTTTTGGACTACTAGGATATGAATGCAATTTGGCGGATATGAGTGCAAAAGACCTTGAGGCAATCAAAACCCATATCGCTTGGTACAAAAAATATAGGGAAGTACTACAATATGGTACGTATCATCGTTTGACAAATAATGAAAATGGAGCGTATAAATGGATGAGCGTTTCCCGAGATAAAAGTTGTGGGATTGGACTGTACTTACAGACGCAGGTGACACCAAATCATGTCAGAGGCAACTTTAAAACACGAGGGCTAGCAGAGGAGAAGAAGTACCATTTTACGAACCTTCCACTCGTATTTGACGTAAGAGAGTTTGGTGATTTGATTAATATGATTGCTCCAATACACATAAAGCAAGATGGGGTATTACACAATGTAGCAGCACAATTTGTGAAAATGCATAGTGAAAAAGAGGATTACGTAGTTACAGGCAGTGTATTGAATAAGATAGGAATACGATTGAAACAAGGATTTGGTGGAACCGGATTTAATGATGAAGTAAGGTTCTTTCAAGATTATAGTAGTCGTTTATACATGATAGAAGAGGAGAGGGATTTATAATGGGAAATGCAAGTATTTTTAATGATGTTTTAGGACCAATCATGAGGGGACCATCAAGTTCTCACGTGGCAGCAGCAGCACGAATCGGCGCAGTAGCAAGAGATATGTCTCATAATAGTCTTAAGAAAGTAGAGGTGCGTGTAGATGTAAGTGGAACATTGGTACTTACATACGATAGTCAAGGATCTAACCTAGGAATGCACTGTGGTTTACTTGGGATTGATTTGGCAGAAGAGATAGTTCCGGATTGTTTTCAAATCATGAAAGACAAAGGAATAGAAGTTACATTTGCAGTAGAAGATATGGGGGAAACCCATCCTAATTATTATCGTCTAGATGTAGAGTGCATGAATGGACATAGATTCTGGCTGGATGCCATTAGTACAGGTGGCGGTATGATAGAAGTTCTTTCGTATAATGGAACAAAGATTTCTATGATAGGTGATTATTATGAATTATTAGCACAAGGAAGTCGAGAAGAATTAGAAGCGATTAAAGAAGAGATTCACACAGAGAGTATTCAAGTGGAAGAAATTTTGATTCATGAAAATATTGGCTGGGGCTTGTTGCAAGTTAAATCGCGCACTGATTTTACTAGAATGTCGAAAATACAAGCGCTGCAAGAATTAGGAGTGAATGAATGGGTAGTTGTGACGCCAGTATTGCCAACACTGTCAAATAAAAAAAGTGTATTACCATTTTCTAATGCGGAAGAATTATTGCAGTATTCTAAAAAGACAGATCTAAGTATGGGAGAATTAGGTGTCCTATACGAATGCATAAGAAGCGGGAATGATAGAAAAGTGGTAATGGAAAAAATGGATACCATTTATACAATCATGGAACAAGCAGTAAAAACAGGATTAGAAGGAACAGAATATAAAGATAGAATCTTACATGCACAATCACCGCTTGTTGCAAAGAATAAAAAGAGAATGTTACAAGATAGCTTGATGAGTGGGATTATAGAATCTATCACAGCAATTATGGAAGTGAAAAGTTCTATGGGCGTTATTGTAGCAGCACCTACCGCTGGTTCTTGCGGTTGTTTACCAGGAACAGTCATAGGGGTATCAAATTACATGGAAGTAGAAAGAGAAGAATCATTACTTGCGTTATTTGCGGCAGGATTAATCGGTGTGTTTTTTACAAATAATGCTACCTTTGCAGCAGAAGTTGCAGGATGTCAGGTAGAGTGTGGCGCTGGTTCTGGAATGGCAGCGGCAGCAGTAGCACAATTATTAGGTGGAACAGTGGAAGAATGTGTAGATGCAGCTTCCATGGCGTTACAGAGTATCTCAGGATTGGTATGTGATCCAGTAGCATCACGTGTAGAAGTACCATGTTTAGGCAAAAATATTATGGGCGGCATGAATGCGGTGGCTAGTGCAAATGTAATGCTTGCAGGTTATGATAAAGTGATTCCACTGGATGAAACGATTGCGGCACTTATGGATATTGGGCAGCAGTTACCGATTGCACTACGCTGTACATGTGGCGGGTTAGGCATGACTCCGACCTCGGAACAATTACTGGAAGAACTAGCGAAAAACTAACAAAAAACTAGAGATAGATAAGCTGGAAGCGTTAGGAGATTAAGAATAGATTAAGCTACTATTCAGCCTACGGCTGAATCAGCTAGGATCACACCATTTTACAGTCTAATTCCAAGATTTTTGTTATCCTAGACTGTAATTCTAACCTCTAAGTAACTAGTTTTTCTCTGTTTTACAGTCTTCGTTCGTGGTTTTGGTTATCCCAGACTGTAATGCTAGCAAATTTTTACTGCTTTTCAGCTTGTTTCTTGCTTTGGAGAGATTCTCAACCACTGTTTTACAGTCTGCTTCCAAGATTTTTGTCATCCCAGACTGTAATTCTAGCTTCTAAGAAACTAGCTTTTCGTTGTTTTACAGTCCTCTTTCGTGGCTTTGGTATTCTTAGACTGTAATGCCTGTTATTATAGATTAAGAATAGATTAAGAACTGGGACTTGATTTTACGCTTGTTGATATCGTATACTTAGATGCGTGTATAAACATAAGGAGCGAACAATGGGTAATATAATAAAGAAATTATTGTTTTTTCTATTCTTAATAAGTATTGGGATGTTGATTTATAAATTCTCATCTCAATCAGGAGAGACGTCGAGTACATATAGCGGCTTTGGATGGAGTGTGATACTTTTCTTCTCGGACAGGCTTGGGGTGACAGGAATCGTCACTACCTATTTGACAGAATATCGATTGAGAAAGCTAGCACAT
>JAWXVA010000197.1:0-3014 GCA_044425815.1 Eubacteriales bacterium
AATACGTCTAATACTGTAAATGCTACTGCTGTTGTTCCTTGAATTCTACATCCATATTTCGATGCTACGCAGTCAAACCATCCCATACGTCTTGGACGTCCTGTTGTTGCACCAAATTCTCCACCGTCACCACCGCGCACACGAAGCTCTTGTGCTTCTTCATCAAAGATTTCACTTACGAACGCACCAGCGCCTACTGCACTTGAATATGCTTTACACACTGTAATAATTTCTTTGATTTCATATGGTGGAATACCAGCACCAATTGCGCCATAAGCTGCAAGCGTAGAAGAAGAAGTTACCATTGGATAAATACCGTGATCTGTATCTTTTAACGAACCTAACTGGCCTTCTAGAAGAATTTCTTTGCCTTCTTTAATTGCATTGTGTAAATATAAAGAAACATCACAAACATATGGTGCTACCATTTCTTTATACTCCAACAACTCTGCCATAATTCCATCTACTGTAATATGTTCTTTGTGGTATAAATGCTCTAATATGACATTCTTTTGTTCACAAATACGTTGTACTTTTTCTTTTAATGCAACTTCATCAAATAATTCACTTACTTGAATCCCAATCTTTGCATATTTATCTGAATAGAAAGGAGCAATCCCTGATTTTGTTGATCCGAAAGAAGCTTTTCCTAATCTTTCCTCTTCACATTCATCAAAAAGAATATGGTAAGACATAACTATCTGAGCTCTATCTGATACTAAAATCTTAGGCATTGGTACATCTTTTTCAATAATTCCTTGTATTTCTTTAAACAACACTGGAATATTTAGTGCTACCCCATTACCTATGATGCTTGTTGTATGATCATAGAATACTCCTGATGGAAGTGTATGAAGTGCGAATTTACCATAATTATTGATAATAGTGTGTCCTGCATTGGCACCACCTTGAAAACGAACTATGATATCTGCTTTCTCTCCAAGCATATCTGTAATCTTTCCTTTACCTTCGTCGCCCCAGTTCGCTCCTACTACTGCTTTAACCATATTAACTCCTCCTGTACGTTATCTATCATTTATTTCATTACTAATTCTAATAAATACTATAAGAACCACTTAGGATTATACTATATTTTCTAATAAATGTACAATATCTTTTCATTTTCTTTTATTAGTATTCCTTAAATTACAAGTACTTACATAAGCGGTGCTATTATTCGAAGCACATTTCCAACTATTTTGGTTTTGAGTGTGCGATTCTTAACATCTAATAACGAAACCTTCTGGCACTTGAGCAATGTCTCTTGAAAATCTCGTTCAATTTCTTTCACCACTGGATTGTTATAAATAAATGCACCACACTCAAAGTGCAAATACAGACTTCTGTAATCAAGATTTATCGTACCAACTGTCGCTGTATCATCATCAGAAATAAACATCTTAGCATGTACAAATCCTGGTATATATTCATATATTTGGACACCTGCAGAGATTAATTCCTCATAATAAGTCTTCGCCAAATCGAATGCATACCACTTATCTGGAATGTGTGGCATAATAATAATCACTTCTATTCCGCATTTTGCTGTATACACAAGATTCGTGAGCATTTCATTATCAATAATTAAATACGGGGTCATAATATGCACATATTTTTTCGCATGATTTAACACATGAAAATATACTTGCTCCCCTACATTTTCATCGTCATACGGGCTATCTCCGTATGGAAGAACATATCCTAAACTCGCATCTACTCTATGCGATTTTTTTGTTACATAATTCTCATAATTTTCTGGTACTTTCTCGTTAATATTCCACATATGCAAAAACATCATGGTTAAACTCTGAACCGCTTCTCCTTGAATCATAATTGCAGTATCTTTCCAATGTCCAAAACGTTCTATTTTGTTAATGTATTCATCACCCAGATTCACACCACCTGTAAACCCTACTTTACCATCAATCACACAAATTTTCCTATGATCGCGATTATTCTGATCCGAAGATATCAATGGTTTAATCGGACTAAACATCTTACAATTAACACCTAGTTTCTTCAAGTATTTTGGGTAATTGTGCGGAAGCATACTCATACTACACGTCCCATCATACATAACACGTATTTCCACACCTTCTTTTGCTTTGCGCTCTAGAACTTTCAAGATACTCGCCCACATAATACCTTTTTCTATAATAAAATATTCCATAAAAATATACTGTTCTGCTTTATCTAATTGAATCAATAACTCTTCGAATTTCTCTTCTCCTAACGAAAAATATTCTACTGATGTATTTCTATGAACTGGATATCCGACTTGACTCGATAAAAAATTAGCCAAATTAGCATTAGCCGGCTTATCTATTTTTAGTTCTGCAACTGCCAAATCATTCTGCTTCATATATGGACGAATCTCAATCCATAATGTTTGTAGCCTAGCCGCCAGAAATTTAATCTTTAATTGCATTTGACAAAACAAATAAAATGTGATTCCTACAACTGGTAATGCAAGAATCGGCACAATCCATGCAAGTTTAAATGCTGGATTTCCTTTCGCATTTATTATCTTTATTACTACAATAACTCCACAAAGTGTCATAATCCAATATAGCGAAAAGAAGTACTCTGTCATATAAATCACTCCAAACATAAGGAGAAAAATCTGCAATAAAAATGCTACGCCAATCATCGCAGTTCTACTCAATATCAAAGAAAAAAATCCTTTTTTCGCTTTCCGTGTTGCGTCTTCTACCCTCATTATTATCACCTCTAACTATAACAAAACTATTTTTATTATATCATACTTTTTTTATTATTCCATTACTTTTATCCATTATTCCCATGACAATACTATTGTTTCACGGAACTAGTTTACTTATATGACCGATGCGGTTTCGACAGTAAACAATAAAAACAAGTATCAAAAAGGTGCTACTACACAGATTCTTCACTTAGATTCTTCTGTTTCATAACACCTTTTCAACTCTTTTATTTATAATTTCTGTATCAAATTATTTTTTTGATTAGTTATTTTCTTCAACATCTTTCATGCT
>JAWXVA010000198.1:0-3003 GCA_044425815.1 Eubacteriales bacterium
TTTAGTATGAATTATAGATTGTTTTTATAAAAAGTATAAATCATTATAATTCTCCTCAGACCTCAACTAATCGTTCTATTCTTTTGTTCTTTTATTCAATATGATAGTCTTACTTAAGTTTGGACAATAAACATACCGTCTCAACATGCGTCGAATGCGGGAACATATCCACACACCGTACTTTATCTACCTTATATCCTTCTGCACATAAATACTTCAAATCCCTTGCGAGTGTTGCCGAATCACAGCTCACATACACGATTCTCTTCGGTTCCATCTCTATCATTGTGGTTAACAAGCTTTCATCGCAACCCTTTCTAGGTGGATCTACGACGATAACATCTGCGTAGACTTTATTCTCTGCGTATTCTCGTGGTAAGACTTCTTCAGCCTTCCCTACGAAAAATTCTACATTTTCCATGTGATTAATCACTGCATTATTTCTAGCGTCCTCTATGGCTTGTGGTATGATTTCCACACCATATACTTTCTTGGCCTTCTGCGCTAAGAATAAGGAGATGGTTCCGATTCCACAATAAAGATCCCAAACCGTTTCATTACCTTCTAAGCCTGCATATTCAAGAGCTTTGCCATATAACGCTTTCGTTTGTATCGGATTCACTTGATAAAATGACAGAGGTGATATCTGGTATTTCACCTCTCCGATATAATCAGTAATAAACCCTTGCCCCGAAATGACCTCATAAGACTCTCCCATAATAACATTTGTGTTTTTCTTATTAACACTATAGCAAACGCTTGTCATTCCTTCTATACACATCAATTTCTCGGCTATTATATCACTCTTCGGCATACGATTTCCATTAATCACGAAACATACCATAATCTCCTTTGTAACAAATCCATAGCGTATCAATACATGACGTAACAGTCCGCGGCCTGTCGCTTCATCATATGCACTAATATGTTCTTTCTTCATAAAATCCAGTACCAATTTCAACACTTCTTCATTCACTGCTACTCCGATTGCACAATCTGTATTCGCTATAATAGAATGAGTTCCTTTTGCATAGAACCCTGTAATAATTTCACCATTTTTATTCACCGAAAACGGAAACTGGGCTTTATTACGATATGCCACAGGAGCATCCATCCCCACGATTGGTTCCATAACTTCCGCTAGCATCTCTTCTGAGAACCCACCTATCCGTTGCAAATTATTTTTGACCTTATTGTGTTTAAATCCTAACTGTTTTTCATAGGACATCTCTTGTATTTGACATCCCCCGCATTGCTTGGCAACTGGGCAAATCGGTTCTACACGATAAGGAGAGGCTTCTACAATCTTCACAATTCTTGCATATCCATATGCTTTTTTCGCTTTCATCACTTTTGCTTCTACTATATCTCCAACTATTGCATCTTTAATAAATAACGTAAAGCCCTCTACTTTTCCAATACCCTCGCCGTTGCTTCCGATATCTATGATTTCCACAATTGCAATATCATTTTTATTCATTCTACTCTCCTCTAAAATCATCTCACTTAACATGTTCTATATTCCGCCCTTATATCCTATTTCATAATACCACAAAATCCCTCATCGAACCACAATCCCTTTGTCACGTTATTTACTGTATTATTTACCTCCACTATTGACTTCTTTTACTAACGAGTTATAATTTATAATATCAAATAATTTTATCAAACTTTTCAAAGGAGGAATTTTTTATGATAATAGCCATTCCTGTTGATGACAATAAAACAGATGTATGCGTTTCCCTTGGACGGACTCCATACTTTCTTATCCACGATACAGAGACATCTATCACTAAATTTGAAATAAATCCTGGTGCTACTGCCGAAGGTGGTGCTGGCTTAGCTTCTGCCCAGCTCTTATTAGATCAGTCGATAGACACACTGATTACTGTACGTTGCGGGCAAAATGCAGCTGATGTACTACAGGAAGCTGCAATCAAAATCTACAAATCCATTCCAGCAAATGCCGAAGAGAATTTGAAAGCCCTCTCTGCTGGAACGCTTGAAATTCTAGCTCATTTTCATGCTGGCTTTCATGGGATCCAATGAGAATCGCTATCTTAAGTGGCAAAGGCGGAACGGGCAAGACGTTTGTCTCTGTAAATCTTGCTTATACTGCTGAAAATGCGACATATATTGATTGCGACGTAGAGGAGCCAAACGGAAGGTTATTCCTAAAACCAACAGAGCCC
Source organism: Eubacteriales bacterium (assembly GCA_044425815.1). Classification (GTDB taxonomy): domain Bacteria; phylum Bacillota; class Clostridia; order Lachnospirales; family Lachnospiraceae; genus CAUPWF01. The sequence continues at coordinate 2,193 of JAWXVA010000198.1, forward strand.
AAAACGATTCCCGTACATAGAAAACTCCCTACTTTTGATGACACAACATGTATCGGTTGCCGTGCTTGTGTGGACTTTTGTCATTTTAATGCATTGATTTTTTTACGTAACAAACCTAAATTATTTCCTGAAGTTTGCCATTCTTGCGGAGGTTGTCAAATCGTTTGTAAGCAACATGCGATTACAGAAAACGCTCGACAAGTAGGAGTGATTGAAATTGGTAATTCTAATGACATTCGGGTTGTCACAGGTATCCTAAATATAGGCGAAGCCTCTGCAGTGCCAGTCATTCAATCTGCACTTTATCACGGATTAGAGCAAGAGAAGCCTAACTTGAATTGTACGTCTATAGGTGATGCTATACAGCCAACAGTTGTTATTGATTGCCCTCCTGGTAGCAGCTGCTCTGTTATGGAAAGTGTTGCAGCGTCAGATTACTGCCTTTTAGTTGTGGAACCTACAGCATTCGGTTTTCATAATTTTCAAATGGTTCACGAACTCGTCACTCTTATGAACAAACCTTGTGGCATTGTAATTAACAAAGCGTACGAAGCATACGCACCATTATACGATTACTGTTATGCGCAACAAATTCCTATTTTACTAGAAATACCTTATGAATCACAGCTTGCAGAACTCAGTGCAAAGGGTGAAATAGTCACGCAATATCATGAGCAACTAGCAAATGACTTTCAAACCTTATTGACACGTTTACGCAAGGAGGTATGCTCATGAAAAAATTATTAATTCTCAGCGGAAAGGGCGGAACTGGTAAAACTACGACTGCTGCCGCTTTTATACATTTTTCAGA
>JAWXVA010000199.1:0-2999 GCA_044425815.1 Eubacteriales bacterium
GTTCTTCCCTATCAAATGGAGCGAGGATGACCAAGTATCAAATGTGAAGATGGTAAGTCAAGCAATCGATATCTTAGGGATGTTAGGTGCATATGTAGTCAATAAAAAGAAATTTGCGACGAAAGAATTCCGTGCGAATACAGAATTTAAATATGAAGCGGATTTGATTTATAGAAAAGAATCTTAAAAAAGATAGTTAAATAGATAGGCGTGAATGTAAAAAGAGAGGCACGATATAGATGGATAATCTATTTCGTGCCTCTCTTGATAGTTTTATTTTATAAAATGTCTATACAATCTTAGTAAGCGAATTTATAAGCTCGGTAAGTAGAATCTTCGTGAATATTATCCATGTCATAGATTTCGAATAAAATCTCTCCAGTACTAAAGTCGATTTCAGAGAAAAGAATTCCATCGCCAGTTCTTCCGCCCCATCCCATTAGGTAGGTATCTGTTTCAGGGTCTAAGCATTGAGAAGAACCCATGTACCAAGTGTATTTACCATCGATTTGGTGATATTGATAATCTACAACTGTCATGTTTTCTTCATCAAGAATGATTTCGACAACACGAGTTTGTTCTTTGTCATTACCATTATCATAGAATGTAAGTACTCCGTCGTAGTATTTAGCAAAATGTTGACGAGCGAATAATTGCTCTGTTGTCAATCCGAATTGATCGCCAAGTCCACCAAGAACCCACATGATTTCACTAGTTTCGTGATCTACTTTAAGAATTGCATCGATATTACGGAAAGACATAACAACATTGTTATCAGCAGGGTCAATATCTACTGAGTTAATATGAATATAATCTTGAACATCTTCTGAATCATAATCAAAATTTTCTACGCTGTATGCATAAAGCTCTGGGTGGTCAGTACTATTCCATTCAAATACTAATTCTCCATCAATTACCTCTTGTACAACACAAGCTACTACATAAGCACTGCCATCATCGTCCACGTCAGTAGGAATATTATCAACAGTTGTTCCAACATAAGAAGCTGTTATATAATGACCAAGACCTAACATAGTAAATTCGTGATTCTCAAGAGAATGATCAGCTGGTACACCGTCAGTTTCAACCATACATAGCATTTCGTCTATAATTTCATAATTAGAATTCATAACGGCTGCTTGACATGTATAGTATCCAACGCCAGCCATACGTTCGTCGCTACAATCGGTAGCAGTTTGTAAGTATGTATAATAAACCTCACCATCAATCATATAGGCTTTGAAATCATGTGCGTCACCTGTAGTGCTTGAATAATATACGATATCACCTTCTGTGTTCATCTTGTAAATCATATCACCTTGTGTGAAATAATAATAACCTTCTTCTACGTTTTCGCTGATATCAGCAACACCTATATTGTAACCTGAGTGAAGTGTACGGATATAGTAGTTTAATTCTTCCCCAGTTTCTTTGTTAATTAATGTTAATGGGATTCCAATATAAGTTCCCAATTTCTCTAGCGTAACTTCTACTTCCTCATCTGCTTCTACTTGCTCACCATTTAACCAGATGTCAAAATCTGCGAACCCACTTAGCACAAATATATTCGAATAATCGGTCGTCATAGTGCAGACATTATGCCAAGTCATATCAGCTGCAGTTACATCTATGTATGCCTCCTTACCATTAATCGTGAGATTACGCCAATCAGATACTATTTCTTCCTCTTCGGTGGTGCCTGCATCAGTAGCAACTTCAGCGACAACAACTTCAGAACCATAAATCACATCTTTTACAGCAACTTTTAGTGCTAAAAACTCCTCCTGGAAGAATTGAAGCCCTACCATAGCGCTACCTAACATACAGCAGATTAACACGACTGCACAAACTAGGATTTTGTACTTTTCATAGAATTTTTTCATGAAATTTCCTCTCCGTATATAAAAAAGATATATACTTAATATTTATAAAATTTACACGTATGGAATAATAATGACCTTTTTTGTATCATAAGTCAAGAAAAAAATGGCAACTTAAGGTTTTTTTATGTTTTGACTAGAGGCGGTAAATTTGTTATCATTAAACTAATAATGCCATGTAATATAAAATTATGTGAGCATTGTACTAGAAACTTTTATTAATAGAAGAAAATAATTTGGGACGAGGTAAGAAACAGATGAAAAAAAGAAACATATTTTTATGTATTGCAATGGTATCTATGCTGGCATTTACAGCGTGTGGAAGTAAAGAAGAGGAAGTAGTAGAAACAGAGACGACAGAAGAAGTGGTGGAAGTAGAAATTGTTACAGAAGAGGAAGTAGTGGAAGAAGTAGCAGATCGTACACCTTTAACAGATAATGAGAACCTGTTAACAGGTATTTTTGATTTGACTGATGAGGCAGTTGGTCTTAGACCAGTAGCAGTTATGGTGAATAACGTTGCAGCGGCGATGCCACAATACGGAGTTGCAGATGCAGATATTATTTTTGAGATTCCTGTAGAAGGAAACTACACTAGATTTATGGCATTATATGCGGATTTAACACAAGTGCCAGAAATCTGTTCGGTAAGAAGCTGTCGACCATTCTTCCCAGCGATTGCATATGGATTCGATGCATTTTATGTATATTGGGGAATGTCAGGAGAATATGAATCTTATGTGGCAGGTTTAGGAATTGACACATTTAACGGTCTTGTGAATTATGGAAATATGTTCGGAAGAGACTCAGACCGTCAAAGCTCAGGATATGCATTAGAGCATACATCTATGTTTGATGGAACCATGATTCCAGATGTTATCGAGTCAAAAGGACTTCGCTCAGAATTGTGGGAGAAAAAACAAGGAACAGCATTTGTATTTAACGGTGTAGATGAGTCAGTTGTACCAGATGGTTCAACATGTACAGAGGTAGAAGTTGATTTCGGAAGTACTACAGCAGGATTTACTTATGATGAAACTACAAATACATATTTCAAGACATTTAATGGAGATGCTCAAATCGATGGAAAAACAGAGACACAATTAGAATTTACTAATG
>JAWXVA010000200.1:0-2998 GCA_044425815.1 Eubacteriales bacterium
ACCGATTTCAGTAATTACGACATCTGCATTTGATTTCGCACCTACTTGATATATAAAGTCTTTAATCTCGCCAGTAATATGAGGAATTACTTGAACAGTTTCGCCAAGATATTTTCCTTCACGTTCTTTGTTAAGAACATTCCAATATACTTTCCCTGTCGTAAGATTTGAGAATTTGTTCAAATCTTCGTCTATAAATCGCTCATAATGACCAAGGTCTAAGTCTGTCTCAGCCCCATCTTCCGTTACATATACTTCCCCGTGTTGATAAGGACTCATTGTTCCTGGGTCAACGTTGATATATGGGTCCAATTTCTGCGCAGCAACTTTGAAGCCTCTCGCTTTTAATAATCTACCAAGTGATGCAGCAGTAATGCCTTTTCCTAAACCGGATACAACTCCACCGGTTACAAATATATACTTTGTCATGTTCTTCTCCTAACGTTCATATGTTCTTATTATATTTTTAGCAATTTCGATTTTTTTGACACATCGATCCATTGCTTGTTTCTCTATGTAATGGTGTGCTTGTGGTTCATCCATGTGGAGCTGATCAACAAGGATCCATTTAGCACGAGTTATTATTCGGATTTCCTCCATTTTACTTCGTAAGTCAAGCGTTTCACGTTCCATTGCGCGTACTTTGAAGCGCATGGCACTTATCATCTTAATGGCGCTATAAATTGCTTGTTTGGAAGTTGGTTTTGCTAAGGTTACTATGCCATGGTCTTCCACTTTATAGGTAACTTGATCAAATATCTCACCTGCAACTAGAATCATTACACTTGCTGATTTCTCAGCAACGATATCTAATGCGGTTTGAATACCGAAATCATCCTCAAGAGGAGTGTTAATAACGATGATATCAAAATCATTATCAACGAGCATTCGCTTCGATTCACCGACAGTTGAAACGGAAGCAATAGGGGTAAATTGATCATGTGGTAAAGTTTCAATTAAAAGTTCCGCCATTTTTATTGATTTGGAAATCACAAGAACACGAAATGGTTCTCTTCTACGTGACATATTGATTCTCCTATCTTCAATAGTATTCATAATTACGTATAATTATCTGCAGTAAGCGTTAATATATTCTTCTGGCAATACGCTGTGTATGAAGTCGCTGTTAGATGCAATAGAAGAGGCTAACTGTAAGGTGCTCGGCAAAGCATCTAGTGTAGCTGTAATCGTGTCATCTGCGGTATATAAATTAATATTGCAAGGTTCTGGTGGAGTTAGCTCACGTTTGATTCCATCAATTCCCGCATAGATTAATAATGCAAAGGCAACATAAGGGTTGCAAAGTGGGTCAGGTGAACGTAGTTCTAGGCGATGTTTTCCGCTCTTAATAGCAGGAATACGAATGAGCTGTGAACGGTTCTCTGGCGACCACGTAATATATTTAGGTGCTTTCTTGCCTCCTAGACGTCTATAAGAAGTATCTGTTGGATTGAGGAACAGAGTCATCTCTTTGATATGATCTAAGATTCCAGCCATGAAAGATAAGGTATAATCCTTCTGATCAACACTTTGGATTGACATATTAATGTGCATTCCATTCCCAGCATTTTCTGGTAGTGGTTTTGGTGAAAAATCAGCATAAAGACCATTTCTCGAAGCAATTGTTTTTACTACCCATTTAAAGATTGCTGTATTATCAGCAGCAGCAAGTGGATTGCTATATTTGAAATCTATCTCATTTTGTCCTGGTCCTTCCTCATGATGAGAAGCTTCTGGAAAGACTCCAATGTCAATCAGTGTAAAACAAATCTCGCGTCGAATATTTTCCCCTTTATCCTCAGGGGCAATATCCATATAACCAGCATTGTCAAATGGGATAGTAGTCGGTAAACCTCTCTCATCTGTTTCGAATAGATAGAATTCCATCTCAGGTCCAAAAGAAATGGATAATCCTTTAGATTTTGCATACTTCATAGCGTTTTTAAGAATCAATCGACTATCAGCATTAAATGGGGAACCATCAGGATGACGGATCTCGCAATACATTCGCACAACACGTCCTTGGCTTGGGCGCCAAGGCAGAATCGATAAGGTATCTGGTTCTGGATGCAGAAATAAGTCACACTTTACTTCATCTCCAAATCCAGCAATCGCTGAAGCATCAAAAGAAACTCCCTCTATGAAAGCTTTCTCTAATTGATCTGGCATAATAGAAATATTTTTCTGCTTACCAAATACATCAAAGAATGCAAGTCGTATGAATTGAACATCTTCTTGTTCAACAAAAGTTAAAACGTCTTTATAGGAATACATCTAAATTACCTCCCGTATAGATTAATTATATAAAGTATATCACTTTTATCTAAAAAACAAAACACGTTCATCTGAAAAGGCACTATCCCTATTCAAATGAACGCCATTGCTCACATATTTATATTTTACAAAAGTAAGAAGTGTAAGTCAAGCTTTCAAGAAAAAATAAAAAAAGGTATTGACATCAGTGAAGTAAAGTAGTATAGTACGTTACAAATGAACGGCAAAGGTGTCGAGATGAAAAATCTTGAGGTCTTTGCCGTTTATTTTTGTTTCGAGATAAATTGTAACGTGAATATTATGAAACAAAAATAATAAGTTAATGAGAAGGAGAGTAGTAATGAATAGTACTGAAATGAAAACAACAGAATTATTTGGCTCAATGGTATTCGATGAGAAAACCATGAAAGAAAGACTTCCTAAGGAGACATTCAAGCAATTACAAAGAACAATTCAAAATGGAAAAAGCCTTGATATCAATATTGCAACAGTTGTAGCTAATGCAATGAAAGATTGGGCAACTGAAAAGGGTGTAACACATTATACTCACTGGTTCCAACCAATGACAGGAATCACAGCTGAGAAACACGACAGTTTTATTTCACCAACAGCAGACGGTAAAGTAATCATGGAATTCTCTGGTAAAGAGTTAGTACAAGGAGAGCCAGATGCATCTTCATTCCCATCAGGTGGACTTAGAGCAACATTTGAAGCAAGAGGATAT
>JAWXVA010000201.1:0-2931 GCA_044425815.1 Eubacteriales bacterium
ACGAGCTAAAAATGTAGCTGAAAGGTTTTCAGTTGCAATATAATCAAAACCAATCTCAATTTGAGTACCAAAATAATTATTAGCCCCATCTGCCACATCAAACAAACTGCCACCTGTACCAAAAACATAATGACTAATAAATTCTGCATTAGGTTTAAATTCAGCAGCAGAAGCACCTGTAAAAGAGGAAACTACTAATCCTGCAGTCAAAAAGAGTGTTGTTAATATTTCATTTCTAAAAATTCTCCATAAAAAAGGTCAAAATGTTATAAATCCATGTTTTAAAAAAACGAAAATCCATTTCCTAAAAAATGTACAAAAATTATTACACAATGTCAAACACTATAAAAAAATATTATTATATTTATCATAAAAAAGTCCCCAAATCTAAAAAAGATTAGGGGATTAGGGGGAAATATTTTCCAGAAGAGGGGGTTATAAATAATTTTATTTATAAGGATAAAAGATAACTCCCTTACTATAACCTGTCATAGTAAAAGTATATATAACATCCATAAGCAGGAAAGATATTTCTACCTAAACGATTTCCATAACCATGAGATCTTTTATCATAAAAATAACTCCCATCACTGCCAGAAAACGACAAAACTACCAGTAGTACTACTAGTAGCAAAATCATCAATAGGAGGGGGACATAATATGCCCCCCTTACATTTTTAAGGAAGGAGTAACAAAATAGGAGCATCAGCCCTATGAGCTAACCTTTTTGCCATATAGTATACGCATCTTGTGAATTTTGTAAATTTTGCGCAAGTTCACTATATAATAATAGTGGTAACCGCTCATAATACCACTTTGCCACAATACTTTCTTTACTAGGAACACGCGCTTCAAAATCCTTAAGGAACCGCTGATTTAAGCCCCTGTTTTACACCTCTCCATTTTTGATTCTCAAAAAAAATCAAAAACACTCATTTTTAGGATAAAAATCACATGAAATCTTCCATAAAATAGCTTATATCATCAAATATTAGCCATTTTATGGAAAAAAGGACGCAATTATCCTATGACCTCACGAAGAGGCTATGTTTCGCATTCGACCAGAACGGGCGAGCATAAGAAGGTTTGCACTTGCAAACAGCATGTAGAGCCGATTTGTATTTTTCATTAAGCCTTTATAAATCGCTTTATTATATCCAAAGAAACGTTTTACAATTAAAAATGGGTGCTCCACTTTGCTCCGCACAGAGGATTTTCGTTTTTCTATATTTTTTTCCCAGTTTGGGTACGGTGCAGGGATTTTTTGAACGCTATGAAAGCGTCGATTTATTCGATAATTTATCGAAGAGAGGTGAGGATTGTTGATAATTTCTTCTCGTTTTTCTATGCCGACATAACCAGAATCACCGTACACTACAGTATCATCCTCGCGAATAAGTTCATGCGTTGCAACAATATCATGCACATTAGCAGAGGTCGTTTTTATTGTGTGAACATAACCACTTACCGCATCCACGCCTATATGACACTTCAATCCAAAAAAATACTGACCACCTTTTTTAGTAGAATGCATTTCTGGATCGCGCTCTTTTTTGGCATTTTTTGTTGATGAAGCGGCATTTATGAGGGTTGCGTCCACAATAGTTCCCCCGCGAATAAGATAACCACTTTCTTCAAAACATTTAGAAATTGCATAAAACATATCTTTATTTATTTCATTCTTTTCAAGGAGATGGCGAAAATGAAGCAAGGTTGTTGCATCTGGAACTTGTTCATGCACAAAGTTGATTTTCATAAAAGAGCGCATGGCAAAACTATCATAAATGGCGTCCTCGATACCTTCATCAGAAAGTGTGAACCAACACTGAAGCAAATACATGCGCAACATTTTTTCAATTCCCATAGGTGGACGACCACGCTCACCTTTTGGATAATACGGTTCTATCAAAGAAACCCAATTATCCCAAGGAATTGACTTATCCATTGTCTCAAGAAATGCTTCACGCTTTGTCTTTTTCTTGCGTAATCCGTATTCCAAATCGGTAAAAGTAGCTTGCTTCATAATATACTCCACTGAATTCCAAGTAATTATTATATAACACTTAATAGGAGTGTATGCAAGAAGTTTTTTGGGGATTTAATCAGTGTATCCTTAAAACCTCTCTTGCATCTAAACCACTTCTTAATAGCTCACCTTTTCTTTTGGTAAACCCGAGGAATAAAGATAAAAATAAGGTTGTCATAAAAATAAAACTAGAAACAGGAACATCAATTGCATAGGATCCAGCATAAAGTCTAAAAATAAAACCAACTGCAATAATCAAAACATCAATTAAAACTATATGCTTCAATTTCCATGAATACAAAATATTTATCAACACATAAAGTAAGATAACTATAGACGTTTTCGTAGAGTCAAGTAGGTATAAAAGTAAGCAAGTTAAACAACATAAAATGATCGCAATTATTTTTGCTACAAAAGGAGAGATTATACCACTTGCGATTGGCCTATGCTTCTTTTTTGGATGGATTGCATCTCTTTTTCTATCACAAATATCATTAATAACATATACAACGGACGAAATAAAACAAAAAGAAAAAAATGCTAAGATCGCGTTTATATTTGCCGTTAAGTCTGTAAATTTTAAAGAAAATAACAAAGGAGCTAGCACAAATGCATTTTTAACCCATTGTTTTATTCTAATTAGTTTTAATATATCTTTTAACATTTTAGAGTATTTCCAGATAATTACTGATTATAAGTAAGATAATTGCAGCATATAAACCCGCAAACACATCATCTAACATAACTCCATGAGCATTCTCTACTTTTGTATCAGCCCATTTTGCTGGTTGTGGTTTCCATATATCAAAAATTCTAAATAAGAAGAAGGCTATAATATAGGTCCACCAAGCATTTAAATTGGCAACAAGCTGATGAGCAACTAGCACTAATGATAATAATTGTCC
>JAWXVA010000056.1:0-16364 GCA_044425815.1 Eubacteriales bacterium
ACAATAATTGACTTAATATACTACTAGCAATTATGACGTATTATCAAGGATTTTCACACCTTTGCTAAAAGTATTATCATGTACTATCACCTACTATAAAAAACAAATTTGCTGTACTTTTGCTGTACTTTACATTTAATGCTGTATCTACCAAAAAGAGCTACATCGACTCTTTCCTAAAATATATCTAAATTACGTGCTAAACTTTCTAATGATTCTTGTTTCTTGGAATCTGTCACTTCTGCGTATATATCCATTGTTGTTTCTATACTTGCATGACCCATTACCGATTGTATTACTTTTACATTTGTTTCATTCTCACAGAATCGTGAGCAAAAGGTGTGCCTTAAATGATGGCATGAAAAATGAGGAATAATGAGTGGTTGTCTTTTTTCTTTTTTTGCTATTACAATTTCGTCAGCATTATAAGCCTCTCGAATACGCTTGATTGCACGATTAACTGCTTGTGGATTATGGACATTTCCAAAACGATTTGTAAATATAAATCCCGTCATTCCATCCACTTCTGTTATGTTAAATCCTTCATCTTGCTGCTTCTCATATTCTTCTTGAAATGCTTCGTATACCGTATTCATCATAGGAATTGTTCTAATACCTGCTTCTGTCTTCGGAAGAGATACTTTAAATTCACATTTGTATGTATCTTTTCTTCTTGGATAATATGTCAAACTATGATTAATATCTATTAGTCGCTTATCAAAATCCACATCTTGCCACCTTAGTCCAATCGCTTCACCAATTCTACACCCTGTTCCTAATAGAACTGTAAAAAATGGACTCCATTTATGAAACACTGGATTTTCTCTTGTGTAATTCATAAATGCTCTTTGTTGTTCAAGTGTTAATGCGTGTCTTACACCCTTGTTCTTTCCTTTTTTCTTTTTAATCTCTGCCATAATGCCATCACTAGGATTTAATCGAATAATTTCATCTCTTACTGCTAGTTGAAATGTTGGGTGTAAAATTGTATGAATAGTTTCTAATGTATTAATTTGTAATTTCTTTTCATTTAACAAATCATAATAAAAATATAGTAGGTCAGAATATTTTATTTCACCTATTTTATTTCTACCAATTCCCTCTCTAATAAATCGGTCATACATATACGTATAATTTGTATACGTCGTTTCTCTTAATTCTGATTTTGTAGAAATATATCTATCAAAAACAAAATTCAAATCTGCACTTCCAGCCACATAAACATCTAACCCATCCAATTGATTTTTTATCAACTGATCTTCACGACTTCTTAAATGTTTTAACTCTTTCGCATATATGTATCTTCTATTCCCATAAGGATCAACATATCCATATACATACTTGCCGTCACTTTTTCTTTGAAATTCACCTTTTCTTAATGCTCTACCTTTATTGTCTTTTCTTGCTGCCATCTACTTTCTCCCTTCAATTAAAAGGAAAAGAGTTTTTACTACTGTTTAGGTATTTCATATAATAATGTAATACCCCTTTTTATGGCTTCTGTCATTGTTAGATTACGTTTCTCGACATACCGCTTTAACAATTCATATTCTGCTTCAGTTAGACGAACTGTAACTTTACGATTACTTGGTTCCTCTGTAACTGGTCTGCCCATTCTTGCCACTGTATGCCACCTCCTTCGCAACCTTGACTACATTATACTTTTTGTCCGACAATAAGTCAATAGTAAAAACCATATTATTTATCCTTTAATTCTAAATGTCTCCAAATACTCTTCTAAAATATCGCAATTTACCAATACTAATTTATTTAATTTATATATTGCTCCTGCGTCTTTTGCCATCTGTTCAAACTTACTTTGACACATGGAATATAATTCTGCCCCTTCTTTATATCTGACAAATCTTTTTTTATTCGCTACTCGTTGCATTAGTAATCTCCTTCTCAGTGTCCATTAGTAAACCAAATTGCAATAATAATCTTTTATCTATTATTTTCATTACTACAGAATCCGGTTTAATACTTCCTACTTTACTAATTATTTTTTGTTTATCTATAGTAGTAATTTGTTCTAACATACAATAAGAATCCTGCTGAAAATACCCTGATACATCTTCTTTTTTTATGTACACATGAACTGGATTCACCTTTTCTTTTACTGAAAACGGACATACATTTAAAACTTTTGAATAACGATTACTTCTATCATTACTCACTACTAAACAAGGTCGTATTCCTGATTGTACTGAACTTCTAGCATGTTGTCCTAAATCTAAATATATGATATCCCCTCTTTTAATTAGCTTCATATCTTTTCCCCTTTATATTCATATCTAACCTACCCGTATCTACTGTTATAATTTCTCCATTCACTTCTTTCACCTGTCCCACTTTATAGTATGCTTCAGATATACTATTTGAAATCATAAACATATTAACCAATAAAATCCCCTCAACCTTTTTCTTTTTAATCATGGATAGCATTTCAAGAAAATGCTTATTCACATCCCTTTGTCCCATGATACTTCTCCGAACTACTTTTACTATTTCGATATTATGTGCTCTTGCATATTTCTTCATATACTCCAATTGTCTTTTTTCACAACTTTCAATATTCTCAATATTACCTTTAGTCGATAAATAAGCAACACATGTAATCTTTTTTGTTTTCTTTTTACACATTCACACCAGCTCCTTCCTATTACAGAGGTATATTCTTTTTTATATTTCCAATCATATACCCAAAGACACCTTCTAAATATATTTGCTCTTTTTCTGACAATGTTGCTAATTCCTTCTCAATAGAATAACTCTCACTTCCTGTTGCTCTATGTTCAATGGCTAAAATTGTATTTGCATCTGTTTCTAACACATCCATAATTTCAAATAATAATGCCATGCTCATCTTTCTACTACCTAGTTCTATTTGATTCATATGTGACGCACTCACATTTGCTCTATAACTTAGTTCCTCAATTGTTAGCTTTTTATTTATTCTTAAATCTCTTATTGCTTGTCCTACAACTAATCCATTGTATCCCACATATGTTCCTCCTGTTCCTAGTAATTGTCATCTATTATTCTGCAGCATGGTCACATTGACTCCCTTTGATGATGACGCTCTTATCAAGAGCATGTATATCTCTCTTAAATCTTATTTGTTCTGATAATGTGCACTTTATCGTAGATCAGCAATTGATCTATACTTATCTTAATTCATAAAAGAAACATTAAACACTGAACGATATTTGGGCTTCCATTCATATTCCCCCACTATCATTCTGGGTTATATATTCTCTTTATTCATAAACATCATTTTTAAAATTTGTAACGCCCATTTTTTTCTTTCGTCGACTTCTCTTTGAAGAAATCATGTATATTCTTCATCGTTTCATCTGTCGTTTCTAATGTATTCATCGTTCCAAACAAAAAATAATCCGCACTCACATTAAATATTCTACATAAGCTAATCAAATGGTCGTTCCCAATTTGGTTATAGCCATTCTCATAACGTCTAATCATATCCGTTGATACATATAATTGTTCCGCTAATTGACTCTGTGTTAATCCACTTTGTTTTCTTATGTTCTTTAATTGATTTCCTATTGTATGTATCTCTCTATCCATTTTTCTCTCCAGATTTTAATATTCCGATTATCAAAATCTGAAGGTGGACTTCTAATGTTCTTCATCTGCACAACTTTCTCTACAATGAGTAAAGCTGCGCACAAAAAAAGCCTAGAGTAATCCTGTTAAAAACAGCTTTACTCTGGCTCGGCGGTATCTAGACTATGGGCATTCCCATACTGATCCTAGGCTCAGTAGTTCCTAATATTTACTTATTATGATATGTATGTAACGGTATCGCAATGACTTGTTTGCATATGGGACACTTTATTTGTATTATGCCAGTTGCTCCATGCAACAAATCAAACAACCTTTTATTTCTACAACAAGGACATGCTACTTGTATCACTTCTGTATTCACTTCTTCTACCTCGTACTATAATTTATTGATATTTATCACCTTAACTCTAAGCACACGCACCATGTCATCTCATTATTGAATATCTATTTCAAGGAAACAAATATTCTCCTATCGGAAATTATGGTATAGGTTTTTTAGCTTGTTTTATGCTATCGGATAAAGTTTCTGTTATCACCAAATATTATGGGGAACAACATCAAATAAATAAAATAGATTTCGAAAAAAATAGCGAATATATATGCCTTACATTCGAAGAAAAGCAAAGAAGTCAAGGTACAGAAATTGTTTTAGACTATGATAATTTTATGGCTGCTTTTAATCACAAAGAGTCTGAAGTTGAAGAATTTATTCGAACAAACTTTATAGACTGTTCAATTCCCATATCACTTGTTATCTGTAGAGAAGGTAATAGCACAACAAAGATAATTGACTTAAAAAAAATCGGAACGTTTTATCCTGATTCAACCAGACTCGATAAATACTTAAACAAAATTGAAGTTGAAGCAAAATTCAGCTATAAGGGTATCCAGTTTTTAGAATATTTTTCAGATATCAGTTGCGACAAAAGTTTGTATTATTCTAAAAAGGCTAATATACTATGTTATGATGAAGAGATTTCTCCTAAGAAATTATTAAAGGATTTTATAGATGATGACTGTATTCAATATTTAAGTGTTCCTATAATAGCTCGTTCAGAAGCAGATGATTTTATGAAAGCTTATGATGTACTTGATGACTTTGATGAAGCATTAAATAGAATTCCCCATAAAAAAGCTAATATTATTACAAAAGATATCACTTTGTATAACGAAGAACAATTGATAATTGATAATTGATAATTGATAATTGATAATTGATAATTGATAATTGATAATGATGATTATATTATTGATTATTGTTCATTTTCAGAATTTAGAAATAAAGTGAATCATTCAAATATTGCCCCCTCATACACATATCTTGATAAAAAAACTGTGATACATGGAGATGGAAATAAAATTCTTCCATATAATTCAGATATATATATCGGTGGAAAATATTCCTTTCAATGCACTGACTCACTTTATGTTAAAAATGTACTAATATCTTCCGCACATATTAAAGTTCCGTATCTAGCCGAGGGTATTGAGTTAAAAGAGTTAACTATAAATGCTATTGAAAAAAACATAATTCCAAACGTGTCTAGAAATAATATTAGTGACTTTCAGTTAGAAGCATTATCTTATGCTATAGGAAAAGCTATTCATCTTTGGTTATACAATGAAATTAATCTACCAACGGAAGAAAAAAATTTGATGCAAGAATTTATCAAAAAGTGTTACCCTAATAAAAATGAGTATGTCGAGTAGTTTAATTGCTGATTTGAAATATGTAAATCCTAATTACTCATAATAATAAAAGAGAGAAATAATTACCAAAAATTATTTCTCTCTCATTGAATCATACCTATAGCTCTCACAAGTTTCTACAATTTATACTCCAATATTTTTTAGATAATATTATAAACGATTGAGCCTATTTACGCCTATCCTATGTTGCTTTCGTTTCTAGCAACATAGGATAGACGTAAAAATATAATTTCGTTGTGAATTTTATAAGTATTTTCACCATATCACTGGTCTGGTTATCTGAGTATAATCTAAGAACTAATAATGCTTTTAAATCAACCATAATGATACTCATTGAATGGAATAAGTATAAATCAATCTAAAAAATCTTCAAAACTCAACTGAACATAATCCTCCTTTTTCATACTATTCTGATTGCTTATAAATTCTATCAGATCTGTTTTTTTAATTTTTCTACTATGCACTTCTGGCTCAAATGTTATTTCATGCACTGAAATTTCTTTTATTTCTTCTACTTTTGTTCCTATTGTAAAAAATCGTATTGGTTTGTTTTGCTCAATCGCTGAAGCAATTTCAAACAAAACACCATCTGCAATGGTTCCAAATACCCACAGTTCTTGACAGGTCTTAATAAGTTGATTATTCCCTCGTCTAACTAAATCTCTCTTCACCCTATCACCTAAAAAATAATCAAATACTCTAAATGGATTAATAGGCAACATTTCTCTATTTAACACATATTGACAAACAACATCTCTGCAATAAAAATACGCCTTTGATTGTGCTGTAAAAATTAATTTCATTTCATCAGTATTGCTTTTTTTAATATTTAATTTACTTAATGACTTATCAAACTTATTTTTTCTTTTTTCCACTAACACTCTTGCCATATATGCTCCACTAACAAATGCTGTCATCAACCCTCTAAACATTGATGTAGCATCACCGATAACATACAAATCTTCTATACATTCAAGATTCTTATTTATTTGTGGATAGTCGCCAAATTTCTCAATTTCCGGTCCATACAATTTTCCTTCATTATCACTTTTTATTATTTGACAAATCATTTTTTTTAGTCTTTTATCAACTTCCAATCCTACTACTAAAGCGCCCTCTAAGTACTCCTTTAATGACATTTCAACTTCTTGATTTTTGTAATAGGTATCTATTATCTCCTTTGCAAAGTTTGAATTATGATCTTCCGTTCTCAGTATTACACCAATATTTGTATAATCATTTGATTTTTTTTCAGTTTCTCCATTATAAGTACTATTATTACCATAAGATGACTTAATAACACTTCCATTTCTACAATAGCAAAATGTTCTCACTTGATTCATCGAATCTATTGAATCAATTAATTTATAGTCATGGGATTGTCTTCCAATATCAATACTGAAATTCTCATTACTCATTTCTATCCTTACTCCCATTTCATATTTGGCATTCCACTCAATCCCATCAATTTTATCTAGCAAATATTTTGCACTCATTTTACCTGTTGCTATAATAATATGCTCCGCCTCATATTGAGCTCCGCCCTTACACTTTACAACGTAACCATCTTTAATTTTATTAATCTCATCGACCTCTTCTTCTTTAAGGTTTTCAGCTAACAAATCTACAAAATACTCACAGATTTTTTTCCGAACATCCTCATCAAGATAGCACGAATCATAATTTTTATACATATCATGATTTTCATTGCAATACTTAATCCATAAATCATCCCAGAATTTCAGATCAATTCCCGCCACATGCAATAATTTCCAAACCTCCTCATAGGCTTGTTTCAGACGATATTCATTTAATTTCCCCCACATTTTTGACCCCGCAGGAGCATACGATAATTTCCCATCAGAAAATAGACCTGCTCCACCAACACCAAAGCTCACATCATCTGGAATCTGCTTACTTCTTTCATCGTATTTTTTACCTTTTTCTATTATCAAGAAGCTAATTCCTTCTCTTTTTAAAATCATACCTGCTGTTAAACCCGATGGCCCAGCACCAACTATTATTACATTATACATATCTCCTCCTATTTCAATGCTACAAAAATGGAAATAATAGCAACAAAAATTGTCATTACACTCAAATACAGATTTTGCATTTTTTTTGTTTCCATTTTTAATTCCTCCATTTCCTTTTTTAATTCGTTAATTGCCCCTTGCATTACGTTTGATGGTAAATACTCAACAATTGAATTTTTATAATTATATTTTCCACCATAAGCAGTAGTTGGTTCTATTAACTTATTAAATTCAATAGTTGCATAATGTGTTCCTCTTTTCAAATAAACCACCTTATTAGATGTATTAAATAATAAGCAAAATAATTTTCCATGGAATCCTGGATCTACTTGTGTGCTGTTTGACAGGATTACGCCTTGACAAAATAGATTTACTGACACATCGAATCTGCCAACAATATCTCTTGGTAATGCTATCACTTCCTGACATGAAGCCAAAACATAGTCATATGGCTCTATTGCGATAAATGGCGATTTATCTGTTAATACACCTACATTTCCAGCATAATAATACTCATCTCCAACTAACAAATCATATGATGAGTTACTTACACATTTTAAATTTCCATTTTTAAACAGAACGTCACATTGAATCATTTTTTCAATAATACTTCTTGACAGCCCACCACCAGTATTTCTAATTTCCCATAGTTTTTCAATTAAATAAATTGTATTTTCTTCATTTTTATCTACTAACCAATAGGTAACAATATCGGCAAACTCACTTTTCATTTCATTAACGGATTCTCCCAAATCTGATATATAAAATATCATCCACTCTTCATCTTGAAGTTTCCCTAGAAATTCCTGTAGTTGGCATATTCCCTCCAAAAATTTTTTCGTTTTCTTTATTGAAATTCTATTTGCTCTCTCTTCACGTCTCTTGAATTTTTCACCAACTAAGACTATCCCACTATATTTCATATCTTATCACCCTATTTGAATATCACATTTTTTTGTATTTTCTTGCCCATAATCCAAAATAATATAATCTACGACTACATTATTTTTATTCATAATTATCATTAATACACCATTCTGATTACCTGATAAAAAATCTAATTCATACTGCCCTTCCAAATTTACTTCCGTGCAATATCCCCCTACATATATATAATATTCCGTAGCATCTGTAGCATCTATGGACCCATAAACATTTAGATTATAAATTATTGATACTTCATTATTTTTATCTATATACAACTTGAATTGTGGAAATATAGATGTAAGTAAAACCAAAGAAGATAATAACAACGACACTGCAAATAGAATATACGAACAACTAAATGTTTTAATATTTTTACATTTAGTTTCAGTCCACCTTCTAACTCTATACATCCATATTCTCTTATTCATATATCTCCTCCCAAATAATAAAACCAAACGCTGCATATCAAGTTATATTGTTATGATACACCCTCAAAAGATATATTGACAACCTTTAAATTTCATCCTTCAAGTTGAATCTTGTTTCTTGGATACTTGTTTTCAAAATTTCTTTTTATTTCTGCACAATCTTCTTTATCTCAATTTTAAATTTCTGCATATCTGCAATCACTTCCGGTATCGTAATCTCTTTCTTTGCACTATTAATTAATGATTCCATAAATTTGGGAAACGATTCCAAATATTCATGTTTTAATCCATAACTAATATCTATACATATATAATTTCTAAAATCTAGTATCTGATTTTCCTGTGGATTGCTTTGTAATAACAGCATCTCCATTTCACCAGTATAGCTCCATTTTATTCTCCGTTTTAAATTCTCCTTAAAGTGAACAAACGCCTTGTCACTATAATACCACGTTGCACCACAAGTATCTTGAATTTTCTGATAAAATCCTTCTTTTTGAATCCACTCATTATCTGTATATCCTATCGCATAAATGTAACAAAATTCACCAGAATTATAGTGAATATAATTAAATTCCTTAATCACATCCACTTCTACCTCTACAGTTATTCCATCCATCTCCAACAAACAAAATTGTTCGAATTGTAATTCTTCTTGCTCTTTGTGAAAATATTCTGCTATATTTCCCATTACTTGTTCTTATAATTCTACAATGTCATCGGTGATATTTTCTCCATTAACATACGTCATTGTTATTTGCTGACCACCACGTATAGTAAATAATGAAAACTCTTGCTCATTACTGCAAAACTTAGTTTGCATAATACCGGTACATAACAAAAGACCTATCATTACTGCACCTATTTTTTCACTACTTCTCGTAGCTTTTCTCCTACGTACCAGTATATATACCCTTTTCCAATTTAAGCATACTACATTTCGCTTACATCATCATTCTAACTTATGAATATAATAAAAAAACCGAAGTAAGCTAATTAATTCTCAGCTTTCACTTCGGTTATAGTATATTTACATTCGTCTAGCTGTCACAATCTTATTCTGTAAATAATCCAATAAGATTCCCACATATTCCATTTTAGGAGTTTTTTCATTAATCTTATGATATAAATCATCCCAATATGCAAAGTCACCTTGTCTGTTCTTTAAATCTTTTTTTATCTTAGTTTGTAAACTTCTTAAGGCAGCCTCTCTATTGTCTGGGAGAGAAACTGCATCACAGTTTAAGTTTAATGTTTCGTTTAAGTCTTCATTAATATCCACATCTGCCGAGTAGATAATGCCATTTCTTTTATACTTTATCTTGCTAATTGTTTTTATATCAAATGGATTTACAGTTATCGGAGTGTTACCCTTATGGGTATCACAAGTCTGAGCAATCTTTTTCGAACCGCTATTACCATCGCAAACTAATATCATGTTTCTATAATCAATTGTACTTTCATTACTTCGTTCGTTTGCTTGTGGGTGTCTTGGCATATAGTGTTCAATTTTTATAATAGGCACTAGCTTTTCTAGCTCCTCATATTGTATTCTTCGCATACAATACCCACATATCCCACCTTGTTCCTCATATAATTGTTTACGAATTGCATCACGTACATTCCCTGCTAAATCTTCATAACACTCACATCCATTTTGTTTTGCTTGCCAAAGTTCTCTAGGTTCATTTTTCTTATGAATAATTATCATGTTTCTCCTTATAAGTACTCTAACTCCAATGTAGTTCTAGCTCCAACCACTTCACTATCTTGATTGCCAACTATTTTTACAAGGCTCTCTAATATCTCCTCTGCACCCTGTAAGTCACCTTCCTCAATTAAATCATATAGTAAATCAAATTGTTCACTGACACCTTTCGGTCTCTCGGCCACATTCATTACCTCACGCATAATAGCATTCACATCTTTACCATATGTTTGCAAATTAGGTTCACACAAATCGCCTTCATCATTAAAAATCAATAGCGATTTTTTATCCACTGAATGAATAACTGCTGGTGCATGAGTTGTTACAATAAACTGAACTAATGGAAAAATTTCTTTTAAGTCACCTAGTATTCGTTGTTGCCATTTAGGGTGTAAATGCAAATCTATTTCATCAATCAAAATCACTCCTGGTGTTTGCTCTATTACATTTTCTAATAATGCTGGATTTAATACTGCCATTCGGTATGCTATGTCAGCAATCATACTCAACGTATTCTTATACCCATCACTCAGCTCTTTCATAGGACTACGTCTATATGACTCATCCACTGTTTCCTTATAAACCAAGTCTATCCCATGAGTATCAAGATTAAATTCCACCTTAACATCTATATAGCCTGTAATTAGTTTATAACATTTGATAATTGACTTTCTAACTGCTTCTAATTCTGGTATTGTGCTTTTACCTTGTAGCTCTTTCAATGTCATGTTTTGAAACCAATTAAGCATCAATTTTTCATTAGATTCCGCATCTAAACAATCTAAATATCCTAGTGTACGTGAATTTAATTGTCTTATCTCCTTAGATTTTTTTTCCTTCTTTTGAGCCCACAAACGACCTGTGCCATAATACGATACAATTGGTAAAATCAAATTTTTATCCCCTGATCTAACCCGCTCTTGATACGCAATTGATAATTCCTTGAGCTCTTTCGCACCTATTACAGTTGTTTTCCCTCCTGAACTAGTCAGTGTTCTTTCCCATGCTAATGCCTCACTATTAATACCACCATTTGCACGAATTATAACAGGAAATTGAGGTTGCAAATCAATAGTACTCCCCATATCATAACTAACATTCATAGCATCTTCTTTTGATATCCCACGACTAGGAATTGTATCAAATCCCATCAAAAAAGAGCCTACTGCAATAGAAGCCGCATCTAATACAGTAGTCTTTCCACTGCCATTTGCTCCTATAATAACAGATAATTCTGGATGGAATGATACCTTCAATTTTTTAAAACCTCTATAGTTCTCTAATTCCAATTCCTGTAGCTTCATTTGGTCTCCTTATTTCACACATTCTTATATTCTTGTCTGTAGTTCTATCCTAATTAGTATATATTTTAACATACAAAAAAGAGAATGCCAAGATATGCAAGATAGATTCCCTAGAATACAGCAGCTATTCTTTCTTTGATGCTATTAACTTAATCTTGGCTTCTCAAACATTACCCTCATAACCTCTAATGCCCATTTTCTTTCTTGTTGCGACTTATTCATATAAAAATGATATATTTCCCGCATTGTATCATCCATTTCTTCTGATACATAGACAGTACCAAACAAAAAATAATCTGCTGACACATCAAAAATTCTACATAAACTAATTAAATGATCATTCCCAATCTGACTATAGCCATTCTCATAACGTCTAATCATATCCGTTGATACATATAATTGTTCCGCTAATTGACTTTGTGTTAATCCACTTTGTTTTCTTATATTCTTTAATTGAGTTCCTATTGTATATATTTCTCTTTCCATTTTTCTCTCCAAATTTTAATATTACGATTATCAAAATCTGAAGGTGGACTTCTAATGTTCTTCATCTGCACAACTTTCTCTACAATGAGTAAAGCTGCGCACAAAAAAAGCCTAGAGTAATCCTGTTAAAAACAGCTTTACTCTGGCTCGGCGGTATCTAGACTATGGGACTTCCCATACTGATCCTAGGCTCAGTAGTTCCTAATATTTGCTTTTTATGATATGTATGTAACGGTATCGCAATGACTTGTTTGCATATTGGGCACTTTATTTGTATTGTTCCAGTTGCTCCATGCAACAAATCAAATAACCTTTTATTTCTACAACAAGGACATGCTACTTGTATCACTTCTGTATTCACTTCTTCTACCTCGTACTATAATTTATTGATATTTGTCACCTTAACTCTAAGCACCTGCACCATGTCATCTCATTATTGATAGTTCTTACTTAATAATTTTTCAGCATCCTAGATAAATATTCCACTAGTCTATCTGTAAATTCTGCTTTCTGTTCTCTATTACAATTCGCTATATAATACTCCATATCAAATTCTTTTATACATGCTCCTGTAATTAAATATGTAGGATCTATCCCGAAATCACAATGTAGCGTCAATAATTTATCTGCTGATAATCCTGTTGCTCCTGATTCAAACTTACGATAGTGCTCCTCCGATACACCAAGTTTATCCGCAAAATCTAACTGCTTATAGTTTAAATTTTTTCTTGCCTCCCTTAATCTTTTTCCTATTAAAATATTTGTATTTTTTCTAGTTTTATCCATATGTATACCTCCTAATATGTAAAAATCATATCAAGGAAGCACCCAAACATACAGAATACAAAACGACCCAATCAAATTCCATTTTTAACCATTTTTTGGTTATTTTTTAACCTTTCCTCTAAATGCAAGAAAGCGGACAGCAAGTTCTACTTGCCATCCGTCTTTCAAAGTTAAAATAACTACTGTTCTGTCTTTTTTCATCATAATTAATCTCGAGATATTAAATTGAGTAATAATCACTATGCTCCATTTCGTTATCAAAACATAATGGGTACTAAAAGTATATTACTGACTATACTTGTTCATTCTTTCTATGTTGAAATACCTACTACGTTTTTACAATATCTTCAGTGCTTAATTTTTCGAAATGCGATTCGTGTAATCGTCCAAATCATCGCTGTAACGATGCTATATGCAATCCCTTTAATAAAATCAGAAGTAACTATGAATATTGCCACTCCGTAAATCAAACTACTGTTAGCAAACGCTAATCCATTCCAATTATTGCCCCAAGAATAAAATATATTTTTATTACCTTTCACCTCTAGATAAGAGATAATTGTGCCTATTGCAATTACAAATAATGATATAAAAATAGTAATATTTGCTGGAATATAATTAGGAAATATATACATTCTTATTAAAATACTTATAATACATAGACCAATATAATATATTAACATAGCTCCATCTGTTTTATTAAACAATCTTTTATTTTCCATAATATCTTATATGATAATTAAAAATTAATCATCCTATACTTTCAATATTATAATTTTCTTGTTTATATAGTTTGGGTATTTCATTAAACTACATGAGCATACTTTAAATAGATTCACTCCTATATTTGTGTTCTTTGGTACTCATTATCTATCGTTTACTAAATATCATCACTTCTTTTTAATTACATATGCAACTACGTATAAAACAACTAGTGTAAATACCGATAGTCCAAAAAGAATAACCAACCATAACGGAACATATCGATTTATTGTCCTTATACCTACAATTGCGATACAACCAAGTAATACTCCATTTATTTTCCATGTAATTGACTTTAGCTGTTCTATTTTTTTTAAGGTACTATTATTTTCACTTCTATTTTTTTTCATATCTCATCACCATCTTTCCAATTATCGGTATTACTATAGCTTTACTATTGAGATTCTATTAACCTGCTTCAATTATAACCTTTGTGAATCAGCATTGACTATTTATAATATATAATTTACTATTAGCCATTTATTCTTTTTAGAACCTTGTAACTGTTCATTCTCAACTTGTTTAGTCATCAATAATTTTATTTTACTTAATAACATCACTTATTTTAGTTTACTGCAATACACATATTGTCTTGAAAACAAAACTTATAGCTCATGTACTGGTTCGAACAGCTACACATTTTACCAATGATCTTATCAACCAACAAATTCTCCTGGCTCCCTAAAATTTTCACTAGGATAATTTTTAGATCCTAACACTGTCATTGTATAATAAGTAGACCAAAGTCCCCCGGAACAAGAACATGCACACATAGCTGCGCATTGACCTCCACAATTGCATCCGCCTCTTGTTTCTATACCATTACTCATAGAATTATAGATATCTTTTTTACCAAAATCACTCATATAAATACTCCTTCCTAAAATAATTTTAAATTAATAGAATCTCTCACTTATTTAACAATATTGCAAATATTATTATATGTATTAAATTTTTCTTTTAATAATTCTTCTTCCGAAATTTCAATATCAAAATTTTTTTCAATATCAAAAAGCACTAAAACTAATTCTCTTGGTGGTAGCTTTATAGAATGAGAAAATAAATTTACATCTCTTATTTCTTCTTGTTTCTCAAAATCTATACCTGTACGATGCAAAAAAATTTTATTAATAATATCGTTCTTGTTCTGAGAAATTTCATTTTTATTCATACACATCCACCTCCTTATATTGATGTCAGGGAACCATATTTTAAAAATTTTTCAATTATATCTTCTTTAAGTCTAATAACTTCTTTCTCATCTGATAAACAATATAAGTTATCACTCTTTAATTCATGAATTTGGTCTTTTACAAATTTTTCATCTATTGTTAGATATTTTACTGTTCCTTTTGATTCACTTGCTTCAAAAAGAGCAGATTTTTCAACAACATTAAAACAATCTACCTCTATATTAAATTTGATTTTTATTACGCTTTCCATATATTGCAATTCACTATTTGTATATTTTTTATACGGCATTGATAATATAACATAGTCTGGACGTACAGCTTGTGTGATTTCATACATCGTTACTCCTAAATCTCCAATACATTTATTAGAAAATGGCAATATTCCTCCTGGTACACCAACTATAATTATATCTGGTTTATGCTCTGTTTCTAATCGTTTTAAAAGATTATTAAACATAACCATTTTTTTTACTTCAGTATGTTCTTTTGAATACATGAAGCTTGGAAATGAATAAAACCCTAATAAATCACTTATTTTTCTTGAACCAATTTGTAACACATTAAACTTTTCATATATCAGTTTTTTACGAAGAGATATCTGAATATCAAATTTATTTAGATTCTCGAATAAACTACATACAAATACGACCGGTGTATCAATATTATAAATACGGCAAGCAAATTCATCCACTAAGTGCGTATAGTCATTATTTTTTATATAAATAATTTTTTCCTTAGGAATTCGTTGTTTTATTTCTTTAGTAATTTCATTATCATAATCAAAAATCATTAAATGGTTTTCTCTTTGTACAAAACTCACCACTTTTCCAACTATATGGTTTCCAATACCTTCATATTCTTTTGAATTGTCAAATAACATAAGATCACATTTTTCCATCACTTCATGAGACATCTCATTTACTTTTAGTTTTCTATTTTTATAACCATAAGAATTACCAATAATCGAACCACCTTTTAAACTTATCAGAGAAATTATTTCTCCACCTAATAACTTGCTGTCACAACTAAGAAAAGGAATCATTTCTTCTGAAAATGGATATAATACTATTTTTCGCATGTCAGCCTCCTATATTCTATTTTTCAAATACAAAGTTCTTTATTTCGAAATCGTAACCCAAATCTTTCAAAACACAAAAATCTTTGAAATCACTTTCAATGCTATTTTTCATCCTATTGCATTCCATCTCAAATTCTTCA
The DNA here is from genome assembly GCA_044425815.1 of Eubacteriales bacterium. Taxonomy (GTDB): domain Bacteria; phylum Bacillota; class Clostridia; order Lachnospirales; family Lachnospiraceae; genus CAUPWF01. The sequence goes on from JAWXVA010000056.1 coordinate 16,147, forward strand.
CTTGTATACGAATTACTTAATGAGGCAATGCAAATTCTACACTCTTGATATGCCCAACATGCATGACATTTTTCTTCGCTATTCTTTTCTATATTTAAAATAGACTTCATTCTATCAAAGCAAAAACCTTCATCTAAATTTCCGATTATCATTTCTTCAAAATCTTCAGACACTTTTTCACATGGATAAAAATTCCCATCTGCATTAATAAATAATCT
>JAWXVA010000057.1:0-11292 GCA_044425815.1 Eubacteriales bacterium
TTATTTCTTTCTCTCATTTATTTTGATTTATAATTTAAAGATTCCAATCCTTTTTAATTATCCATATCCTGATTACTTATATTTTATTTATATATTCCATTCATTTTCTTTCTATAAATCTTATAGTAATACTAGATACCATAGCCAATATTTCTTTACATATCTCTATGACTTTAAATTAAATGTGGTAATTATTCAATATGTCGGTAAATTTAGAATTTCTCTTTCCAGTTTTCTCTTCATCTCCGAAAACTTTTTTATTCTATTTTACTGGAAGTTATATATTAGAAAGGCTAATTTCATAGGAAATATTTACCTTACCACTAACATATTGATTTTTAACGAATTCTACTTCCACTGGTTCTTTAGCCTCCTTCTTTCTTATTTTTAATATCTTTCCCCATCTGTTTGGGTTGAGTTAATATTAACATCCATCTCTATATTTGTCAATACTATTTTTGATATTAAACGCAATTAATTGTTATATTCTTTATTTGCGTATTATTTTCTGTGTATTTTTAATAGTTTAATAAATAAACTATTATCTTTTCTCATTTGTAAACCATGTTCTATTTTAGGTTTACATTCATCTTCCTATATGGTATTCTTTAAAAATAAGTGAGGTGAAAGAATGCTAATCAACGAATTAAAAACTAAAGTATTACAAAATATACCTATAACAAAGGCAGAAGCTATTGCATTGTATGAGCAGCCATTAGAAGTTTTGTCTGTTGCTGCTAATGAGATTCGTATTCATTTCTGCGGAAACGGATTTGATATTTGTACCATTGTAAATGGGAAATCTGGAAAATGTTCTGAAGACTGTAAATTCTGTGCACAGTCTAGCTTTTATAACACTAGTACAGAATCTTATTCTTTTCTAGATCAGCACGATTTGATTGAACAAGCTCATTACAACCAAGCACAAGGAGTACTCCGCTATTCTATCGTTACTTCTGGTCGTGCACTTAACAATACAGATTTAGGCTATGCTTGCGATGTATTTCGAAGGATTCACTCGCAGGTTGGCATTGCAACTTGTGCCTCTTTCGGTTTACTCAATGAGTCGCAATATAGAAAACTCAAATCGGCAGGTGTAACTCGCATCCATAATAACTTGGAGTCCTCTCGTAACTATTTTCCTAATATTTGCACTACTCATACCTATGATGATAAGTTAGATTCTATCCATGCTGCCCTTAATGCTGGACTTAATGTCTGCAGTGGTGGACTAATGGGTCTAGGCGAATCCATACAAGATCGTATTGATATGGCTTTCGAATTACGTAACTTAGGCATACAATCAGTGCCTCTTAATATTTTAAACCCGATTCTTGGTACTCCTTTTGAAGCACTACCTTTATTAACAACTGAAGATATTCAACGTATCGTTGCTGTATATCGATTTATTTTGCCAACTGCATCTATACGACTAGCAGGTGGACGCGGGTTGCTTCTTGATAAAGGTAAATCTTGTTTCTTATCTGGTGCAAATGCAGCTATTTCTGGCGATATGCTGACTACATCAGGAACTACCATCAAAAGTGACTTGGCACTGATAGAAAAGTTAGGCTATACCCCTTCTCTTTTTAATCAGTAAAACCTATTACCACACATGCCTTTGACCGCCTCTTATTGTTAACCATTTATCCAAATCCGTTGACATTTGACGTTTTATCCCGTATACTCCATTATAGAACAATTACCAAAGGAGCCTTTATGAAATCAAAAACCACTACACAAATTACAAGCAAGACAAAATCAATGACTACGATAGCACTCATTACTGCTATCACATGTATTGTTGCACCTTTTTCTATCCCAATCCCGATTAGTCCAGTTCCGATTTCGCTTACTAATTTAGTTTTATATATTAGTCCTTATATTCTGGGGTGTAAGAAATCTACTATTAGCTATATTGTCTACTTATTACTTGGAGCGGTCGGATTACCTATTTTCTCTAGCTTTTCAGGAGGCCTAGGTAAGTTAATCGGTCCTACTGGCGGTTACCTACTCGGTTTTATCTTCCTTGTGCTGATTACTGGATTAGTCGTCGAACATTTTCCTACCAATATATTTATCATTGTTATGGGGATGATTGTAGGAACTTTCATTTGCTATATTTTTGGAACGTATTGGTTAGCTCTGCAATTGGAAATGACATTTGTTGCAGCCCTAGCAGTAGGTGTTACCCCTTATTTAATCGGCGATAGTGTGAAAATACTTATTGCAATTATTGTTGGTCCTCTATTGAGAAAACGCCTTGCAAATATCCGATAACTTCTATTGTTATATGAATAGATTTTATACCTACATCTTTGTTCAGCCAGAACGAAAGGCTAAGATTACATTCTATGTGGTGTAATCTTAGCCTTTTAATTTATCCTCTGTAATAGTTAATCAAGCACCCTTTTAAGATGATTTCTCTCTCTGTATCTGTAAGTGCTCCCAATGTAAATGTAATTTCTTTCATTTCTTCGTTCTTTACAACAAATGCTTTGATATCTTCTCTCTTCTCTTCCACTGCTTTTCTTACGTCTGGAATAAAGATATAATCACCATCTCCAAAGCTCAAAGATTCGTGATTTTCTTTCGTAATAAATGGTAACATTCCCCAGTTAATCAAATTCGAACGATAACGTTTTGTAGCATATTCATTAGCGATATTCGCCCATCCCCCTAATACTTTCTGGCATGATGCCGCTTGCTCGCGCGCAGAACCATCTCCTGGTTTCACTGCAAATATTACACTTCCTACTCCTACATTTGTTCTATCTACATGTGCGTACTCTGGCTTCATTGCTTTGAATACTGCCTTCAATTCATCTACTGCAACTACTGGGCATTCTCCTGCTTCAACTGCCTTTTGTGCCACTTGAACAGCTTTGGCTTTTCCCACATATGCAGGATCTTTTCTTGACAAGGTGAACTCTGCTAATCCTAATGGATTTGAACGATATGACGATGTCTCTCCTGAAGGAATCAATTCATCTGTTGTAGTTACTGGATCGTGAATCTCTGAAACTACTTTTAGAATCATATTTTCTGGTAATGCTGACATTGCTGGCCAATCCTTGATATTTGGTCCGAATTTCACCTCTGTATCTGGATCTGCAATCCCTTTGCTATCAAATACTCGATTTGCATAAATAGATTGATCAAATACATACTTCGGATTTTTGTATTCTACATCTGCCATTTCTGCTGCTGAAGTTAAAAATCCTTTATTTGCTGCTGTTGCTGCAATAGATCGAGCATCCATAAGTGCAACCGAAGAAATTTGTCCACTCTGTAATTTTGAACCTTCTCTATTTGGGAAGTTTCTAGTAGAATGACGAATACTGAATGCATTATTCGCTGGTGTATCACCTGCACCAAAACATGGGCCACAAAATGCTGTTTTTACAACGCTTCCTGCTGCCATAAGGTCTGCAATCGCTCCATTTTTAACTAATTCCATATAAATCGGTGTACTTGCTGGATATACACTGAATGTAAATGCGTCTGCACCAATATTTTTCCCTTTGATAATATCTGCTGCCGCACAAATATTCTCGAATCCACCACCTGCACAACCTGCAATAATTCCTTGTTCTACATATAACTTACTATCTACAATCTTGTCTTGTAGCGAGTAATCCACTGCACCACCAAGACTAACCAATGCCTTTTGTTCTACATCGTGTAAAATATCAGCTAAATTAGCATTTACCTCATCGATTGTATATACATTGCTTGGATGAAATGGCATTGCAATCATTGGCTTGATTTCACTCAAATTCACATACACCATACCATCATAATATGTAACCGCACCCGGATTGAGCTCTTTATATTCTCCAACTCTTCCATGAATCGCATAAAATTCTTCTATTTTTTCATCTGTCTTCCATATAGAAGAAAGGCATGTTGTCTCTGTTGTCATTACGTCAATTCCTATACGGAAGTCCGCACTTAATTTATCTACTCCAGGACCGACGAATTCCATAATTTTATTATTCACATATCCATTCCCAAATGTAGCACTTATAATTGCAAGTGCAACGTCTTGAGGTCCTACTCCTAATGCTACTTCTCCATCTAAATAAATAGCAATAACTCCTGGCATCGGAATATCATATGTTTTATTAAGTAATTGTTTTACAAGCTCTGGTCCACCTTCACCCATCGCCATAGTACCAAGTGCACCATAACGAGTATGGCTGTCTGATCCTAAAATCATCTTGCCACCACCAGCTAGCATTTCTCTTGCATATTGGTGAATAACCGCTTGATGTGGTGGTACATATACACCACCATATTTTTTCGCACAAGTTAGTCCAAAAATATGGTCGTCTTCGTTAATTGTTCCGCCGACTGCACATAGACTGTTATGACAATTCGTTAGTACATATGGTACTGGAAACTCCTCAAGTCCTGAAGCTCTTGCTGTCTGAATTATTCCTACAAATGTAATATCATGTGAGGTCAATTTATCAAACTTCACTTGTAAGTGTTCCATATTATCAACTGTATTATGCGCTTCCAATATCCCATAAGCGATTGTATTTTTTGCCGCTTCTTCTTTACTGACTGGCGCCTGTTCACTAATATCTGTTCCATTGAGTAAATATACCCCTTGATCATATAATTTTATCATTATATCGTCTCCTCTCGATTTCCATACATTTCCCATTATAATATTTTGTCTCTTAAATTACAAGCATTATCCCTTTACCATAGTAAAGTATTGCTATGCCCTTGGTTTCCATGATAGTTCATATGATTTGACACCATAATTGCTATCTTAAATGTCATAGCTTCTTCAAACACACGTATATCGAGTCCTGTCAATTTCTGAATCTTCTCCAATCTATTTACCAAAGTATTTCTATGGATATACAACTTTCTTGCTGTCTCGGAAATATTCAAGTTATTCTCAAAGAAATAATAAGCCGCCAGCATGGTTTCTTCATCAAATTGACTTAATCCATTGCCGCCAAGTACTTCTTGCAAAAACTCACTACATAAATTCATCGGTAGCTGATGAATCAATCGCCCGATTCCTAGTTCTTTGTATGAAACTACTGTACGCTCTGCATAAAAGCTTTTTCCAACCTCAAGAGCCATCTTTGCTTCACCATATGTTTTTTCTAACACGCTTAGGTCTTCTGCCAGAGCCCCATAACCAACTCGCACATAGAGCATCGTTTCTACGTTTAACGTATCTACAATAGTTCTTGCCATATTATAGACTCCTTTTTCCGTCTCTGTATTCTTCAACTCTTTGATAAGCACTATATGTTTCTTATCCATCTCAACCACAAAATCTGTCAATCCTATTGTGTACAACCCTTTCAGCGTTTGTGTTACAATCTCCAACTCTTCCGTTTTAACTTCTATCAAAAATGCAATGCGTTTCACCTGATTTTTCAAATGAACTCGTTCAGCTTTCATCACAATTTCTTCTTCCGAAATATTCCCTCTCATTAAATTTTGTAAAAATGAATTCTTATTCATCTTTTCATTATAAGCGTCCATCAAGTTTTCTAATTGATTCACACACAAAGAACTAATTATTTCTGCTTCATTGGATGATAACCCCTCTAGCATCAGCAAATATATAGGATCTTCACCTTCACATACCATCGCTAAATAATATCCATCGATTTCTAGCGTTTCTCCTAACGCTTCCCCTTCTGCATAAAAATAAGATTCAACGATTTCTTTGTGCTCAGCCTCTATAACTCCAGTACCTAAAACATAATTTCCATCCATATCCCATATTGACACTTCTGTATTTGTAATTCCCTTTATATCGTGTATCGTCTTTAACAGTATTTGTCTAGATAACATGCTTTTCCTCCATTACTCTTTCAATTCTGTCGTATCTACTTTAGCCTACTATAAACATAAACCAATTATATCCCGCAAAAATAAAAAAAAGCAAGGAAATAAACAAAGTTATTTTGCTTATTTCCTCTATTTTTCAAATCTATAAAGTTTCACCTAAAATATTGGGGGTAAACTTTACCTAAACTTCAACTTTTTGTTATTTATAAGAATCCGAAAGTATTTTTATACAATCTTCTTGTGTAACATCTATTGAGTCTGCTGCAAACAACCCTGGCATCGTATCTCTTGCATTGATCGCGATCGCCTCGAATTCCTCTGGCGTAATCCCACAATCTGACATCTTAAGATCTGCTACACCACATGCTTCTTTTAATTCTACAAGTGCATCTATAAAATCCTGTGAGCTAGTAGCATCCTTCTTGCCCATCGCTTTTGCCATATCAATCATACGTTCTTCATTAATACCCTTACTTGCATGTAACTCATAGTAAGCCTTACATATCATAATAAGTCCAGCTCCATGTGTTAATTCAGTATGAAATGCAGACATTGCATGTTCGATGGAATGCTCTGAAGTACAACCCGATGTAGACTCTACCATCCCAGCCATAGTATTTGCAAGTGCAACATCTGCTCTCGCCTCTATATTCTCGCCATCTGCCACTGCTATCGCTAAACTTTTCGCTACCAATTCAATAGATTTCAGCGCAAATGCATCACTTATTGGATATGCCGTATTATTCAAATAGCCCTCTGTACTATGAAATAATGCGTCAAATCCTTGACATGCTGTCAAAAAAGGAGGTACTGTCGTCATTAATTCTGGATCTACTACCGAAATAACTGGAAATGTTTTATCATATCCATATCCGATCTTTTCTTTCGTATCTTCCTTCGTAATTACCATCCATGGATCAGCTTCTGTTCCTGTTCCAGCCGTTGTAGTAATTGCTATTATTGGAAGTGGATTATTTGGTACCGGCATCTTCTTCCCTGAACCCGCCATAATGTAATCCCAGTAATCACCTGGATTTGTTGCCATAATCGCTATCGCTTTGGATGCATCCATGCTACTTCCACCACCAAGACCTATCACGAAATCACATCCTTGCGCTTTCGCCATTGCTGCTCCATCTCTAACATTTACTAAAGTAGGATTTGGTTGAATTTGATCAAACACGACCGATTCTACTCCCGCTAACTTCAATTGTTCTTCTGTTTTTGCTAAATATCCATTTGCTCTTGTTGATTTCCCTGCTGAAATAACAATAAGTGCCTTCTTCCCAGGCATCACTTCCTTGTGAAGCTCGCCCAATTTGCCTGCTCCAAATAAAATTTTTGTAGGTATATAATAATTAAAATTCATAATTTCCTCCTGATAAAAATGCTAGACACATAGCTCGATGTATCTAGCATTAGTTTTCAATGTTTTGTTGTTTATTATAGTCTCTTTAATAACGCTTCGCGTTCTGCTTCGAATCCTGGTTTTCCAAGTAATGCAAACATGTTTTTCTTATAACTTTCCACACCTGGTTGATCAAATGGATTGATTCCTAACATATATCCACTCACACCTACTGCAAATTCAAAGAAATAGAATAATTGTCCTAAGTAATATTCGTTTTGCTCTGGAATATTAATAACTAAATTAGGAACCCCACCATCTACGTGTGCAAGCATCGTTCCATTCATAGCACTTTGATTTACAAATTCAACAGATTTACCAGCCAAATAATTCAGACCATCTAAATCTATTGGTTCTTCCCCAATCAATAATTCATCTCGTGAACTCTCAATATTAAGAACTGTTTCGAACATAATTCTAGCGCCATCTTGGATGAATTGTCCCATAGAATGTAAGTCTGTTGTCAAGTCAACTGCTGCTGGGAAGATACCTTTTTGATCTTTTCCTTCACTCTCACCATATAATTGTTTCCACCATTCTGATACATAGTGTAATGTTGGTTCGTAATTGGCAACAACTTCGATTGATTTTCCTTTATTGTATAACACGTTTCTCACTGCTGCATATTGTAATGAGCTATTTTCTTCAAACGGTGCATTCAATGCTTCTTCTCTTGCATCTGCAGCCCCTTTCATCAATGCATCAATATCTGCTCCACTTACTGCGATTGGTAATAATCCTACTGCTGTAAGAACAGAAAAACGACCACCTACATCATCTGGAACCACAAATGATTCATAACCTTCTGCCGTTGCAAGCTCTTTTAATGCTCCGCGCGCTTTATCTGTTGTTGCATAGATTCTCTTTGCCGCTGCTTCTTTTCCATATTTTTCTTCTAACATTGCTTTAAATACACGGAATGCGATAGCTGGTTCTGTAGTTGTTCCTGATTTCGAAATAATATTTACAGAGAAATCTCTATCTCCTATTACTTGAATTAAATGTTTGATATATGTACTACTAATGTTATTCCCTGCATAATAAATTTCTGGTGATTTACGAATCTCTTTCGATACATTATTAGCAAATGTATGTCCTACGAAATCAATGGCTGCTCTTGCTCCTAAATAAGAACCACCAATACCAATTACGATTAACACTTCTGAATCCGCTTTAATTTTCTCTGCTGCCACCTTGATTCTTGCAAATTCATCTTTATCATAATCGACTGGCAAATCAATCCAACCTAGGAAACCATTACCTGCTCCTGTTTTGCTTACTAATGTTTCTTTTGCTACTGCTACTGCACCTTTCATGTATTCCATCTCATGTGCTTGTACAAATTTACTTGCTTTTCCGTACTCAAATGTTACTTTAGCCATCTTCTTCTCTCCTTACCACTTATCCACAAGGTATCCTTTAGTATTGTTCTTACGTAAGTATATGAATATTTTATTTCTATACTTGCTATTATTTTAACAAATACTATCTCGTTTATCAAGCCATAAACTCTTGTAATATTTCACGGATAGCCGCTTCATTTGGCATATTATCTTCTTTTTGTTTCTTAAACTCCATGCGACGTTCCGCTTCATCTAGCAACATTTTCTCTACCATAGATAATGTTGGCTTTCTATCCGCTACATCGTCTATCAGTTCTTCTTGACCTACTATGTTTTTCTGTAGCTTTTCTGCTTGAATTTCTTCCGTAATCTCCTTATTTCTCAGCCTGCTCAGGCCTTTTTTCACTTTCTTTTCTGCTACGATATTCTCTGTGTTCAGCGTATGTATTGCAGTTCTAGAATCTTGTTTTTTATTTTGTGTACGTTCCTTTGTTTCATGGCTCTTGGCATAGCGTGCAGCGCAGACATTTTCTAGGTAATCTACCATATAGACTCGCATATTCTCTATTCGAAACCTTTCGTCTCCCAACTGATAAATCGCATACAGTACAACCAGTAACGAAATTCCTACCATACCTCTTTGTAGCATAACCTCTCCAATTCCTGCATAATAATAATTAGTCACACATGCAAATAATGTTACAACTCCTAATAACATCGCAAATATTTTTTCTAATTTTATCCAACTATAAAGGCGCATCCGAAACACTTGATATTCGTATATATACTTGTCTACAAAGACTGATATATTCTCCACATGGTCATTGACCATGTACGCATGTTCAAATTTTGCACGCACTAATTTCATGAATTTATGAGTACTCTTGGACATGTCACTTGCTGCACGCACTAACCTCCTAAGCGTCATACTCACCACCATTTTACTAATAATTCCTCCCGCTACAATTACTCCCATCACATAATAAATTACATTTGAATTAAACACGCTCTCTAACATAAAAAAGAGTCCTCCTTACTTGAATTTTATAAGGCTAATTATAGCCCATCTCCAAGTAAAGCGACTCTTATTTCGTTCTACATAATATTACATCTCTTCTATATAAATGTAATTTTTTGTACTTTTCATTATAAGCTTCATGCTAAATTCTAGGTAACAAATCCTGTACAAGTCTTACTGAATGCTGAATTGCTTGCTTCTCAAACACTGGGTAGTCCATCGTTGCACTATTGTCGGCTTTGTCCGATATTGCACGAATGATGACATACGAAACTTGATTTAGGTATGCTACTTGTGCAATTGCTGCCCCTTCCATCTCTGTGCACATTGCATCAAAATCGGTAACTATGCGATTCTTCACATCTTCTGAAGCTACGAATTGATCTCCTGTTGCAATACGACCCACAAATGTAGTGATTTCTGGATTCACTTTCTCGTTTGCTAATTTAGCTTTTTCAATTAAGTCCACATCTGCTGGAAAAGATAACACGTCCATACGAGGCACTTGTCCTACTGGGTAACCGAACATCCTTGCATCCATATCATGATGAATCGCATCTGTTGAAATAACCATATCTCCAATATCTATTTTCGAATTTAACGAGCCCGCTATCCCTGTGTTTATCAAAACATCTACTCCGAATTTATCTACCAATATCTGTGCACATGCTGCCGCATTTATTTTACCGATACCACTACGCACTATCACTACATCTTTCTCACATAACACCCCTTTATAAAATACCATAGATGCTTGAGTCACTGTATCCTCCACCAACATATTCTCAATCAAAATGGAAACTTCCTCTTCCATCGCTCCAATAATTCCAATCATATTACTACTCGCACAATGTATTTTCTTAAAACACACCGTAGCTCTCCTTTCCACTTAATACATATTTATTTTACTCACCCTTAGTTCTTGATTTATATCCCCATTATTCTATCATATTTGTAGTATTTTTGTAACTTATTTGTTATAATACTTGTGATAGTATCATTAGAAAATATCCATGTAAAACATCCACGATAAGGAGAATTAAATTATGCAATACAAACCATCTGGCGTATGTGCCCGCGCAATTGATTTCGATATAGAAGGCGACACTGTTGTAAATGTTAGCTTTACTGGCGGCTGTAACGGAAATCTTAAAGGAATTGGCACCCTTGTAGAAGGAATGAAAATCGACGATGTAATCAAAAAATTAGAAGGAACAACTTGCGGGTTCAAACCTACATCCTGTCCAGACCAATTAGCAAAAGCCCTAAAAGAAGCAACAAGCGCTGTATAATACAGATTACGGATTTTAAGGACACTAAAAGTACCATGAATTCCCAGTGGAATTATGGTGCTTTTATATTGTATATTTTTAACATACTTTGGTATAATACACAAAAAAATAGGAGATTATAAAAATGACACAACATGTAGAACTAACCTCAAAAAATAAAGACACTTTGATCGTCAAATTGATAATTGCCGTTACACTCGGCGTGATTGCAGGTCTTTTCTCAAATGAAACGATCATCAGTATTTTTATGATGATAAAATACATCTTAGGCGAAATTATCTTTTTCACCATTCCTCTAATCATCATAGGATTTGTAGCTTCTTCCATTGCAAACTTGAGAAGTGGTGCTTCCACTTTATTAACATTTGCAGTCGGAATTGCTTATTTATCCACACTCGG
>JAWXVA010000057.1:11392-16320 GCA_044425815.1 Eubacteriales bacterium
GCCAATAATTCAAGTGTTCTTCGTAAAGATATTGTATCCTTTGGAATTCCTTTGTTTTCCAATATCCATTTATGCGGCTCCGTTCTAACAGAAGTATTTTTCGTAATGACGGTATCTCAGATTCTTTACAACAAAATACCATCACTTCCAGAAATGCTACTCTTCGCCGTGTTACTTGGCTTATTTGGAATAGGCGCTCCTGGTGTTCCTGGCGGAACTGTGATGGCATCTTTAGGTCTTATTACTGGTGTCCTTGGTTTTGACACTGCTGGTACTGCTCTTATGCTTACCATCTTTGCCTTACAAGATAGTTTTGGAACTGCTTGTAATGTAACTGGAGATGGTGCCCTTACTTTATTACTCAGTCGATATGCTGACAAGAATAATCTATAACTACATTATATCTTACTATCATTTCATGTAAACTTTTATAAGTCTTACATGATGAGAATTGTGTTTATGGTTTCAACTGGTACCAAATATACTAAGTTGGAACCATCGACATTTACATAGTAATTGAGTCCGTCTGCATCTGCTGTTCCTACATTCAATGCTACTGTCATCATCGTTACTACTGTCTCTGCTACTTCTTCGGTACTACCATCTTCCGCTTCTTCTGTTGAAGTCACTTCTGATTCCACTCCATAAGTAATTTCAATTGTCCATTGTTCTTCTTCTGTTAATCCATACAATTCACCATTATCGTCTGCATGATAATCTACACATCCCGTGAATGCATATGCACTAAGCGTCGTAGCCACTGTATCGAATACGCCTTCATCATCTATCGTATACGCTATTTCGTCATCACCTTGACTCACTGTTACCATATACATCTCTGAGCTATCTACTGTCGCGAATGCATCATCATAAATCATACTTGATAATTCATAGAACAAAGTGGTAATATCTGTGCTACTAACGGTGTAAATGCTTGACTTATCATCAATCGTTACGTAATAATCTTCACTTGCTAGATTTCCAATATAATATGTTACTGTTTCTCCTGATTCAAGCGCAAGCTCTAATGTATACTGTGGTGTCTCTAACCCATAGTCTTCTAAACTATCTCCACCTTCTAGTTCTCTAAGTGCTTCTAAGCTACTAAATGTGCTCACTACTGAAGTAACATAAGATTCGTTCAATGGAACATCCTCATCAGGCGCATAAATCCAAGCATCATTTACATATTCAAATTCCATTTCTTCTATGTAATTCCATGTTACGCCCACTACAGTTTCTTCAATTTCCGAAATATGTATAATACTCTCTTCTGCCAATTGCTCTTCTTCTGCTAATTTCGCTTCTTCTTGCGTAGTCAAATAATTATTTACACCCAAGTATGCCGCTATCATAACAACGCACACAATACACAAAATTTTCAAGGTCTTTTTTTGATTCATTTGCATTTCCTTTCTAGCGTTTTCTACGTTGTAACCATACTACTAATCCTGCAAAGATAACTGTGAGAGGAATAATAATTATAAATAATAAACTGTATAGATTAGGATCACTTACTACGTTATAGCTTTCTTCAATTACTTTTGCCTCAATTGAGATATTCGTACTATTTTCAAAGTTTGCCATTACAGAGTTCATAAACAATTGAACATTATCAAGGCTAACGAATTGATCTGTGATTGTAGAATTAATAATATTTGCTCCACCATAAACTGTCAATCTAGCATCATCTGTTGTCCCATCCTCTGCTGTAATCGTTTCACTTGCTACTGCTCCTAGGATAAATTCTCCTGTTACTTCTGCATCTGCTGTAACTGCAAGGCCTTGCGCTGAAGTTTTCATAAATGTACTAACTGAAATAGTATCTCTAATTGGTGTTGTTTCTGTAAATCCTAATGTATTAATTACCAGCACTGATTCCGATGTGATATCAATCGCCATATCGCCTGAAATCGTTAAGTATGGAATAAGATAATATCCATTTCCTTGGTAAGCTCTTTCTAAGTCAGCAATATATCCATCTGCTTTTTCTAATCCATAATCAAGTAATAATTCATCTAAATTAGGAGTGGATGGTGCACTTTCTGAGTATAAAATCATTGCATCGCCACCAGTTGCTAAGTAGTCTGATACTAATGTTTTTTCATCTGCTGTAATATCATTTTCTGGTGAGTAAATTGTTAATAAATCACAATCTTCTGGAATTTCTGTTGCTGTTAAAAGATTTAATTCTTCTATCACTACATTATTCTTTGTCATTAGATCTTCAATTCCTGCTGAAAATGATTGCTCACTATGACCTGTCACATTATATATCTTGTACTCTACGGCATTTGTCACTTGATAGATTGCACTAGTAAATAAGCCATCCCCATCAAATTCTATAATTGTTTCGCCATAGTAGTAATATGACATTTCATCTTGGTATAAAATATCTGTTATAGCGACCGTAGTACTTTTTCCTGTAGATTCGTTTGTAATAACAATCGTATTTTCAGTAGTGTTATATGTCTCTAATGCCGATGGATATAGAATTGGATCTATCCATTCTAAGCTAATCTTATCTGACATTTCTGTATATTTATCTATGAAATTAACAACCATCTCATCTATATACTCTTCTACTGCAATGACTGTGAATGAAATCTCACAATCTAATTCACTCACAAGTGTTTCCGAAGTTTCAGAAATTTCGTATACATTTGAATCACTCAAATCTATTTGCATTGATGTTCCCGCTACTTGTTGTAACATCATATTTGCAATAATTACTATGATTAATACTAGTGTTACAATTCCTGCATTATATGAATTTTTCGCAAATGCTATATTATCTTTCCAATTTTTAAATTTATTCAACATTCTTTCCCCCTCCTAAGACCATCTTCTCTTCTGTAATGTCTGTATCGTGAGAAAAATAAAACAACCTGCAACAGATAGATATAAAACAACACCTGTAATATCAAATAATGTATTAGCTGCTATATTTGAAAATGACTCCATCAACGAATACTCTGCTAATATCTCTTGCAATGCTGTAAATGGAATAAATCCTACAATTCCATCCCACATGTATAATATAAATAACGCTCCAAATCCACCAACAGCAGCGATTACTTGGCTCTCTGTCAATGATGACAAATACATCGATACTGCAATAAATGTACATCCTAAAAGATAGAATGTTAAAATCGCTAGATAGTCCACAGTTAAGTGTCCGATTCCATAGCTTTGAATAATAAGTGGAAATACGCAGAATACAATATTTGGAATAGCAAAAACTGTAGTCATCGCTAAATATTTACCGAATACAATACTAGTTAAATTCGTAGGAGCAGTCATTAATAGTTGTTCAGTTTTGTTCTTACGCTCCTCTGCAAAACATTTCATCGTTAGAATTGGTATTGCAATCATTAGTACAAACGATGTCGAATATAATGCATATGAAAAATATGTATAACCACTAATCAAGTTATATACCATAAAGTATAGACTTGCTACTGCTATAAACAATGCTATAAATAAGCATCCTATCATTGAAGTAAAATAAGATTTCAACTCTCTTTTATAAATCGCTAACATCTTCTGTGCCCTCGCTTTCTGTTTCTTCTAGAATCCTTGCAATCTCTTCTGATACACTTTCTTCATCTAGAATATTATCACTTAATTCTACATCTCCTGTATCTTCTTCTGACTCCTCTTCGTCATTTGATACAACAGGGGCTTTCTTTGTCAATTCAAGGAATACATCTTCTAATGTTGCTTTTGTTGTAACAATCTTACGCAATGGTGCTTCACCTTTTACGAATGCAATAGAAAGTATTTCACAAAGTTCTTCTTCTGTTCCATCGCTATTAATGATTGCTGTTATAATTTCATCTTTTTCTGTACAAGTGTAAGATTCAATTCCCTTCACTTCTGTTAGAATTGATTTCACTCTTTCCATATGTTCTTTCACTTCTATCTCTATGGTTTCTTGTCCATAAATCATGTGTTCCAAATTCTCTGGGGTATCACTTGCTACTACATTTCCATTGGAAATGATAATAATATGATCGCAGATTTCTTTTACTTCTGCTAGAATATGTGAGCTTAAAATAATTGTATGGTTTTTACTTAATTCTTTGATTAACTCTCGAATCTCTATAATCTGTTTTGGATCGAGTCCTACCATCGGCTCATCTAGAATGATAACATCTGGGAATCCTATGATAGCGCTTGCTAAACCAACTCTTTGCTTGTATCCTTTGGATAGATTCTTAATCAATCTACCCTGCATATCCATAATTTCAACTAATTTACATACTTCTTCTACGGAATCTGCAATTTTGGATTTCTCAATTTTCTTAAGTTCTGCTACGAATTTTAAATACTCATAAACTGTCATATCCACATATAGTGGTGGCAACTCTGGAAGATATCCAATACATTGTTTTGCTTTCTGAGGTTCTTCTAGGATATTAAATCCATTAACAATAACCTCTCCACGTGTTGCACCCATATACCCTGTCATAATATTCATCGTGGTAGATTTTCCAGCACCATTAGGTCCTAAAAATCCATAGACTCTTCCTTCTTCCACCGTAAAGCTAATATTGTTAACAGCTGTATGATCGCCATATTTTTTTACTAAATTCTTTACTTCAATCACCTTTTGACCTCCTATAACTAACATTTTAAATGTAAGTATAGATATTCACTGTGAGAAATATATGGTACAACTGTGAAAAAATATAGTCTAAATTGTGTCTTCGATTTCACAATTAGCACTGTAATGTTTGTCTTTCTTCCTATTAATAATAATTTGGAATATTTTCTCTGCACGACTAAAAGAGACCGCTCTTTCGAACGATCTCTTTTCTAATCCACCCTCATTGGAAGAATTGTGTTGGTCATGCATTGTCAGTTGTGGTGCTGTCAATGTAGATACCATATAATTTTATTTTTTATTTGTTATCAGTTTCTTT
>JAWXVA010000202.1:0-2876 GCA_044425815.1 Eubacteriales bacterium
TGCTTTTCTAAACTCCATTGGACTATCTGCCTCTAAATATAAATCGCCAAAGAAATTATTTCCCATTTCAGTAGGTGTTAATATTCTACCAGATGGCATAATATCTGGTCCAACTACCAATCCTTCATCAATAGCTCTTGCCATTTCAACAACAATGTTATTTCTATCTCCTACATCTCTAAGAGTCGTATAACCTTTTCTTAGATTATCTTGAGCAAGTCTTAAAGCTCTCATACTTCTATAAGCGTCTGATTGAGTATTCTCTTCAAAAGTATCCATCCCACTAAGATCTAAATGAACATGCCCATCTATTAGTCCAGGTATTACTGTATTACCTGTCATATCTATCACTTCATCACCGCTTGCTGTATTCGCGTCTTGAATAGCCACTATCTTTTCCCCTTCAACAACAATATCAGCAGTTTCCCCTTTAACCCCTGGCGTCAATTCTTCAAGGACTCTTGCATTTTTTAAAACTAACATTAAGTGCCTCCTTCAATTCCATCATTAAACTATGCCTTTACCATCGCTTTTTTCTCAGCTAGTATTTCAGCACGACGAACCTTTGTATCCTTCATCCAAAGCGCTGTTAAGAACATACCTACAACTACAAAACCAATTAGAATCATAAATACCATTCTATACCCCTCTGGAGAATTTTGGTAAGTATCAAGGATTCTTCCTACCATTGGTGCCAAGAAAAACTCTGGAAGGTAACCTATTGTACAAGCTATACCAATGATTGTTCCTGTTGCTTCAGGCGTAAATTCATGTTCTCCCATCATCGCAAAGTGCATAGACTGTGTCATGAACATGGAGATAAATACGATTACTGTTCCTACCAAAACTATAGTTACATTTCCACCTTCCGGTGCTATGTATATTATTCCAAGACCTATTGCTGATAATAATAATCCTAACATCATGACTTTAGATGCATTGATTTTATCTGCGATAATCCCAGCTCCTCCTGCTGCAAATGGACGGATGTACTGTGATGATGAAGATATAACTGCTGCTCCAAGAGCTGTCATACTAAATGCTGCTGTCGTATATGATCCAATGTAGTAATTACCCATGTTTACTGTGTATGCGCAAAGGATAATGAGTGACATAAGCCATACTTTCGGATCCTTTAATACTTTTCCTACTAATTTTAAATCGATACCGCTATTTGTACTGGTAGAACTCGACTCGTCAATTCCACGAAGTAAGAATATGTTTGCAATACCCATAGCAATTGGAATTCCAGAGTACAGCATGATTATTTCTCTAATTCCCGACATTTGACTTTGTGCTGTAAAGAAGGCTGCAAATAGTGCTGCTGCCACTGCATATACAGCAGCATTCGTAACTCCACGACCACCTTCAAAGAATCCAAAAACTTTTCCTTGTTCCGCATCATTCCCACAAAGACGTAGTGCCTTTACATTAGCAGGCCAGAAGGTCATAAGGGATGTAATTCCCCAAATACCATGAATAGCAATAATTACTCCAGCTGATGGATTTGTTAATAACACTAGACCTAGCCCCCTGTTACAAGCATTGATCCTGGGATAAGGATTTTAATTGATATTTTGTCAGCTAAAAGCCCTCCAATAAGATATGATACGGCCCCGAATAATCCGAATGCCGCTCCCGCCATACCAGACTCCTCATTTGTTAGTCCGAATGCCGCAATAAATGCATCATAATAAAAACTTCTTAAATATGCTAAGAAATAAATTGATGCTGCTGAAACTGTAAGTGTGATTAAAAGAGGCATATTCTTTTTTAATCTTGGTGCATTGTTGTCCATTTTTTTAATTTCCTTTCAAATATTTGTATTTTATACATGTTCTATTTATTGTTGTTATTATACGTGTATAATCATTGTTTGTCAATATATACACATTTCTTGAGTTTCCACAAATCATCAATTTTTTAACTACCCAATGAATATTTAGACGTTTAGCTGTGAACATTTCGTGTATAATCTGTGTATCAAACAAATTATAGGAGGATTTAGAAATGAAAAGAAAATTAGCATTATTACTTGCTGGTGTAATGACACTAGGACTTGTTGGATGTGGAAGTAGCACATCAACTACAACTACTGAAACTACTACTGAAGCTGCTACAGAGGCTGCTACAGAAGAAGCTGCTACAGAGGTAGCTGCTAGCGGAGAAACATTTGAATTAAAATTAGGACACATCCAAACAGCAGAACATCCACTTGGACAATCTGCAGAATATTTCGCAGAACTTGTTAGCGAATATACAGGTGGAGCTGTAACAATCTCTATCTTCCCTGCTTCTCAATTAGGTAGTGAAAGTGAAATCTTTGACGCTGTTGATATCGGATCTATCGATTTCGCATTATTAGGATTTGGTGAGCCAGCTGACAAATTTACAGATATCGGTATCTTCGATGCTCCATATTTAGCTGATGACAGAGATCACATGGTACGTATCCTTAACAGTGATGAAACTTTTGCATTATTCGAAGAAATGACAGAATACATGAACGTTAAAGGTCTTGGCGGTTTCTACTACGGTGCTAGATATTTAACAACAGCTAACGACGAAGTTAGATCACCAGAAGACATGACAGGATTAAACATCCGTGTTCCTGACCAAACAATGTATATCGAAACTCTTTCAGCTATGGGTTGTGTAGCTACACCAATGTCATTCAGTGAAGTATACCTTTCATTACAACAAGGTGTAATCGATGGAGAAGAAAACCCATTATCAAGTATTGCATCTAACAAATTTGACGAAGTTCAAACATACTTAATCAAAACAGAACACATCATTGGTACACAAGCACTTTATGTTTCTACAGGTACTTTAGATTCGTTACCAGCTGAATATGTTACAGCTATCGAAGCAGC
>JAWXVA010000203.1:0-2843 GCA_044425815.1 Eubacteriales bacterium
ATTAGAATTTTCGGTGGTTATGGTTGACTTAAATGGTTTGAAATCTGTAAATGATCAATTTGGGCATCCCGCAGGAGATGAATATATTTGTAAGGTAATTGAAATATTAAAATCAAAAATTAGAGAACGAGATGAAATTTGTCGAATAGGTGGAGATGAATTTATCGTTTTGCTAAGAAATTGCAGTGAACGAATCGCAAGTATTAAATTAAATGCGGTTCTAGTAGAGTTGACGAAATGTGTAAGCTTGTTCCCAATGTCCATTAGTTATGGAATAGAGTATGTTTCAGAGGAAAAAGAAGTACAGGCAGATGAACTATTAGAACTGGTAGATGATAAGATGTATGCGTTTAAAAAAGCTTATAAAAAAAGCTTGAAAGAGGCGAAAATATGAAGAAAATAAATTGTTTATATAAAAATATTGATGAGCTCAAAAATGATATTAAAGATATCAAAGGGGATCAATCAATCTTAGTTCAAATTTTTACATCAAAACTTGGTAAAAATGAAGCAGTTTCGCTTGCACGTGATATTCAAATGTTATTTCCAAGTGCCCAGATTATTGGTGCTAGCGTCAATGCGGTGATATATAATGGGGAACAATATGACGTAGATACATTGATTACAATCGAACAATACGAGAAAATTACAACAGAAGCATTTCTTGTGGAATTTGGAGATAAGAATTATTATAAGCTAGTTAAAGAGGTAGAAGAGAGTTGGTTACATGGTACACCAGAACTAATTCGTCTTTTCGTAGGAGGATATTATGATTATACTCACCAATTTGTTCAACTTATAAATAAAGCAATGCCACGTACAAAATTAGCAGGCGGCAATGCTGGTGAAATCGCAGGTGGTCAGCAGATTCCATATGTATTTAATACAGAAATAGCGATAGAGCAGGGAATGATATTTAGTGGTATAAAAGGAAGTGAGATTTCTACATACTGTGCAGTTAATACTTCACAGGAATGTATTACCCCTGCCTATACGGTAACAGGGACAGACGGATTAAATATCACTAGCATAGAGGATCAACCAGCAGCAGAGTGGCTTCAAAACAATTTAGGGGTATTAAGTACACGTCAGTACCATTCGTGGGAAGATATTGCTAAAAATGATCCATTAGTAAGATTTCAATTAAATATTGAAGGACAAAATGGAGCATGTCGATGTATCAAATATGATGAAGAATCACAACATATATCACAATATTTCACGAGATTAAGTGTAGGTGAAAGCTTCCGGATTAGCTATACATCACCTACAAAATGTGTTGAAGATAGCAGGGAAATATGCGAAGAAATGCTTACAAAATCATTAGAATCAGTATTTTGTTATAGTTGTCTATTCCGTAAACTATATATGAAAAATTGTGCAAAGTGGGAGCTTTTGCCATTTAAAGATGCCAATGTTTGCGGTGTGTTTTTACTAGGTGAATTTGGAACAAGGAATGGATCCAATGAAGTGTTTAACGGTTCTTGTGTTTTAGTGGGAATCGGTGAAGGTGATACTAATATTCCGATTAATATGGATGCATTTCATGAATTACAACATGTCCAACATGAAAATGATGATTTGAAAGAATTTGTGAAGAAAAAACTTTCAGAGGCAGTGAGTGAAACAAATGGATTGTTGCTTGACAATATTTTGGTGTCAGAGCGAGCTCATGAATTATATAAATATATTGACACCAATGTGAATTTGATGAATATCAAGAAGTATGATCAAGACAAAGATACATATGGCTTCAATAAAATATGTCTTGTTCAAATTGAAAATTCCACATTGCTTATTAGTCACTTAGGTCAAGCTGTCTATTATGAACGATTACGAGAGTTGATAGAGAAATCTAAAGAATATATAGTAAACGCTGAGTTTGAAGATTTAGATGATTATTTTAAATTGTACTCAATAGCTATGGATACTTTTATTGTTTTAGCTAATGACGAAGTATCAGAAGAAGTATTTGTGGGGTGTATGAATCGAATATCACAGGCTTCAAAATCAGTACAATTAGGAATAGACGCTCCAATTTTTTTGCAAAGATTTGTAATCGTTATGAATCAAAATCATTTAGTAGAACGTGCTTATAATCAATTACGACTTTGTGGAGAATCCCAGGAACAGTTCTTAATTAGCAATGGAGATGCTAATTTTGCACGTTCAACTCAAGATGAGTTGGCTATTATTGATATGATTAATTATTCAATATTAAACGATAAAGTACAGCCATATTATCAAGGGATTTACAATAATAAAACAAAAAGAATTGATAAATATGAAGCACTTATGCGGATAGAAGATTCAAAAGGGAATGTTTATCCTCCTTTTGCCTTCATGCATGTAGCAAAAAAATATAGATTATATCTATCTCTTACAAAGAAAATGGTTGAAAAGGTATCAAAAGATTTTGAAGAAATTCCATATATGGTTTCTATCAATTTGTCTTCTCTTGATATTGAATCCAAAGAAGTGAGAGAATTCTTAGTGAAGCAGGCGAAAGAATTTAAGGATCCATCTAAATGGATATTTGAAATCTTAGAGGACGAATGTTTTCAGAATATAAATGTTTTAAAAGAATTTATTGCAGACGTGCGTCAATATGGTGTGAAAATTGCGATTGATGACTTTGGCGCCGGATATTCGAATTTATTAGAAATAGTAAAAATAGAACCCGATTATATTAAAGTTGATGGTGGAATTATTCGAGAAGTTCATACAAAACATGAAAATCGACTAATCCTAGATTCTATTACTACATTGTTTAAAAAGATGGATATAGAAGTTGTGGCAGAGTTTGTAGAAAATCAGCAAATTCAAGATACAGTGGTGGATTA
>JAWXVA010000058.1:0-15943 GCA_044425815.1 Eubacteriales bacterium
GAAAATGCAATAATAAATAGTGCACAGTCAGTAGCGCAAGCATCTAATACTATTTCTAGCTACACAGAAGATATGAGTAAAGTGATGGAGATGCTAGAAATAAATAGTTATGGTTCGGAAGAAGACTGGGAAGAATTTGTTACTAGCTTGCTAAGCATACGGACAGATATTGTAGCTATTACTAATTACAATATGGATGGAGTTATGATTGGTTGCTGGTCGGAAAATGAACAAAAAGTATATGTGACCACTAACTTGTCATATGATGAGATTGTAGAAAATGATTCAGAGGTGTTGAATATTTCCAAACCACACGTAGAAACATTATTTGAGAACGACTACCCATGGGTGGTTACGATTTCCAGTCGCGTGGATATGGATGGGGATGAGATGGTACAGATTGGTATGGATATACAATTCTCGGAAATAGCTAATTATATTGATAATGTAGGGATAGGCCAGCACGGGTATTGCTTTATTGTTGATGAAGAGGGAAGCATTATATATCATCCCCAACAACAGTTGATAAATAGTGGAATCAAAGAAGAGGATACAGAAGAGTTAGCGAAAGTATCTGATGGTTCCTATACACAGTTAAATGTTATTTATACGTTGAACACAATTGAAAATTGTGGTTGGCGTGTAGTTGGGGTAAGCTACGTAGATGAGATGATTACAGATAAGGTAGAAAGTATGATTACCATATCTGTGACGATTCTTATTATGGTTTTTTTTACAATATTAGGCGTAGGGATTATATTTGCTATGGTATTCTCGAATCCAGCAAAACAATTGAAAAGAGCTATGGAAGATTTTGAGAAACACGCAGAGAATTTTGAGCATAATTCTGTAGGTGGTACAAAAGAAATTGTACAATTATCAGATTCGTTTGGGCATATGGTAGTACGTATTCAAGAATTGATGGAGAAAGTGCGAAAAGAAGAAATTAGTCTGCGTAAAACTGAGCTGAATGCACTGCAAGCACAGATTAATCCTCACTTTCTCTATAATACATTAGATTCCATTGCATGGATGTGTGAAGAAGAACGAACAAAAGAGGCAGTAGAGATGGTAAATGCCTTGGCGAAATTGTTCCGAATAAGTATTAGCAAAGGGCATGAACTTATAACAATAGAAAAAGAATTACAGCATGCAAGTAGCTATTTGCAGATACAGAATGTTCGATATAGAAATCAATTTACATATGAAATAGAAGCAGATGAAAGCTGTATGAAATATTTATGTAATAAAATCACATTACAACCAATTATAGAAAATGCAATCTACCATGGATTAGATAGAATGGTTGATGAGGGCAAAATCTCCATTAGGATATATCCAATGGGAGATGATATTGTAATGGAAGTAGAAGACAATGGACTTGGTATGACAGAAGAGCAATGCAAGGAAATCTTGCATCGAGAAGCTGGGGATCGGACAGGGATTGGAATTAAAAATGTGCACGATAGGGTACAAATCTATTTTGGGGAATTTTATGGCTTATCAATTGAAAGTGAGTTAGATGAAGGAACAAAAGTGTTAATACGTATGCCTAAAATTTCGGAGGGTGAATATGATGAAAATAAATAAGAAAAAAATATTTATCCTACTCGGTGTTATTGTATTTATATTGATATATTATTATTGCATACAAGTGATCGTAGCAAATTTACAAGAATTAAACCGAGAAGATGGAGCTAGTACGAAGTCCTATGTTGCTGTAATTACGAAGTCGACAACATCAGATTTCTGGAAAGAAGTTGAATCAGGGGTAAACGCAGCGGCAGCAGAATATAATATAGAGATTACTTTTGATGGACCAGAAAATGAAGAGGATTATGAGACTCAGAACACGATGATTGCGGAAGCTGTAGAAGCGGGTGCTGAAATTATTATACTGTCGGCAGTTGATTTCAATGCAAATGCAGGAGCGGTAGATGCAGCGATTGCGGCAGGGGTTCAAGTGATTGGAATTGATAGTGTTGTAAATAGCGATGGTGTAATTTATAACATAGGAACGGATAATTATTTGGCTGGATATATGGCTGGGGAAGCAGCACTCTCTGCACAGGAAGAAGTATTGAATATAGGGATTGTGAACTTTGATATTAACTCGGCGAATGGGCAGGAAAGAGAAGCAGGGTTCCGAGATGCGGTGGTAGCAGATACACGAGTGGAATTTATGGAAACGATTAATGTGTTATCGACTACAGAAGATGCTAAAAATGGAACAATAGAGTTGCTTGAGACCTATCCAGAAATAAATGTCGTAGTTACTTTTAATGAATGGACAAGCCTTGGGGTCGGTTATGCCATAGAGGAATTACGGCTGGGAAGAGATACTATGGTAGTGGCATTTGATAATAATGTTGTATCTGTAGGGATGTTAGAAACTGGAAATGTGGATGCACTTATCGTGCAGAATCCATTTGCGATGGGGTATCTAGGTGTAGAATGTGCATATAACTTGATTAATGGGTTAACGATAGAAGAAGAACGTGTGGATACAGAAACTACGTTAATAACAAGAGATAATATGTATGATGAAGTGTCTCAGCGTGTACTATTTTCATTTGATTAAATGTGGAATAAATTAATCGGATATAAAGAGTATGAACAAAATATTAATAAAACGTAAAAAATCATACATATTAGAGTAAGAAATCACATGGTTTTTTCTGGTATAAATGATATACTTTCACTTGTAACAAGTTACAGACAGTAACAATTATAAGGAGGAAGTAACATGAAAAAGAGAATTTTAGCTACATTATTATGTGTAGCAATGGCAGCAACTTTAGTTATGGGTTGTAGCTCATCAACAACAGAAACAACAACAGAAGCAACAACAGAAGAAACAGCAACAGAAGAAGCAACAGAGGTTGCTGAAGCAGTAGAAGAAGCAACAGCAGATTTATCAGCAGCTAACGTAGCAGTATTCTACTATACATATTCTGATACTTATATCGCTTCAGTTCGTACAGCATTAGATTCTGCATTAGATGCAGCTGGTGTTAGTTACACAGATTATGACTCTAACAACAGTCAAACAACACAAAACGAACAAATCGATACAGCTATCCAAACAGGAGCTACATTATTAGTAGTTAACATCGTAACATCAGGAACAGATGACGTTTCTGCAGCTATCATTGAAAAAGCTGAAGCAGCTGAAATCCCTGTAATCTTCTTTAACAGATCTGTTGAAAGTGAAGATACAGAAGGTGAAGTTCTTGGTTCATACGCTGACTGTGCATTTGTTGGAACAGATGCTCCAGAAGCTGGACACTTACAAGGACAAATGGTTGGTGAATATGTAGTTGAGAACTTTGATGCAATCGACTTAAACGGCGACGGAGTTATCTCTTACGCAATGTTCATGGGTCAATTAGGAAATGCAGAAGCTATCTACCGTACACAATATGGTGTAGAAGATGCTAACACAGTTATCGAAGCAGCTGGGTACCCAGCACTTGAGTACTTCGATGCTTCTAACACAGATTGCTACCAAGTAGACCAAGATGGTGCTTGGAGTGCAACAGCAGCTAACGCTTACATGGTAACTAACTTATCACAATACAACGAAGAAAACGGAAATATGATCGAGCTTGTTATCTGTAACAACGATGGTATGGCTGAAGGTGTTGTATCAGCATTGAATGACAAAGGTTACAACTTAGGCGATGGCGAAAGCACAATGATTCCAGTATATGGTGTTGATGCTACAGATGCAGCTATCCAATTAATTACAGATGGTAAAATGACAGGTACAGTTAAACAAGATGCTGTAGGTATGGCAGAAGGTATTGCTTACTTAGTAACAAATGCAGCTTCAGGAGCTGAATTAATGGCTAATACAGATGCTTACAATATCTCTGAAACAGTTTCTAACAAAATCTTTATTCCATATGCAATGTACTTAGGAGAATAATAGTAACGATAGACAGTTGGTCTAAAGTGGAATGAATTATAATTACTTAAAAGGCGGCCGATTATAGACCGCCTTTTATAAACGAGATGGGAGGAAAAATTATGGAACATGATGTTCTATTACAGATGACGGATATCTGTAAAGAATTCCCTGGTGTTAAAGCGCTTGATAATGTTTCTCTAACAGTAAAAAGGGGTACAGTACATGCACTAATGGGTGAAAACGGGGCAGGAAAATCAACATTGATGAAATGCCTATTTGGTATGTACTCAAAGGATAGTGGAACCATTACCTTAGAAGGTAAAGAAATTAATTTTAAAAACTCAAAAGATGCACTCGAAAATGGAGTAGCTATGGTGCATCAAGAATTGAACCAAGCATTAAAACGAAATGTAATGGATAACATTTGGTTAGGTCGTTATCCTAAAATTGCTAAAGTTATGGTAGATCAGAAAAAAGCATACAACGATACAATGGCATTATTTGAAGAGCTTGGAATTGTTGTAGACCCTAAGAAAATCATGAGTACTATGCCTGTTTCACAAAGACAAATGGTAGAGATTGCGAAAGCGGTATCGTTCCATTCAAAGGTTATTGTATTTGATGAACCTACTTCTTCATTAACAGAACGAGAAGTAGAACACTTATTTAAGATTATTAATATGTTAAGAGATAATGGTTGTGGCATTATCTATATTTCACATAAAATGGCAGAAATCCTTAGAATTTCAGATGAAGTAACGATCATGCGTGATGGTCAATACGTAGCAACTAAGGATGCAAAAGACTTGACAACAGAAGAAATAATCAAGCTTATGGTAGGCCGTGAATTGACTAATTTATATCCACCTAAGACGAATAAACCTGGTGAAGTTATGCTAGAAGTAGAAGGACTTACTGCGGCATACTCGCTTTTAAAAGACGTTAGCTTTAACGTTAAAAAGGGTGAAATTATTGGCTTTGCAGGATTAGATGGAAGTGGTAGAACAGAAACGTTAGAAAACATTTTTGGTATTGCAACACGCAAATCTGGAACAATTAAATTACATGGCGATGTAATGAAGAATAGAAATGCGGGAGAATCAATTAACAATGGGTTCGCAATGTTAACAGAAGAGCGACGTGCAACAGGTATCTTTGGAATTTTATCAATTCGTGAGAATACAGTGATTTCAAGTTTGAAGAACCATCTTAAGTTCAAGGTGTGGTTAAATGATAAAACAATGAAAGAAGATACACAAAAATATATCGAAGCGTTAAAAACAAAGACTCCAACTCAAGATACGAAGATTCGTTCATTATCAGGTGGTAATCAGCAGAAGGTTATCCTAAGCAGATGGTTGCTTACAGAACCAGAAGTGTTATTGTTAGATGAACCTACACGTGGGATTGATGTAGGGGCTAAGTACGAAATCTATCAATTGATTATTGACTTGGCGAACAATGGTAAGACAGTACTTATGGTTTCTTCAGAGATGCCAGAGTTACTAGGTGTATGTGATAGAATACTAGTAATGTCAGGTGGTCGTCTAGCTGGAGAAGTAGATGCGAAGAATACAACGCAGGAAGAGATAATGACTCTTGCTGCCAAATACGTATAAGGGGGTAGCGAGAAATGAAAGCAATCGCTAATATGAAAGAGAGCTATGCAAGCTTCAAAGCTTTAGATAGCAAAGATAAGGCAACAACTATCAGAGAAACATTAATTAATAACGCTATTTATATTTTACTTTTAATTGCTATTATTTACACATATTCAGTAAATCCAATCTTTTTATCAATTAGTTCATTGGTTAATATCTTATCATTATCTGCTGCAAATATTCCAATTGCATTAGGTATTGCAGGATGTATTGTTCTTACAGGTACTGACCTTTCAGCTGGTCGTATTGTTGGTTTGACAGCGTGTATCACAGCTTCATTATTACAATCAGTAAGTTACGCATCTAAAATGTTTCCAGAATTACCAGTTATGCCATTCTGGTTAGTATTTTTAGCTGTAATTGTAGTAGGGGGACTTGTTGGTTGGGTGAATGGTTTCTTCGTAGCTAAATTCAGCTTACATCCATTTATCGTTACACTAGCTACACAATTAATCGTATACGGAATGTTACTTATGTATATTATGATTAATGGTAATAATGGACAACCATTATCAGGACTTGATGATTCATTCAAGTCATTTATTACAGGAAGTATCGTTGGAATTAACGGTGTTCCAATTCCAAACTATGTATGGTATGCAGGTCTTTCTATTGTATTCATGTGGTTTATGTGGAATAAAACAACATTTGGTAAAAATATGTTTGCTGTAGGATCTAATCCAGAAGCAGCGAATGTATCAGGTGTTAATGTAGGAAGAACAATTATTTGTGTACATATGTTGGCTGGTGCTATGTATGGTATTACAGGATTTATTGAGTCGGCACGTATTGGTTCTAACTCAGCAAGTACAGGACAAAACTACGAGTGTGATGCTATTGCAGCCTGCGTAATCGGTGGAGTATCATTCGTTGGTGGTACTGGTAAAGTTCGAGGAGTAGTATTCGGGGTAGTTATCCTTCGTATTATCTTCGTTGCATTACAATTCTTATCAATTAGTATGAACTTACAATATGTAATCAAAGGTTTGATTATTTTAGTAGCTTGTTCGATTGATATGAGAAAATATTTAGTTCGTAAATAATAATAGTTGACTTTTAATAAAGAATAAGTGAGAAGGAGCTTGCGCAGTTCCTTCTCATATTTATTAAAAGGGCAGTGTATTTATAGTGTGATGTTAATAAAAATGTGGAGTTGATAAACAAAATGGATAATAATGATGGACAGAAAAAACTATGGGGAAGAGGCGTATATGGAAGTAAAGATGCTCCGATACGAGTGCTAGATATATTTATAGTAAGCGCAATAGTATTAATTATAATCTTTGCGATGACCTTTGCGATAAATGGTGGATTCAGTATTACATTTGATTCGAATGGTGGTTCAGACGTATCGTATCAGAAGGTGAAGTACGGGGAATATATTACAGAACCTTCAGAGGTGAGTAAACCAGGTTATGTATTATCCAAGTGGGTAACGTCAGAAGATGAAACGTTGGCAGAAGAATGGAGCTTTCAAGAAGATACGGTTGTAGAAGATATGATACTATATGCCATTTGGGTTCCGAGTGGAATTGCAGTGAAATACGATTTGGATGGTGGTAATGTAAATGGAGTAACTGATATAGAAGATTCAACAGTTATTTATGGAGAACAGTACGAAGTGCTTCCAATACCTGAAAAAGATGGGTATGTATTTGATGGTTGGATATATAGCGGAAATATTATTACGGAAGAGAGTATAGTCGAAGCGACAGGGGAACATGTTTTGACGGCGCTATGGACTCAGGAATAATAGAAAAATAAGGGAGAAACCTTGCAGTCACAAGAAAGGAATTGCTAATTATGGGAGGAAAAGAGCGAGCTAGAATTGCACTATATGCAATGGCAGGAGTATATTTATTGATATTAGCATACAATATGTTTCACAATTTAGGTAGTTCAGTAAATGAAAATGAACGCATAATAACTATAGTCTTTATTGTGGTGTTTATAGTGGCCGGAGGAGCGATGGTGAGCCTAGGAATCTGGGATGGGTATCGCAACGCAAAGAAAATGAGAGATGCTTATTATGCAGATCCAGAAGTAGAGGAATTATCCGATGAAATCACAGGGGAAATTGTAGAAGATAAGAGCAAAATAGTTATAGAAGAAAATAAATTGGATTAGAAAAAATAAAAACAATAATGGAAGTATAAAAACTGGATATGTATACGAATAATCAGATACAAAAACAATAATTGTATACTAAAAAACGAATAAAAATGAAAGAATAGTAAACAATAAATAGGGAGAGCAAAAGGCTTGACGTATGGCCACAAAACCTATAAAATACATATGCAGCTACGCTGCACATTTTAAGCAACAGTGTAGATTTATGGCAAGTGGGTCTACAAAATTATGTTTAATATTAGGAGGAAAAATTACATGGCAAAATGGGTATACTTATTTAAAGAAGGCGACGCAACAATGAAGAACCTTCTAGGGGGAAAAGGATCAAACTTAGCAGAGATGACAAACTTAGGATTACCAATCCCTCAAGGATTTACAGTAACAACAGAAGCTTGTACAAATTACTATGATTCAGGAAAAGAAATCACAGAAGAAGTGCAAGGACAGATTTTTAAAGCAATTGAAGATCTTGAAGCAATTCAAGGAAAGAAATTTGGCGATACAGAAGATCCATTATTGGTATCAGTTCGTTCAGGAGCTAGAGCTTCTATGCCTGGTATGATGGACACAATTTTGAACTTAGGTTTAAATGATGTAGCAGTGGAAGGATTTGCTAACAAAACAGGAAATCCAAGATTTGCATATGATTCATACAGAAGATTTATTCAAATGTTCTCAGATGTAGTTATGGAAATGAGTAAGACTTTCTTCGAAGGTATCTTAGATGAGATTAAAGAAGAAAAAGGTGCAAAATTCGATACAGATTTGACAGCAGAAGATTTAAAAGAAGTTATCGCAAAATACAAAGCAATTTATGCTGATAAAATGGGAGAAGAATTCCCACAAGATCCTAAAGAGCAATTAATGGCAGCAGTAAAAGCTGTATTCCGTTCTTGGGACAACCCACGTGCTATCGTTTACCGTCGTATGAATGATATTCCAGGTGACTGGGGTACAGCAGTTAACGTACAAGCAATGGTATTTGGTAACATGGGAGAGACATCTGGAACAGGTGTTGCATTTACACGTAACCCATCTACAGGTGAAAATGGAATCTACGGAGAATATTTAATCAATGCGCAAGGTGAAGACGTTGTTGCTGGTATCAGAACTCCACTTCCAATTACAAGATTAGAAGAAGATATGCCAGAATGCTATAAAGAATTCATGGCAATTGCACATAAATTAGAAGACCATTATGCAGATATGCAAGATATGGAATTCACAATTCAAGAAGGTAAATTATACTTCCTACAAACTCGTAACGGTAAGAGAACAGCTCCAGCTGCACTTCAAATCGCTTGTGATCTTGTAGATGAAGGTAAGATTACACCAGAACAAGCTATTACTCGTATTGAAGCGAAATCATTAGATCAATTACTCCACCCAACATTTAATGTTGCAGCTTTAGCAGCAGGCGAAGTTATTGGTTCAGCACTTCCAGCATCTCCAGGAGCAGCAGCAGGTAAAGTATATTTTACAGCTGATGATGCTAAAAATGCAGGAGCAGCAGGCGAAAGAGTTGTTCTTGTTCGTTTAGAAACATCTCCAGAAGATATCGAAGGTATGCATGCAGCAGAAGGTATCTTGACAGTACGTGGTGGTATGACATCTCACGCAGCAGTAGTTGCTCGTGGTATGGGTACAGCTTGCGTATCTGGTTGTGGAGAAATTAAAATCGATGAAGAAGCAAAATACTTCGAACTTGGTGGACATAGAATCGTAGAAGGAGATTATATCTCGTTAGATGGTTCTACAGGTAAAATTTACCTAGGTGACATCGAAACAGAAGAAGCTTCAATTGGTGGAAACTTTGGTAGAATTATGGAATGGGCTGATAAATTCAGAACATTAAAGATCAGAACAAACGCTGATACACCAGAAGATACTAAGAACGCAGTAGAATTAGGAGCAGAAGGTATTGGTCTTTGCCGTACAGAGCATATGTTCTTTGGAGAAGATAGAATTCCTAAAATCCGTAAAATGATTCTTTCTGACACAGTAGAGGCTCGTGAAGCAGCACTTATGGAATTACTTGAATTCCAAAAAGCTGACTTTAAAGCAATGTACGAAGTGCTTGAAGGAAAACCAATGACTATTCGTTATATTGATCCACCACTTCATGAATTTGTTCCAACAAATCCAGAAGATATCGCAGCATTAGCAGTTGATATGGGTCTTACAGCAGAGGCAGTTCAAGATAAATGTGATTCACTTCACGAATTCAATCCTATGATGGGACATCGTGGATGCCGTCTAGCAGTTACTTATCCAGAAATCGCTAAGATGCAAACACGTGCTGTAATGGAAGCTGCTATTGAAGTTAGCAAAGAAAAAGGATTTGCAATTATTCCTGAAATCATGATTCCATTAGTTGGAGAGAAAAAAGAATTAAAGTTTGTTAAAGATATCGTTGTAGAAACAGCAGAAGCAGTGAAATCAGAAAAAGGATCAGACATGGAATACCATATTGGTACAATGATTGAAATTCCTAGAGCAGCTCTTACAGCAGACGCAGTAGCAGAAGAAGCAGACTTCTTCTCATTTGGAACAAATGACTTAACACAAATGACATTTGGTTTCTCACGTGATGATGCTGGTAAATTCTTAGATGCTTACTATGCAGGTAAAATTTACGAATCAGATCCATTTGCAAGACTTGATACTACTGGTGTTGGTCAATTAGTTGAAATGGCAGCTCAAAAAGGACGTGCTACAAAACCAGAACTTAAATTAGGTATCTGTGGAGAGCACGGTGGAGATCCAAGTTCAGTTGAATTCTGCCATAAAGTAGGATTGAACTATGTATCTTGCTCACCATTCCGTGTGCCAATTGCAAGATTAGCAGCAGCTCAAGCAGCACTTAATAACTAAAAATTATTATAAATAATAGTAATGATGCGGACCTACTCAAAAGAGTAGGTCCTTTTAAAATACTGTTTTTATAGATGTTGACTAAAAAAGTAGCAAGCAGTATAATGAAAATTATATATATAGAGGAAAATTGTATGAAATATAGATGAAATTAAAAAGCATACGAATGTGTTCTATAGCAAAAAATATTGGAGGTGGATTGCTTGGACGCTAGAAAAAATATTTTTATAAAAAACGAACAGCAGGCCAATGTTTATGTTGCGCGTTGCCTCATTATTTGTACGGGTCTTGTGCTACTGATTTGGTTTCTAAATGTCATTGAGGTGTTTAAAAGTGATTTAACAGTTGTGAATATTGTTATGCCTACAGGTGTTTTTTTTCTTGTTGTACCAGCATTTTTGATACTAAAGAAAAAGGCAAATGGTTTTTGGGTGAAATACCTTTGCGTGAGCTGCTTTACTTTGGGTATGGGCGTTTTGTATACAGGACTCACCTTTCAGGCTGTTCTGGCTTGGATTCTTCCTATCGCGTTATCTCGACATTATTATTCTAAAAAAGTTATCAATTTCACATTGATTACAAGCTTAGTCATTATGCTTGTCACTATCTATTTGGGTGCGTTTTTTGGCGTCTCAGATGCTAATATGATAGGATCGGTACAAATCTTTGATAGTCTGCGCGAGCAAATAGATTTTACTGCTTCTACAATCATCAATGGTCACTCCATTTACTACCGTATCTTCGTGAACTTTTACTTGCCACGTGCCTTTATTCTTATTGTCGCCTATGTCATTTCCCTTGCACTCTCAGAGAGAACTCACTCTATTTTGCAAGAACAAGAAAAAGACTTGGAAGAAAAGAAGCGCATTAGCGACGAACTTGCTGTTGCCACAGAAATACAGACTTCTATGCTGCCCAATGTATTCCCAGCTTTTCCGCATCGCCATGAATTTGATATTTATGCTATGATGACACCTAGTAAGGAAGTGAGTGGTGATTTTTATGATTTCTTCTTTGTGGATGAAGACCATCTGGCGATGGTTATTGCCGATGTTTCAGGAAAAGGTGTTCCAGCAGCCTTATTTATGATGAGTACAAAAATTATCATAAATAATCTGGCACAACTGCATATATCACCAGCTGAAATTTTATTCGAAGCGAATAACCAGCTTTGCGATACAAATGAAAATGATATGTTTGTCTCTGTCTGGTTGGGGATTTATGAAATTTCAAGCGGCAAATTAACTGCTTGTAACGCAGGGCATGAGTATCCAATCTTAAAGCAAACAAGCGGTGATTACACCTTGCTTAAAGATAAGCACGACTTAGTTTTAGGGGCTATGGAAGATAGTAGCTACAATGATTATGAGATACAATTAGGGCAAGATGATGTTTTATTTATCTATACAGACGGTATACCTGAAGCTATTGATAAAGATACTCAGGCATATGGCACGGATAGATTACTAGATTTGTTAAACAAAGAAGAAACGCTACCACTGCACACTATGCTGCATACTGTTACTGCCGATGTGCAATCTTTTGCGGGGGATGTGCCACAATTCGATGATATGACAATGCTTGCGGTGAAGATTACATCAATATAAATTGTTAAAATAGAGGGTAGGTGAGAAAATGGATTTCTTTGAAAAAAACGATGTGGATACCACACGATATGTCACAAGTAGCCTAAAAGTAATTACTCTATTTGGTATTATGATATGGATGCTGAATATACTAGGCATTTTTACCATTCAACAAAGCATTATGAATATAACCATGTCTATTGGGCTTTGTGTTATTTTGATGCCCATTATTCTCTTGAAAGTTTTGCATCTGTCCAATCATTCGCTGAAAAATTTGTCTATTACCTGTCTGGTTGTGGGTATAGCAATTATGAACTGCGGTATGACCTATCAGTCTCTTTTATCTTGGACAGTGCCAATACTATTAGCATCTCACTATTACTCGCCAAAAACCACAAAAATAACATTTGTTAGTACGGCTATATCGATGTTTATTGCCATGTACATAGGGCTGTTTTGGGGTACTTGGGATAGCAATATGATGCTGTCTGAAGAGGTTGTCTATGGTTTTGGAAATATAAAGGAATTTATTAGGATTTCTAACGAGAGTGGGCAAAATACCATTATTTATGTCTTGACGCTCTTTTATTTGCCTCGCATGCTCATCATGTTTGGTTTTTATTTTTTAGATGTTACCCTATCAAAAAGGACAAAAAACTTGCTCTTGCTTCAAAAAAGAGAATATTTAGAAAAAGAAAATCGTAATCAGGAATTATCCATTGCCACTCAAATTCAAGCGGCAGCATTACCGAATGTGTTCCCCCCATTTCCTGAGCGTGACGAATTTGATATTTATGCAAGCATGACACCTAGCAAAGAAGTAGGAGGAGATTTCTATGACTTCTTTCTAGTGGATAATGACCATTTGGCACTTGTTATGGCGGATGTTTCCGGAAAAGGCGTACCAGGCGCCATGTTTATGATGGCGACAAAAATCATGATTAAGAATCAAATAAGCTCTGGAAAAAGTCCCGCGGAGGTGTTGGAAAGGGTAAATAATCAGCTGTGCGAGACCAATAAAAACGATATGTTTGTTACAGTATGGCTGGGTATTTATGAAATTTCCACTGGGACACTTTTAGCTTCTAATGCGGGACATGAGTATCCAGTGTGGAAAAACGGGCGAGAATCTTTTGCTTTCTTCAAAGATCAGCATGGTTTTGTCATCGGAGGCATGGAGGATATGCAATACACTAATTACGAACTTCAACTAGAACCAGGAGATACGTTATTCATTTATACGGATGGTGTGTTAGAAGCAATAGACGAGAACGCAAACGCCTATGGTACTGAGCGTCTGTTAAGTCTATTAAACCGAAATACCTCTGAGAGTTTGGAAGAACTTCTGTACAAAGTGAAGGATGATGTCAATAGCTTTGCTGGTACAGTGGCACAGTTTGATGATATTACTATGCTTGCAATACGTAGAAATTAAGGTCTTGTATCTGCTACATGGGTCTTTGGCGTTATGCCGCCTCTGAACTTGGCAGTAGGATTAATATTAGAACAATGTATAAATGATGGGGACTGCTCGAAAGAGTGGTCCCTTTGAAAATACTTGGTTTTATATGAAGAAACACAGATTATATAAGCAATATCAAAGTTAAAAGATAATTTCAGGAAATTGAATTTCTGCATGCGGTGAAAATTTCCCGATAGACTTTATTAAGGTAAAGTGATACAATACATGGATGGTAAGACAATCGGTCTACCATAACGAAAGTACGATGACATGAAAGAGGTTTAAAGGAGAGAATATTATGAAAGCAGTTGTTACAGTAATTGGGAAAGATACAAAGGGAATTATTGCAGGTATTTCTACTTGCTTAAGTGAAAGAGATATCAATATTTTAGATATTTCACAACAGGTTATGGAAGATATATTTTCCATGGTAATGTTAGTGGATTTGAAGGATTCAACGGAAGATTTACAGATGGTACGTGAAAGCTTGGATGCTAGAGGGTCAGAATTAGGCGTGAAGACTCATATTATGCGAAAAGACTTATTTAATTCAATGCACCGCATATAATCCAATGGTGTAAAAGGTGAGTAACTATAAATTGACTATCTAAGGAGTAAGAAATGCTAAATAATGACAATATTTTAGAAACGATAAAAATGATTGAAGAAGAACATTTAGATATAAGAACAATCACAATGGGGATTTCTTTGATTAGTTGTGCAGATGAAGATATCGAGAAATGTGCACAAAAAATATATGATAAAATCACAAAGTATGCCAAGGACTTGGTAAAGACAGGGGAAGATATTGAACGAGAATATGGAATTCCTATTATCAACAAAAGAATTGCAGTAACACCAATCGCTGTTGTTGCATCAGCTTGTAAAGCGGATAGTTACGTGCCACTTGCTTTGGCGTTGGATCGTGCTGCAAAAGCGGTAGGTGTAAATATTATAGGCGGTTTTTCGGCGCTTGTTCATAAAGGGTTTACTGATTCAGATCGAATATTAATCGATTCAATTCCAGAAGCGTTAGCGGTTACAGAACATGTTTGTTCCTCTGTGAATGTAGCGACTACAAAAGCTGGGATTAATATGGATGCGGTAGCACTCATGGGGAAAATTGTAAAACAATGTGCGGAGCGAACTAAGGATAATGGCTCATTTGGGTGTGCGAAACTTGTTGTATTTGCAAATGCACCAGAAGACAATCCATTTATGGCGGGAGCCTTTCATGGCGTCGGAGAACCAGAATGTGTTATTAATGTAGGGGTTTCAGGTCCAGGGGTTGTTCAGGCAGCAATTAGACGTGTAGGAAAAGAAGCAGATATTACAGAAGTGGCAGATACAATTAAGAAGACAGCATTTAAGATTACCAGAATGGGAAGTTTAGTGGGTAAGGAAGCATCTAGAAGGCTAGGAGTCCCATTTGGAATTATTGATTTATCTCTAGCACCAACACCAGCAGTAGGTGATTCCGTTGCTCGTATTCTAGAAGAAATAGGAATAGAAGCATGTGGAACGCATGGAACAATTGCAACGCTTGCTATGTTAAATGATGCAGTGAAAAAAGGTGGAACGATGGCTTCTTCACATGTAGGTGGATTGTCGGGTGCATTTATTCCAGTATCAGAAGATGAAGGCATGATTGAACGTGCCATATCAGGAGCATTGTCATATGAGAAACTAGAAGCGATGACAGCGGTGTGTTCGGTAGGAATTGATATGGTAGCGATACCGGGAGATACACCAGCAGATACCATTTCAGCGATGATAGCGGATGAAATTGCGATAGGTGTAGTAAATACGAAGACGACTGCAGTACGCGTGATTCCCGCTTATGGAAAAAAAGTAGGTGATATGGTGGAATATGGTGGACTTTTTGGCTCGGCTCCAATTATGCCAATCAATACACATTCTGCCACTACATTTATTAATCGTGGGGGCCGAATTCCAGCGCCACTTCAGAGCTTAAAGAATTAGATTTGATACACGTTCATCCTAGGAAAACGAAAGAAAAGTCAAATTAAAGGAAAACAGCATGAAAGTTTCAAACGATCTGACAAAGGGAAATGTAACGAAAACATCTTAATCGGACAATGTTTCGGATCAAAGGATGTAGAATCTGCAAAAAAATCTACGTGCACACTCTTTATATTTAGTATTGTCGTAGGAATGGTTGTGACAGTAATATTATATTTGGCATGTATGATAGCACCATTATCATCCGTACCAGTAGGGTATGTCTTCTACAAAAGTGGTAGGTGGAAGAAGTAGATGCTGCATAATATCTAGGATGAAAGCGCATAAGTATTTA
>JAWXVA010000204.1:0-2832 GCA_044425815.1 Eubacteriales bacterium
ATCTGGATTAATTTTTGCATGTTGCAAGGTTTCCTCACAATTGGTATCAGCCATAGCAATCAGATATTGGCATAATTCCTCTTTTCCTTCTAAATATCCATGTTCACGAACATATCTTAAACATTTATCTAATTCAATGTATATTACTGTTGATAAACGTTTTAATTCAATTCCTGTATCAGTGATTTCCAACTTTTTATGAATAAAATATTTATTTCCTTTAAATACAGATGGGGATTCTTTCATTAGTACAATCATATAGGTATGTCTAATATCTTCAAAAGTGAACTCCTTTTTTTTCTGATTAAAAGCAACTGAATATTGTAAAATATTCAAATCAGCCTCATAAACATTGATTCGATTTACTATAAATTCTTGTGCTTTCACCTGCATTTCCATATTGAGAATACTCTCATCTGTAATTCTTGCATTCAAGTCATTCACTGTTTTCTTACTAAATAATAAAGGTTTTGCATGCTCTGTCTTTAAAGATGATATAATTTTTTGATCTGTTACTTCAAAAACATATTGAAATAGCTTCGTCACTCTCTCTTGGTGAACATCGGGATCAAAGACCTTTTTAAATACTGCATCAAAGGTAAGTAGTGGCAATGCCTTTCCTTCTTCAATATCTTTCATTTCGTCACGTATAAAACCAGGTGCCATGGTTAATAACTCTTCATACGTATATTCATTTTTCATATCAATTGCCTTCTTTCTTTTATTATAAATACTTTGGGGTACTGTGTAAAGAGTAAAACTAATGATTTTTAGGATAAACGCATCAATTTCCACTTGACAAGAAGATTTTTCTTGCAAAGTGGACTTTTTCATGATACAATGTATTACATACATGTAATACGATGGAGGTTATTATGGCAAATTATCCGGATTGGGTTTTAAAACACAAGAAAAAAGGTACATATATTAATAAAGTTGGCGATAAATACTATCTTTATGCTGCTCATTCAGAGCGTATCAAAGGTACAAATAAAGTTCGACGTGTTAGCGATGGATACCTTGGTAGAATTACACAGGAAGATGGTTTAATTCCCTCTCGCTCAAAGGATGTACTTTCTCCCGCTTCCTTTGAACTTGGTATGTCTTATGTAATTCTTCAATCTACACAAGATATTCTATTAGGATTACAGCATTCTTTCTCTAAAAATGGAACTTACATTTATGTATGTTCTGTTTTAAATGTGATTTACCAGTGCTATTCTCATGAATTATACCAACATTCCTATTTACACCTTGCATTTGCTAATTTAACAATTCCTCATCATTTTCCTAAAAACATACAAACAGCTATTACACGTGGTACTAGAATGATTCAAGATAAACTTCACTCCAAATTCGGTGATGATTTTCCTCTTGTTAAGGTCTACTTGCAACAAATCCATCTAGTATGTATTCACAACAAATATTATTGCTTGGGTCTTACACCTACTGTATTAAAACTATCTGTTACTTATCATCTTTCTTGGGAGGATACTTTATGGCAAAGATAAATAAATTTATTGCAACTTATACTGATTCTATTAAAACTCTTGATATTCCAATTCATGACTCTGCTACACCACCTAAGGCGGTAATTCACCGTTTCGTACGTTTGTTGAAAGATGTGGACGATACTAGGCTACAAGGCATGGTGGAGTATCCATTGGAAGAAATTATACTTATTGCATTCCTTGCCGTTTTAGGTAATGCTTCTACTTGGGCAGAAATGGAATTCTTTGGAAAATCAAACCAACGTTGGTTAAAAAAATTTCTGAAATTAAAACATGGTATACCTTCTCATGACACCTTTAGACGCGTCTTCGCACTCATTGATACAAAACAACTGCAAACAGCTACTATTACTTTTTTGATGCAAAATATGCATGCCATTAAAAAATCTTTAGGTATCACAGATTCTGGTTACACTTTAATCTGTGTGGACGGCAAAGAGCAAAGAGGAACTGGTCGCAATTATACAAATGAGGATAAAATAAGCAATCTTCAAACATTACATATTTATAATGCTTCTGATGAAATTTGTCTTCATTCTGCTGCTATCGATGAGAAGACAAACGAAATTCCTGTAGCCCAAGAATTACTCAAGACTATGAATTTGAAAGACTGCATTATCACTTTCGATGCACTCCACACACAACGTAACACAGTGGAAATTATCAAAAACCAGAAAGGTCATTATGTGGGTGGACTAAAAGGAAATCAAGGAGCTTTACAACAAGAAGCTAGTCTTTATTTTGATGATGAATGCAAGAATTTCTACAAAGAAAAAGGTGATTTTTACGAAACTGTAGAAAAAGCCCATGGTAAAATTGAAAGAAGAAGTTATTATCTTGTAAAAGCACACCAAAGTGCTGAAGTAAAGAAATGGAAGGGATTGAAAGGGTTTGTATGTTTTGTTAAAAAAATGGAACATATTAAAACCGGAAAAGTGAACACTGAAATTCGCTATTATATTACTAGTATACTTGATATTGAATTATGCGCAGAAGCTATTAGAGGACATTGGGGTGTGGAAAACAAACTTCATTGGCACTTAGATTATAGTTTTTTAGAAGATGATAATACAACCATGGATAAGAAAGCGTTCAACAATTATAGTCTCATTAATAAAATGGTTCTTTCTCTTTGCAAACTTGCAAAACCGATAGTAGGGACACCAAGTATACGAATCCTACGGAAATGTTTTGGTTGGAACTATTTAGAATATATAGCTCAATTGTTATCATGCTTTGATGAAGAAACGATTAAAAATGCTATGCAAATCCAGAAATAACGAGATTTTTGCATCAAACAGCAGTTTATTTTGTGACCCTT
>JAWXVA010000059.1:0-15858 GCA_044425815.1 Eubacteriales bacterium
AGAAGATACTAGGAATTGTAGATCATACGCTATTACGTACAACAGCGACTTGGGAGGAAATACAACATATATGTGATGCAGGAGTTGTGAATGAAACAGCATCTGTGTGTATTCCGCCATATTTTGTAAAACAAGCAAAGGAATACGTAGGAAGTTTATTTCAGATTTGTACGGTAATTGGATTTCCAAACGGATATATGACTACGGCAGCAAAAGTGTTTGAAACAGAAGATGCAGTAAAAAATGGCGCAGATGAAATAGATATGGTTATTAATCTAGGGCTGGTAAAAGAAGGTAATTACGAAGCAATTCTAGGCGAGATTAAAGAAATCAAAGAAGCATGTGGTGGTAAATTGCTAAAGGTTATTATCGAAACATGTATGTTAACAGAGGAAGAGAAAGTTAAGATGTGTCAAGTGGTTACGGAATCAGGTGCGGAATACATCAAAACATCAACAGGATTCTCAACTGGTGGTGCAACGTTACCAGATATTGAGCTTATGAAAGCAAATGTAGGATCAGAAGTTAAGATTAAGGCAGCAGGCGGAGTAGGAAGCTTCGATGATGCAAGAGAATTTATTGCTGCGGGAGCAGATAGACTGGGAACAAGCAGATTGATCCCTTAGATATAGATTATAGATTGTAGAATGTAAGAGAGAAAGGTTGTGCAGAGAGTTTCTGCCAGAGGTGATAGTAATGAAAGAATTAATTAGAGAAGCGATTAAAGCACAATCATTTTCGTATTCCCCATATTCGCATTTTCATGTAGGAGCTGCATTGTTAACGAAACAAGGAAAGATATACACAGGATGTAATATAGAGAATGCATCTTACACACCTACTTGTTGTGCAGAACGAACCGCATTCAGTAAAGCTGTTTCAGAAGG
This sequence comes from Eubacteriales bacterium, assembly GCA_044425815.1. Taxonomy (GTDB): domain Bacteria; phylum Bacillota; class Clostridia; order Lachnospirales; family Lachnospiraceae; genus CAUPWF01. Next base: position 888 of record JAWXVA010000059.1, read on the forward strand.
CGAACGAGAATTTCAAGCAATAGCAATTGTAGGTAGTTTGAATGGCTCGGAAGATAGAGAATATTGTGCACCATGCGGTGTGTGTAGACAAGTGATGGCTGAATTTTGTGATTTGGAAGAATTCCGAATTGTTGTGGCTAAGAACGAAGATGATTATCAAGTATATAAGTTAACAGAGTTATTGCCACTAGCTTTTACTGGCGAGATGTTATAGATAAATAGTGTTAATAAGTAAGAATATAGATAAATAATGTTAATAAGTAAGAATATAGATAAATTCCTTTCATGGGTCAGGCTGATATGCAGCCTGGCCCTTCTCCCTGTTGTAGAATAGTATTGCTTTAATGAAAAAGTAAATAGTAACAAAATGAATACGAATTCAAAGAAACGATAAATATAAACAAAATGAACTATGGAATATTGTACAAGATTACTACGGTTTAGGGCTTTACAAGAGTAAACCGACGTGGTATAAATAATATATAAACTGAATACGTATTCAATAAGGGCGAAATAGGAGGGCTACATGAAATCATTTAAAAAAGAAAAAGATTTAGTAAGAGCATATTTTCAAGAGTTAGAAGAAGCGAACGTAGATGATGTACTATCTGTTGTGACAAAATACACGTCAGATAACTATAATTTCAAAGGGGTATATCCTTTCCGTGAGCAAGAAGGCGCAGAAAGTGCAGTAGAAGTGTTTTTTAAACCACTCAAGGAAGCATTATCAAGAATGCAAAGACGCCAAGATATTTTTATTGCTGGTGAAAATGAGATGGATGGAACTACTTGGGTTATGAGCATGGGACATTTTATGGGACTGTTTGATCAAGATTGGCTCGGAATACCAAAGACTAGAAAGATGATTAGTCTACGTTATGCAGAGTTTAACTGTGTGGTAGATGGTAAGATTACACAGACAGGAATCTTTGTTGATATTATTGGCTTTATGCAACAAGCAGGTGTGAATCCAATGCCACCACAGACGGGAAATTATTTCGTGTATCCAGGTCCTAGAAATCACGATGGGCTAGTATTTGGTGATGTTCCTGAGCAAGAAGGTATCGATACATTAGCACTTGTGAATAAGATGGTAGATGATTTGAATGAATTGAATGTAAGTGGTGCTATGGGATGCCCACCTGAAGTGTTAGAAAAAGCATGGTCAAAAGATATGATTTGGTATGGACCTGGGGGAATTGGAGCATCTTACACAATTCCAAGATATCAAGAACAGCACCAATTACCATTTAGGAATAATTTAGGGGATAAGACATTTAATGGGCATGTGTGTAGATTTGCAGAAGGGAATTTCGCTTGTTTCTTTGGTTGGCCAAATCTTACGAATAAACCACTTGGTGGATTCCTCGGAATGCCAGGAGGAGAAGTTCGGGCAGATATGCAAGTAGTAGACGTATATTGCAGACAAGGCGATAAGCTATCTGAGAATTGGGTATTGATTGATTTACCGTATTGGTTGAAGCAGCAAGGGTTAGATATTTTGGAACGTACAAAGAGTATTTATAACGCATAAAATGAATACGTATTCACGAGGAACGATGGAGAATTCAATATGGCAATTAAAAAAGCGGAGATAAAGATAGCTGAAGAGATAGATGAGAACGCAGCAATGAATGAAACAAACGAAGTTGATAAAGTAAATGAAAATAAGGAAATGGACGCTGAGGTAGAAGGCGTGACACCAATTAAAATTGAGGAGGATAAGAAGATGGCAGAAGTAAAAGGTTCGAACAAGGTATTTTATGGAAATGGAGCAGAGGTTACACCAGTAGGGGTATTAGATTATAATGATTTTTCAACAAAGACAAAGAGAGATCAAAAAATGATGAACTTTGATCCTCAATATCGTGATTTTGTAGATTATATTATGAAAATTACACATCAGATCTGGGAAGAAAAAGGAATTGGAGTTATTTATGACACATATCATAATAATGTAACAATGCATTTAGGTACTACGAATCTTGTAGGAGTGAAAGATGTCATTGGAAATACACTACAGACTTTACATGCTTTTCCAGATAGAAGACTAATTGGACAGAATGTGATATGGTCAGATTTTGGACCAGAAGGTTACCTCTCTTCACATAGAGTAATGTCTACAGCTACTAATCTAGGTGATAGTAATTTTGGACCAGCAACAGGTAAGAAGATTAATTTTAGAACGGTAATTGATTGTGCAACAACACATAATCGTATCCATGAAGAATGGCTAGTTCGTGATAATTTATGGATAGTAACACAACTAGGATTAGATCCACATGAAGTGGCGAAAAAAATGGCGAAAGCTGCAAAGAATAGCGTGAATTCACTACAATCATCATTTGGAATCTGTGAATCGATGGAAGGACAATTTGTTCCTGAGAAATATACAGCAGCAGATGATTCTATTGGTGAAATAGTATTAGAAATGCTTAGCCATATTTATAACTATAGATATATCAATAAGGTAAAAGAATACTATCATGAGAATGCAACAGTACATTTTGTGTGTAACAAAGATTTGAATGGGTATGATGAGATTCAAGGAATGATTATTAGTTTCTTAGCATCCGTTCCTACGGGAAGCTATGAAGTGGAACGAGTTACATGTACAGATAGACCTAATAATGATGGTTATGATGTTGCGGTAAGATGGAGACTTCGAGGAATGAATGATGGAATTGGATTCTTTGGTCAACCATCAGGTAAGCCACTAGATATCATGGGAATTAACCACTATCATATGCTTGATAACAAAGTGAAAGAAGAATGGATCACATTTGATGGAATGGATATCTTGAAACAAAAATATATGGGTGATGAAGAATAGAGGAGGAATGTGGTATGGGGACTACAACAAGTACAGTGGAAAATGACGTTGTTTTAGGTAAAAATGATAGTAATGCTAAAAAAGTTTTTGCATTTATATCAATAGCATTGATTTATTTTTTCTATTGCTATAACTTTATGTTAGGTACATTTATAAAACCGACTATGATTGCTGATATTGCAGCAGGCGGTTTTGGATTTACGTTAGTAGAATCAGAAGAAATATTTGCGGTAATGTCTTTTGGAACAATACCGGGAACCTTTTTATTTGGATATCTTTCAACACGAATAGGTAAGAAGAAAACATTGATAGGAATTGCACTGCTTATAGGGGTGACAACATTTGCACCAATGCTTAGTCCGACTAATATTGTATTATGGAAGGCGGCAAGATTCTGCGCAGGGGTTGTATTAGGAGGAATATTTGGTTGTGCAATGCCTCTTGTAGCGGATATGTTTCCTAGCAGATATCGTGGGAAGTTAGCAGCAACATTAACAGCACTATATTCACTTGCTATGATGTTTGGTGGTGCAGTGTATGCTGTACTAGGGGATGCTAATTGGCAGATACTTGTGTATACTGCAGTAATTCCACCAGTGGTTGGAGCAATTTTAGCAATTTTCTTTGTACCAGATGATTCGGAGTATACAAAAGAACTGTTAGTAAAAGGTAGAGAATCAGGTGAAAAAATCAGCTATATTAGTATGTACAAGGGGAAATATTTGTGGATAGGGCTTGGAACAATCTTACTATCTGGAGCGAACTTCTCAGCGTATTCAGCATTTACCAATAATGCAACAACCTACTTAACAACAGGTATTGGTCTAACAGCAGCTGTAGCAGGAAGCGTCTATAGTGTTCAAGGATTTGGACAGTTAATTGGTTACTTTGCATGGGGAACAATTGCTGATAAATTTGGAAGAAAAATACCATGTATTGGAATGTTATTAAGTGCAGGATTCTTATTTATCTACACAATGTTAAATGGAGAATCTATCGTATCTTTCTACATACTTTCGGCATTACTAGGAGTTGCATTTGGATATTCAGGAGCATGGGGAGCATATTATACAGAATTATTCCCTGGTAAATACAGAGCAATCTCTTCGGGAATATCGTTCAATGGTGGTAGAATTATTTCAACATTTGCAATACCAGCAATTGCAGGATTAGCAAGTGGCGGTATGGGAATGATGGTTATCTTCTATGTTGCTATGGCAATCTTTGTGGCTGGAACAGTAGTGTGGATGTTATTGCCAGAAACTTTAAATAGAACTAGAGAATAGCATCAGAGAATAGAACAAGAGAATAGCGTAGAGCTCATAAAGTTGTAGTATAATGAAGTGAAAATATTTTGAAAGTGTGAGGTGATGAAATGGTTTCAGTAATTGATATAGGAATTATCATAGGATATTTGGTATTGATGATGGTAGTTGGTTATGTGGCGGGACGTAATAATACGAATCAAGAAGATTATTTCTTGGCGGGGCGTTCTATGCCTTGGTTACCAATTGCGTTATCAGTTGCTGCAACCATGATTAGTGCGAATGGCTTTATCGGTGGACCGGGATGGGCGTATACATCAGGGATGTCACCAGTTATGGTGAATATAGCAGTACCATTAGCGGTAGTATTTGCATTAAGCATTACCACTCCAGTAATCTATCGAATGAATGTTACTTCGGTATATCAATATATGGAGAAACGTCTAGGAAAGTATTCGAAGACGCTTACAATCATTCAATTCTTTGTGAATTCAATCATTCAGATTAGTTCGATGGTGTATATACCAGTGTTGATTCTACAAGCGATGACAGGATGGTCTTTCTATGTGTTAGTGCCACTTGTTGTTATTACTTCTATTATATATACACTTCTAGGTGGAATACGTGCAGTGATTTGGACTGACAGTATACAGATGGTGCTAGTGATTGGTGCAGTGGTACTTGTGATAGCGACAGCGTTAAGTGAAATTGGCTTGGGATTCTTTGATACATTGAGCATTGCTCAAGAAGCTGGCAAATTAGATACGATGATATTTACAACAGACATTACAGTGGAGAATGCATTCTGGGCTACGCTTATTGGTGGGTTTGTTATGTGGTTTCGCTATTTTTGCTTTGACCAATCTCAAGTGCAGCGTGTGCTAACAGCCAAATCATTGAAAAGTGCTAAGAATGCATTTGTAGTGAGCGCAATTGTTATGAATGTAGTATATTATATTATGTTGCTAGTAGGTGTGTTTTTGTTTGTATTCTATGATGGCAAAGCATTTGAAACTTCGAATGAGGTTATGATTACATTCATCTTGAATGAAATGCCAGTAGGAGCAATTGGTCTAATTATTGCGGGAGTCTTTGCGGCTGCGATGTCCAGTGTGGATTCACTACTAAATAGCATGACAGCGGTATTTACGAAAGATGTATATGAGACATTGTTTCATAAAGAAAAAGAAGCTACATTGAAAGTTTCAATGATTATTTCGGTGGTAATTGGAATTGCAATGACCATTGTAATCTTCATTGGATTTAACGGATCGGTAAAATCGATTTTAGATACAGTAGGAAGTTATATTTCTTATTTCGCAGGACCTGCAGCAGGCGCATTTATTCTTGCGATGTTTACTAAAAAGGCGAATGACAAAGGGGTTTCGATTGGATTTGTACTCGGATTGATCGTGGGATATTATATAGCAGTTACATATCATGTGAATTGGTTGTGGAATCCATTTATCGGTGCTACAATAACTTGTATATGTGGATATTTCATAAGCCTAATCTTTTACAAAGAAGATGAGATGCAAGAAACATACGAATATACAGCACTGGGAATGAGAAAAAGATTGATTCAAGAAGGTGTAGAGGATGAGAATGGTGTTAGAACGTTGCCATTTACCATGGGTAAACATGAAGTTATAGTAATTGGATTTTTTGTAATTCAATATATAATTCTATATGTGATTCAGTACTGATAAGATATAACAAAAGGGGAATATAAGGTGATGGAAGAAAGAGTTTCATTCAATAAATCAATAACATCAAAAGATGTAGCACGTGTAGCAGGTGTATCCCAATCTACAGTGTCACGAGTTTTTAATAAGTCAGATGCTTACGGAGTCAAGGAAGAAGTGAGAGAAAAAGTACTTCAAGCGGCAAAGGAGATTGGCTATAGTCCTAATCTTGTGGCAAGAGGGATGATTAGTGGGAAAACTAATGTGATAGGGCTTGTAGTGGGGGATAGTTTGGGCCCGTTCTATAATAGAATTGTGAACGAATTCGTTGAGAAGATACAAGGAATAGGAAAACAATGTCTTGTATTTAAAGTGCCAAGACAAGAACAGCTTCGTAACATCACGGAACGAGTGATACAATTTCAAGTTGAGGCAGTAGTGATTACAGCATCAGCAATGACGAAAGTAATGGCAGAGGCTATTGTAGGTAATGATATTCCAGTTGTGCTCTTTAACCGTTTTATTCCAGGGGTTAATATTAATACTGTCTATGTGGATCCGGTAGAAGGTGCAGGTATGGTTGCAGAGCATTTAGCGAAAAAGAAGCATACGAATATAGGGTATATCCAATTCACGAAAGAGACAGGTGAGGAGCAAGAAAAGAAGATTGGTTTCTATTCTAAACTTCGTCAATATGGTGTGAATCAAATACAAGAAGAAACATCAGGTTATAATTATCAAGAAGGATATGATGCGGGGTTGCGATTGTTGAAAGGCAATAATCCACCGACAGCGATATTTTGTACTAGTGATTTAATTGCGATGGGAGTTATGGATGCGGCAAGAATAGAGCTGGGCTTACGAGTGCCAGAGGATGTGGCGGTAGTAGGCTATGATGATATTGAGATGGCATCATGGAAGGCATATCAATTGACGACGATACATCAGCCGGTGGAAGAAATGATTTCTGAAAGTATTGCGATGTTGGAGCGTATGGTGGATGGAGATAAAATGCCGTATGTTAAGATGATTAAGCCAGAATTGATTGAGAGAAAATCAGTGTAACTGAAGTTCAGAGTAGTATATAAAATGACATCTTGTTAAAAGAATATAAAAAGATATTAAAGAAAAATTTTGAAAGTTATTGACAAGATGTTAAAAATACGTTAAGATATGGAAGTTGTTTGAGAAAACAACGGTTTGCCCAGATAGCTCAGTTGGTAGAGCAGAGGACTGAAAATCCTCGTGTCGCTGGTTCGATTCCGGCTCTGGGCACATGCGGGTGTAGTTCAATGGTAGAACACTAGCCTTCCAAGCTAGATACGTGGGTTCGATTCCCATCACCCGCTTTTTTGATGCGAAAAATAAGAAGAGATTACGAGAGTGATTTCTTCTTTTTTCATGTTCACTTGTTGTGATTTGTGTTATAATATTCGGTGGAAAGGATGTGGAGAGTATGTTACGTATTGGAATGTTAACAAGTGGTGGAGATTGCCAAGCCCTCAATGCAGCAATGCGAGGTGTAGTAAAAGGGATTTGTGGAAAAAGACAAGATGTAGAGATTTATGGTTTTAATCAAGGATACAAAGGTTTGATTTATGCGGATTTTGAGATGCTTACATCGAGAGATTTTTCAGGAATATTAACAGTAGGAGGAACTATATTAGGGACTTCTAGACAACCATTCAAATTAATGAGAGTGCCAGATGAGAACGGATTAGACAAAGTGGAAGCTATGAAACATACGTATCATAAGCTTAATTTGAACTGTTTGGTAGTGCTAGGTGGAAATGGAACACACAAGACTGCTAATATGTTGAGAGAAGAAGGATTGAATGTTATTACACTTCCAAAGACCATTGACAATGACTTGTGGGGAACGGATATGACATTCGGATTCCAAAGTGCAGTGGATATTGCAACAAATACCATTGACTGTATCCATACAACAGCAGCCTCACATAGTCGTGTATTTATTATAGAAGTAATGGGACATAAAGTGGGATGGGTTACCCTGCATGCAGGAGTGGCTGGCGGAGCAGATATTATTATGATTCCAGAGATACCATATGATATGGATGTCATTGCAAAAGCAATTGAAAATAGAACAAAAGCAGGAAAACGTTTTACGATATTAGCAGTGGCAGAAGGTGCAATTTCGAAAGAGGATGCAGCTTTGACTAAAAAAGAGTATAAAGCGAAAATAGCTAAGAGAACAGCACCATCAGTGGCATACGAGGTCGCAGATCAAATCTACGAGAGAACAGGACAAGAAGTGCGTGTTACGATTCCAGGACACACACAAAGAGGTGGTTCGCCATGTCCATATGATAGAGTGTTAGCGACACGTTTAGGCGCGAGCGCGGCAGAGATGATTTTAAATCAAGAATATGGCTGTATGGTAGCGATTCGAAATGGGGAAACTGTGAAGGTTCCTCTAGAGGACGTTGCAGGAAAATTAAAGTATGTAAATCCTGAGGCGCATATTATAAAAGAAGCGAAATTAACAGGAATTAGTTTTGGAGATGAATAAAAATGTCATATACAGCCCTTTATCGGAAGTTTCGTCCTGGAGAATTTCAGGATGTTAAAGGACAAGATCATATTATAACAACGTTGAAGAATCAGATAGAAGCGAATCGTATTGGGCATGCGTACTTGTTCTGTGGAACAAGAGGAACGGGCAAAACAACGGTTGCAAAAATTTTTGCAAAAGCAGTTAATTGTGAACACCCGATTGATGGAAGTCCATGTGGTGAATGTGATATGTGTCGTACGATTACATCTGGAGCATCTATGAATGTAATCGAGATTGATGCTGCGTCGAATAACGGCGTGGATAATATCCGTGAAATCCGAGAGGAAGTAGCGTATAGACCAACACAAGGACGATACAAAGTCTACATTATCGATGAGGTTCATATGCTTTCGATAGGAGCGTTCAATGCGCTACTCAAGACGCTTGAAGAACCCCCAGAGTATGTCATATTTATACTGGCGACAACGGAGGTGCACAAGATACCGATTACGATTTTATCTAGATGTCAACATTACGATTTTAAGCGTATTACTATTGATACCATTACACTGAGATTACAAGCGCTGATGAATCAAGAAGAAGTAGAGGTAGAAGAGAGAGCTCTTCGATATATCGCAAAAGTTGCAGATGGATCCATGCGAGATGCACTGAGTCTCTTGGATCAGTGTATTGCATTCTACATGGGACAGATATTGACGTATGATAATGTGCTTGAAGTGTTAGGTGCAGTAGATACAGAGATGTTTAGTAAATTGTTAAGGTGTGTGTTAAAGCAGGATGTGGCACAGGTCTTGAATTTGTTAGAAGAGCTTATTATGCAAGGGCGTGAATTGACGCAACTTGTAAATGATTTCACCTGGTATCAGAGAAATTTGTTATTGGTTAAAAGTTCAGATAACATGGAAGATGTACTTGATGTTTCCACAGAAAATTTGGCCCAGTTAAAAGAAGAGTCGGAGATGGTAGATGCCATTACATTGCTTCGGTATATAAGAATATTTTCTGAATTATCGAACCAAATTAAATATGCGACACAAAAGAGAATTTTATTAGAGGTGGCACTAATTAAATTATGCACACCGAATATGGAAGTGGATTCGGAGTCGGTGTTAGAACGTGTAAGAACAATAGAAGATAAGTTGGAAAATGGAATGCCAATGCAGGTGGTTTCGAGAAATGAGAACTCCTACAAAAGTAAAGACATAGCAGAGAGGCAGAAGATTGAATTGCCGAAGGCGCTTCCGGAAGAAATCCAGGAGGTCGCGAAGAATTTCAGAAGCATTGTTAACGCATCCACAGGTCTTACAAAAAATTATCTGAAAAAGGCACGGATAAGCCTTGGTGCAAATGGAAAATTATTAATAGTAATGGAAGGCGATATGGATGTTGCCTATGTTGATCGTGAAGATAACCGCAAAGAATTAGAAGCATTGATAGAAAATAAAATAGGTAAGCGAGTTGAAGTGGAAATTCGCAAGTTAGAAAGAGATAGAAAATTCGATGATGTATTTCCAGATTTAGAACAATTGGTTCATATGGAAATTGTTGTGGAAGAAGAATAAAATGGAGGAAGAAAGAAATGGCAAAGCGTGGAGGATTTCAAGGAGGCGGAATGCCTGGAAATATGGCGAATTTAATGAAGCAGGCACAAAAGATGCAACGCCAAATGGAAGAACAAGCGAAAGAAATGGAATCAAAAGAATTTACAGCAACAGCAGGTGGTGGAGTTGTAGAAGTAACTGTTAGTGGAAAAAGAGAAGTAATGAAAGTGAAACTATCAGAGGAAGTGGTAGATCCAGAAGATATTGAAACATTAGAAGACTTAGTTGTAGCAGCTACAAATGAAGCACTTCGCAAAGTGGAAGAGGCATCATCAGATTCTATGAATAAATTAACAGGCGGAATGAACATGCCGTTTTAATTTTAGGAAGTGAGAGAGCAAGGTAGAGATGGATTATTATAGCAGCCAGATTACGAAATTAATAGAAGAATTATCTCGCCTTCCTGGGATAGGAGCAAAGTCAGCCGGAAGGCTGGCTTTTCATATTATAAATATGCCGCAGGAAAGTGTGGATCGTTTGGCGACGACGATTACGGAAGCTAAGGCAAATGTGAGATACTGCAAACAGTGTCATACATTAACAGATAGTGAATTGTGTCCGATATGCAGTGATAGTAAGCGTGATGCAAAGGTGATTATGGTGGTAGAGCATACTAGAGATTTAGCGGCATATGAAAAGACAGGGAAGTACGAGGGCGTCTACCATGTATTGCATGGAGCGATATCTCCGATGCTAGGGATAGGTCCGGGAGATATTCGATTAAAAGAATTGATGGAACGATTACAAGGAGATGTGGATGAAGTGATTGTTGCAACGAATTCAAGTCTTGAAGGCGAGACGACAGCGATGTACATTAGCAAGTTGATAAAGCCAAGTGGAATTAAAGTAAGTCGAATTGCAAGCGGAGTACCAGTAGGTGGAGATCTAGAATATGTGGACGAGGTTACATTACTTCGGGCATTAGATGGACGTGTTGAATTATAGTGGTGGTAAGATAGAGGCGTGTATAAATAGGGCAGTATAAATAGGAGGTATATATGAAGCGAGAGTATGAGGAGTTGAACCAATCGACGATGGAAAATATTAATGCAGCAACGATGTTTGTTTCGTTCGATTTAGTGAATTGTACATTATTTAAGTCAACCCATAAGGGGATGTGGGCTTCGGGTGTAAGTAAGATATTAGAAGATATTATCCATATATTTGCAAATAGCAAAATTAATGGATATCGTTTTTGGAAAATTATTGGAGATGAAGTCGTCTATACGATTAATATTCAATATATAAGAGATATAGATGATATCTTAGCAGAGATTTATCGGGCTGTGGTGGATATGAATTGTAGAATTCGTACAGCACAAATAGGAGATTCGGAAACTGCTAAGTATTTATCGACAAAAGCAACGGTTTGGATGGCTGATATTTCGCCAGCTAATTTACGTGCAGATAATTTTTATACAGAATATATGATTAATGAAAATATATTACATTCGGAGTATTTGGGTACGGATATTGATACAGGGTTTCGGATTGCAAAATATACGCAGTCTAATCGCGTTGTGATTTCGTTTGAAGTAGCAGCGTTATTCTTGAAAGAAGAAGCGTTGAAAAAGGATTTCGATAAAGTGAAATTTGTTGGACTTCGGACACTGAAAGGGATATGGAATGGCAGAAAATATCCAATCTTTATGTACCACGGAGATGAAAAGATTTCTTTTGAAGAATCAATACGAAGTGCAGAGCTAGGGAAAGATAATATCTTACTTGAATATTTAGAAGAATTACCGGAACGAACTTATGCGGATTTATATAATAGTTATGAAGAACAATTGTTGACGGAGTATTGCAATGAAGATCTTTTGAATTTAGAAGTGGTTCAATTGGTAAATATTATCAATGCGCAAAATGGAGCATTACCAGCGTTGCCGTTGCCAAGAAGAGTTGTTCATTACACGGCGCTTTGTTACATGATTATAGAAGGCAAGGTGAAGTTCATGCTAGTGGAAGATGAAGGAGGCCGATGGGGATTTGGCGGAGCGATTATGAATCATAACCTTCAATATATCGAGACGATTAGTTTGTATTATGAAGAACAATTCGGTTATGAGATTGTGTTTGCAAATGACCACCGCTATCACGATCCGATTCCGCTCATTATAGATATTTATCACACAGAAGAAAATACACGAGGAACATTATTTTTAGCAGAAATAAAACCGGGGAAAAATGCTGTGAACACAGAGCGAGAAATGGAGTTAGAAAGAGCGGACAAGGTGCGATTTTTTGCGCTTGAAGAGATAACGGATTTTTCGTTTTATGATTGTAATGATTCAGTGAAAGAAATATTAAAAAAAGCACTGACATACATAGGAAAATAACAAAACAGCAGTTGACCTAAAGTGGAGATAAAGATATACTGATATGTAGAAAATGAAAGAGAATTTTGAAGGAGGAAGAACATGAAATTTTTTATTGACACAGCGAAAGTGGAAGATATTAAAAAAGCAAATGACATGGGTGTTATCTGTGGGGTGACAACAAATCCCTCTTTGATTGCAAAAGAAGGAAGAGTGTTTGAAGAAGTAATTGCAGAGATTGCATCGATTGTAGATGGACCAATTAGTGGAGAAGTAAAAGCGACGACTGTAGATGCAGCGGGCATGATTGCAGAAGGTAGAGAAATAGCTAAAATTCATCCGAATATGGTAGTTAAAATTCCTATGACAGTAGAAGGATTGAAAGCTTGTAAAGCACTTACAGATGAAGGGATTAAAACAAATGTGACATTGATTTTTAGTGCGAACCAAGCGTTATTAGCTGCTAGAGCTGGTGCAACATACGTTTCGCCATTTTTAGGACGTCTAGATGATATTAGTGTTAGAGGAACAGATTTAATTGCAGAAATAGCTGAAATTTTTGCGGTAGCGGGAATTGAATCAGAGATTATCGCAGCAAGTATCCGTAATCCGATCCATGTAACAGATTGCGCATTAGCAGGTGCCGATATTGGAACGGTACCATACAGTGTAATTGAGCAGATGACAAAACATCCATTAACTACTGAAGGAATTGCAAAATTCCAAGCGGATTACAAAGCGGTATTCGGCGAGTAAGTGATTGAAAGGTGAAATAAAGGAGATAGCATGAACAAATTAGAATTAATGCGCACGGCAAATGAAGTGCGAAAAGGTGTAGTTACAGCTGTATTTAATGCAAAATCGGGACATCCAGGAGGTTCTTTATCAGCATCAGATATTTATACATATCTATTTTTTGAAGAAATGAATATTGATCCAGCAGATCCTAAGAAAGCAGATAGAGATCGTTTCGTTTTATCAAAAGGTCATACAGCTCCAGGATATTATTCCACATTAGCGAATAGAGGGTTCTTTCCAGTGGAAGATTTGAAGACATTGCGTAAAGTGGGTTCTTATTTACAAGGACATCCAGATATGAAACACATACCAGGTGTGGATATGTCTTCAGGTTCATTAGGACAAGGAGTATCTGTTGCAGTTGGAATGGCTATTTCGGCGAAGCTTTCTAATGAAGATTACAGAGTGTATACACTATTAGGAGATGGCGAAATTCAAGAAGGACAAGTATGGGAAGCATCGATGCTTGCAGGACATAGAAAACTTGATAACTTAGTAGTAATCGTAGATAACAATAATTTACAAATTGACGGAGCAGTTAGCGAAGTGAATTCACCATATCCAATCGACAAGAAATTCGAAGCGTTCAACTTCCATGTAATCAATGTAGATGGACACGATATGGATGCACTTGCAGCAGCATTTGCAGAGGCAAAAGCTACGAAAGGAATGCCTACAGCAATTATTGCGAAGACATTAAAGGGAAAAGGTGTTTCATTTATGGAAAACCAAGCTTCTTGGCACGGTGCAGCACCTAACGCTGAACAATACGAAGTGGCAATGTCAGATTTAGAAAAGGTAGGTGAAGCATTATGTCAGAAGTAAAGAAAATAGCAACAAGAGATAGTTATGGTAATGCTTTAGTTGCATTAGGTGAAAAATACGACAATTTAATAGTGTTAGATGCTGACTTGGCAGCAGCAACAAAGACGGGAACATTTAAGAAAGCCTTCCCAGAGCGCCATATTAACTGTGGAATTGCAGAGTGTAATATGGTAGGAGTTGCAGCAGGACTAGCAGCAACAGGAAAAGTTCCATTTGCAAGTTCTTTTGCGATGTTCGCAGCGGGAAGAGCCTTTGAGCAAGTAAGAAACTCGGTGGGATATCCGAAATTGAACGTAAAAATCGGTGCAACACATGCTGGTATCTCAGTAGGAGAAGATGGTGCAACACACCAATGTAACGAAGATATTGCTCTAATGAGAACGATTCCAGGAATGGTTGTAATTAACCCTTCGGATGATGTAGAAGCAAAAGCAGCAGTGGAAGCGGCTTATGAGCATGAAGGACCAGTATATTTACGATTTGGTAGATTAGCGGTGCCAGTAATTAACGATACACCACAGTATAAATTCGAATTAGGAAAAGGTGTTATACTTCGTGAAGGTACAGATATTACATTGATTGCAACAGGATTGCCAGTGTCAGAAACACTTGCAGCAGCAGATATGCTAGCAAAAGATGGAGTGGAAGCAAAAGTGATCAATATTCATACAATTAAGCCTTTGGATGAAGAATTAGTCATTGCGGCAGCAAAAGAAACAGGTAAAGTTGTAACGATTGAAGAGCATTCAGTCATTGGTGGACTTGGAAGTGCAGTTTGTGATGTGTTATCAGAAAACGCACCAACAAAAGTACTTAAGATTGGTGTGAATGATACATATGGAGAATCGGGTCCAGCAGTGGAATTGATTAAGAAATATGGCTTGGATGCAGATGGAATATATGCGAAAGTAAAAGCATTTATATAATCGATAATAGAGTGAAAATTGTATATAGTGTAAAGGAGTAGTGAATTGGTTAATCAATAATATGCTCATTGAACTAAACCGCCTGCGCGGTGGCTCTTTTCTTCTCATTCTACACGTTCTCCTTTAAAATGTAAATGTAGTTAAACTACAAATACAAATTTAAAGGAGATTTTTATTATGA
>JAWXVA010000205.1:0-2820 GCA_044425815.1 Eubacteriales bacterium
TACTAATCGGTCGAGGGCATAACCAAAGATTGAGCACTGAGTGAAAACAAAGTGTTCAGCACGGAATAGGTAAAAATGATGATCTAAAAGATTTCTTGTATGTAGTTTTGAAGGTATATAATGTTAACAACAGATATATTGTAAATCATGAGGATATCATGATTTTTGTTGTATATACAGAATGATAATAGCTTCAGAATTAAAGGGGATTGGTCAAGTGGTATGATAGGAGTCTCCAAAACTTTTGGTGGGGGTTCGATTCCCTCATCCCCTGTTAAAAATAAAAAAGGATGTCATCGATGTAAAAGTCGATGGCATTTTTTGTAATCAAAATAAAACGATAATGTATTGAAGTGAAAATTGACAGTTATTACCGAATATTATTATAATACCTATATGAAATATTGGTTTTGTTAATAGGATAAGGATGAATAAGATTTTTGAGGGAGAGTGGTAGTATGGAGTTAGAATTTATAGAAGATTTTAAAGTGATTATAGAAGATCTTAAAGTGATTCTAGGAATGTTAAAAGATGTTGGTTTGGCGACATGGTGTGGCTTGCTAACGTTTATTGTGATTACTGTGATACAAGTTAAAATTTGCAATAAATACTCACTATTGAATCGTTTGCAAGTAAATATAGAAAAAGCGAAAGTGGAGGGTCATGTACTAGAAGGCAAGCGAATAAAATTAGTACAAACCAGAAGGAAGCACAAAAAAGGAAATGAACGACGCTATATTAGCACTTATGAGTATATTTATAATGGTCAAACCTATACAGGAAAAGTTAGTACATTGCATGCACGACCTCCAGTTAATGTTGAATTTTATTATAAGAACAATCCAAATAAAGTGTTTACAGAATATTCAAGAAATGTGAATGTACTTCATTTGTTGCTATATATCATACCTTTGGGAATCGCATGTTTAGTATTTGCAGGGATGGGTGGACTAAATTAATGAATTATACATATATATTGAAGTGCAGTGACAATACATTTTATACAGGATGGACAAATGATTTAGAAAAACGCCTTCATGCACACAACCAAGGAAAAGGTGCTAAATATACAAAACCCCGTCTACCTGTAGAGGTTATTTACTACGAAAAATTTAAAACAAAAGAAGAGGCCATGCGACGTGAATGTGCAATTAAGAAATTAACGCACAAACAGAAAGAGATGCTAAGCAAACAGATAAATAATGAATGTGATATCATGGTAAATGTGGATGAAAAATTATAATGTTCGTAAAAATGCACAATAAATCATAGGTATAGCTATTTACATAGAATGCAGATAAGTGATATATTATCAATATGGCGAAGTAGGCAATTAAGTTATTAGAAGGAGAAAGAAAATGAATTTGAATTTAAGACCAAAAGAAGAATGTATGTTTGACCAAGTTTCACTAGGAGAAGTTATGTTAAGACTTGATCCAGGCGAAGGCAGAATCAAGACCGCTAGACAATTTAGAGCTTGGGAAGGTGGCGGAGAGTATAACGTAGCACGTGGACTTAGACGTTGCTTTGGATACAAAACAGCTGTTATCACAGCATTCGCAGACAATGAAATTGGTAGATTAGTTGAAGATTTTATTCTTCAAGGTGGAGTAGACACACAATTTATCAAATGGGTAAAATATGATGGTATTGGAAGAACAGTTAGAAACGGTATGAACTTCACAGAGCGTGGATTTGGTATCAGAGGAGCTGTTGGTGTTTCTGATAGAGGAAATACTGCAATTAGTCAAATGACAGCAGATGATTTTGATTTTGATTACATCTTTGGTGAATTAGGGGTTAGATGGTTACATACAGGTGGTATTTTTGCAGCACTTTCTGAAAAATCAGCAGAATTAACAATCGCAGCAGTGAAAGCAGCTAAGAAATACGGTACATTAGTATCTTATGACTTGAACTACCGTCCATCTATGTGGTCAGCAATTGGCGGACTTGAGAAAGCACAAGAAGTAAACAAAGAAATTGCAAAATACATTGACGTTATGATTGGGAATGAAGAAGATTTCACAGCTTGTTTAGGTCTTGAAATCGAAGGGAATGACGAAAATCTTACAGAGTTAAACTTAGATGGATACAAAAAAATGGTACTTAATGCAATGAGCACATACCCTAACTTCAAAGTTGTTGCTACAACTTTAAGAGAAGTTAAGACTGCTACAGTGAATGACTGGGCTGCTATGTGTTGTGCAGATGGAGAAATTTTCTTCTCTAAAAAATACCCAGGATTAGAAATCATGGATAGAGTTGGTGGTGGAGATAGCTTCGCTTCAGGACTTGTTTATGGATTGATTGAAACAGAAGATGCAGAAATCGCTGTAAATTACGGTGCAGCACATGGTGCATTAGCTATGACAACAGCTGGTGATACATCAATGGCAAGCAAGAGCGAAGTTGAAAGATTAATGGGCGGAGCATCAGCAAGAGTTCAAAGATAATTAGTGGACTACATATTTAAGCGAGATTCGTTGTGTTGAATGATGGGTTTTGAACATGAAGGTGAGCGAAGGCTCACCTTTTGTTGTATAAGAGAAAGAATATTCAAAAGATTAATTAGTGTAAAAATTACGGAGAGAGACTATGGATAAAATAAAGGCATCGATTTATGCGTTATGTTGCGCAATGTTAGTGCATGATGAATGCTTACAAAAGCTTGAGAATAACAGGTGTTATTCTAGATGAAAAAGAATTGTCTAAATTATCTGAAACAATTTGAAAATTGTTATTGACAAAAGCTTCCAGTAGTGATATTCTTAGCAAGTCGCTTCTGACAGAGATGTGAACGAGACGACAACAGAGTGA
>JAWXVA010000206.1:0-2770 GCA_044425815.1 Eubacteriales bacterium
TGGAATCTTATAATTGTCAAGGTTCGTGTCTACTGTCTTAATCAATGTGTTTAATTTGGATAATAACCATTTATCCATTACAGGTAGCTTATCATAATCTAGTGAATATTTTGTGGCGTCAAATTCATCAATATTTGCATAGAGTACGAAGAACGCATATGTGTTCCATAATGTACCCATGAATTTACGTTGTCCTTCTACCACTGCCTTGCCGTGGAAACGATTTGGTAACCATGGTGCACTATTGACGTAGAAGTACCAACGAATTGCATCTGCGCCATATTCATTCAATGCATCAAATGGATCTACCGCATTTCCTTTCGACTTACTCATCTTCTGTCCATTCTCATCTTGCACGTGTCCTAGAACGATTACATTCTTATAAGGTGCTTCATTGAAAATCAATGTTGAGATTGCAAGTAATGAGTAGAACCACCCACGTGTCTGGTCGACTGCTTCTGAGATAAAGTTCGCTGGGAACTGTTGCTCGAATAAGTCTTTATTTTCAAATGGATAGTGGTGTTGTGCAAATGGCATTGCTCCACTGTCGAACCAACAATCGATAACTTCTGGTACTCTGTGCATCTCTTTTCCACAATCTGGACAAGTAATTGTCACTCCATCAATATATGGTCTGTGAAGCTCAATATCTTCTGGACAATTGTTCGACATTGCACGTAATTCTTCTTTGCTACCGATTGAATGCATGTGTCCACATTCACATTCCCAAATATTAAGCGGTGTTCCCCAGTATCTGTTACGGCTAATTCCCCAGTCTTGAACATTCTCTAACCAATCACCGAAGCGACCTTTACCAATATTCTCAGGAATCCAGTTAATTGTGCTATTATTTCTTATCAAATCTTCTTTCACATCTGTCATCTTAATGAACCATGACTCACGTGCATAGTAGATAAGTGGTGTATCACATCTCCAACAATGTGGGTAGCTATGCTCGAATGTAGGTGCTGAGAATAATTGACCGCGTTCTTCTAATTCTGCTAGAATCACTGCATCTGCTTTCTTACAGAATGTTCCAGCCCAAGGAGTTCCCTCAGCCATCTCACCTTTCTCATCCACTAATTGAACGAATGGTAAGTCATATTTTCTACCAACTTGTGCATCATCTTCACCAAATGCTGGTGCAATATGAACTACTCCAGTACCATCTGATAATGTTACGTAAGAATCACAAGTTACGAAATGTGCTTTCTTTCCGCCTGTCACATCCATGTCAAATGTAAATAATGGCTCATATGCTTTGTATTCAAGATCTGTACCAATCATTGTCTCAATAATTTCGTAATCTTCTACTAATACTTTCTCTACAAGTGCTTCTGCCATATAATATGTGAAATCACCTTGTTGTACTTTCACATAAGATTCTTTTGGATTCACACATAGTGCAACGTTCGATGGAAGTGTCCAAGGTGTTGTTGTCCATGCTAAGATATACGCATCTTCGCCAACTACTTTGAATCTAGCAATTGCTGATTTCTCTTTCACATCTTTGTATCCTTGCGCTACTTCGTGGCTTGATAATGGTGTTCCACAACGTGGGCAATAAGGTACGATTTTGTATCCTTTATACAATAATTTCTTATCCCAAATCTGCTTCAATGCCCACCACTCAGACTCAATAAAGTTATCATCATATGTTACATATGGATCATCCATATCTGCCCAGAAACCAACTGTCGCAGAAAAGTCTTCCCACATACCTTTGTACTGCCAAACGCTCTCTTTGCAGTGTTTGATAAATGGCTCTAAGCCATATTCTTCGATTTGTTCTTTTCCATCTAAACCTAACATCTTCTCAACTTCAAGCTCTACTGGTAAACCATGTGTATCCCATCCAGCTTTTCTAGGAACCATGTAACCTTTCATAGTTCTGTAACGCGGAATCATATCTTTGATAACACGTGTTAGTACGTGACCAATGTGTGGTTTCCCATTCGCTGTCGGTGGTCCATCGTAAAATGTGTATGTCTCACCCTCTTTACGGCTGTCCATACTCTTTTGAAAAATCTGATTATCTGCCCAGAATTTTTCTACTTCTTTCTCTCTCTCTACGAATTTTAAATCTGTCGAGACTTTCTTATACATACTACATCCTCCTAAAATTGCTTGTTATAACAGGATTTCTTTAATATCATTTTCAGTGTAAATGCATTTTTTATCCAAATACACAAAAACCTCGCCCTGTAAAAGGACGAGGATATCAATTCTCTTCTAACCACCTATTACAACATACTATTATATGTGTTCCTATAACGGCGGAATACCGGCATCTCTTAATCTCGATTGTTTGATTATTCTACACATCTCATCAATCATACAACCCAATTTCAGAAATACAGCTCAGAAGTGATATTCAAATATACTCTACTCGTGCCAAGTTTTCACCGCCCTTAGCTCTCTGTGTCTTTCAGATATACTCTACTGTCTTCGTCATCGCTCTTAATTTATCTAGTTAATTATATAGAGAAAGTCCTATAACGTCAAGGTTTTCCGCAATTTTATCCGTTTTCCCTTCTAACTTTAGTAATAGTAACACATGCATTTTAGATTCTGATTAACTTTGTGTACTATTTTCGTAAACTCTGGACTGATTTATACATCTTCTATACATCTAATTGCATGGAACCACATGTAGGATAAACGCATCAATATAATTAACGGATATAGAAAATCCCACAATAGTAGATATTTCATTGCTTTTGAGCTATCTATTGTGGGATTCTTTTATTATTTTTTCAGCAAAATATAT
>JAWXVA010000207.1:0-2757 GCA_044425815.1 Eubacteriales bacterium
TAGGTGCTTATTACGTATATGCACAAATGATATAGTAGACGTGAAGGAGGAGTTGTAATGAAAGTATATCCAGCAGCACTTATGGACAAAGTGCCAGCTGGACTAGAAATTAGTCCAGCTATGAAACGATTATATGAGGTTTGGCCAGTGCCAGATGATAGATATAATGATTTTTTTACTAATTTTAAATATTCTAGACTAAAAGGATTATCTACTTCTTCGAATGTATCTCGTAGAGATCCGAGTAAAGTGATAAAAGTAGAAGATACATATTATGTTTATTATACTAGACGAAAGACAGAATTAGAACCTAGGGGTGTGGTACCAGAGCAATGTAGTGAAAATGAACCTATATTTGATTGGGATTTAAGTGATATATATTGTGCGAGCAGTAAAGATGGATTTGAATGGACGGAATTAGGAGTCAGCGTATTACGAACCCCAGAAGTGGAAAGATCATTATCTAATCCAGATATTCTTATTTGGGAAGGTAAATACTATATGTACTATCAAGTTTATTCTATGGATACGAAA
Source organism: Eubacteriales bacterium (assembly GCA_044425815.1). Lineage (GTDB taxonomy): Bacteria > Bacillota > Clostridia > Lachnospirales > Lachnospiraceae > CAUPWF01. The sequence continues at coordinate 535 of JAWXVA010000207.1, forward strand.
GTATTAAAAGAGAATTCTTGCAATATCGCTATGGCGTATGCAGATCATCCTACAGGACCGTGGATAAAAGTAGAGAGTGCTGTTCTTACAAAAGGCGAGAAAGGTCAGTGGGATAGTGGGTCAGTCTTTGATCCATATCCAATAGTTTATAAAGGGAAGATTTGGATGTACTATGGAGGCTCTGATTTCTCAAAGGGCGATGATTGGAATACCGTGCGAATGCAGGGGGTTGCGATAGCTGATAGTCCAAAAGGACCTTTCGAAAAACACGAATTAAATCCCTTGACTAATTCGGGACGAGAAACATTTTTATATCCATATAAAGAAGGAATCGTAACGGTGCTCACCTTTGATGGAATAGAGAAAAATACAATACAATATGCAAAAGATGGATTGAATTTTGAAATCATGTCATATATTCACTGTCCTCCAATCGCAGCAGGCGTATATTCCCCTGAATGTTATCTTGATAATGTAGAACCACACGGAGTAACATGGGGATTATGTCATATAGAAAAGGGCGAGTTAAAGGAGAATTGTATGAGTCAATTGATACGATTTGATTGCGATTTAGATAGTAGAATAAAGCGACAATATTTTAGAAATCCTGACGAGTATCATGGCCGCTATTCAGAAGAAACATACTTTTCAGAAAAAATGCTACTCTAGCTAAAATAGTTATATAGAATGGATGGTTACTCCCTCGAAAGAGGAGCTGTATGAGGAGAAATAGTGATGGAAGAAAAAATAAAGGATGCAATGATGAGCAAGTTAGACAGTGAAAAAATTAGTGCAGCAACGATGAGGAAATTGAAAGAACCAGAATTGTCGGACGATACGACAAATGATTTTTTTACCAATTTTAAGTATTCTAAAATTACAGGAATAGGAAAAGAAGAAGGGGTTTCACGAAGAGATCCAAGTAAGATTATTCAAGTAGATGGCATATATTACGTATATTATACTTGCCGAAAGACAGCGCATAAACCAGTAGGAATCTTTGTGGAAAATACAAGTGATGAAATACCTACATTTGATTGGGATTTGTGTGATATCTATTATGCAACCAGCAAAGATGGATTCCATTGGGAGGAGCAAGGAATTGCTATTGCTAGATCGCCGAAGGGAGAATATGGAGATCGGTCATTATCGACACCAGATATCTTAATATGGAAAGGTAAATATTATTTGTATTATCAATCTTTTACAGGTTATTTTAAAACAGAAACCCAAGATTACTGCGGTGTGAGTTTAGCAGTTGCAGATTCACCAAGAGGACCATGGATTAAGAAGAATGAACCGATTGTTGCGCAAGGCGAACTAGAAGATTGGGATAGTATGGCAATACATGATCCATATCCGCTCGTTTACAAAGGAAAAATCTGGATGTTTTATAAAGGACAAAATCTTAGAATAGGTGGGCTAGAGAAGAACTTGGTACGAGCACAAGGTGTGGCAATAGCAGATAATCCAGAAGGACCATATATGAAACATCCTTTAAACCCATTATTAAACTCTGGTCATGAAACATTTTTATATCCGTATAAAGAAGGCATTGCAGCTGTTTTGACTTTCGATGGACCAGAAAAAAATACGGTTCAATATGCGGAAGATGGGATTGATTTCCAGATTAAATCACATCTACATGTACCTCCTATAGCAGCAGGAGTGTATTCGTCAGACGCGTACACTGATAGTGGAAATGCTAATGGTGTGTCGTGGGGCTTGTGCCATATGGAATGTGGGACAGTAGATGAAGATGTTAAGACATATATCGCTCGATTTGATTGCGACTTGGATAGAAGCATTAAAAGAGAAAAATTTAGGAATCAAAAAGAATGCATTGGAAGGTTTGGAGAAGAAACATATTTCAGAAAAAATATGGAATTAAGCGGTAAATATAAATGTTAAGAATAGTCTGTAAGTACTAAGATATATCATGTATTTATTGAGTTGCGAATGGTATAAATAAGATAACAAAAACAAAGAAAACAAAGGAGGAGTAGGAAAGCTATGAGAAAGAAAAGTATGCTAGCACTAACACTAAGTTTAGTGATGACTGCATCACTGTTTACAGGGTGTAGTTCAACAGAAACGACAGCGACAACAGAAGCAACAGAAGCAACAGGAAATACGAGTGAAGAAAGCGAGGGGACAGGAGAAGAAATTACGCTTGTAATAGCTACATATGATGTGCCGATGGCAATATATGAAGCGCTTGAT
>JAWXVA010000060.1:0-15396 GCA_044425815.1 Eubacteriales bacterium
CGTTGCTTTTAAGAAGCAGTATCCAGGAGTAGTTGTGAATCTAGTGGAAGCGGAAAGTATTCGAATTCAAAAGCTTTTATTTTCGGGAGAGTTGGATTTGATTATTGATAATTATAACTACAGTGAGTCACTTTACAAAAAAACGTTGTTTTCGCAAGAAACATTATTATTAGCAGTACCCAAAGCTATGATACAGAAAGAGCACGAAGAATACTTGCTGACAGCCGAGGATATTGCGAAGAAAAAGCATTTGAACCCTGAATCAAAAGCGGTGGAGCTAAGTATGTTTAATGGATTTCCATTTATTGCACTTCGGTATGGGAATGATACGAGAGAAAGGTTAGAATGTATCCGAAAGACACAGGAGTTTCGTCCTAATGTTGTGTTAGAGTTGGACCAACTTGCGACGGCCTATCATGTGGCTTGTAATGGACTAGGGATGACAATTACAAGCGATACATTAGTAAATGAAACACCAGCAGATGGAAGGCTTGTGTATTTTTGCTTGAAGAGTGAAGAGATACATAGAGAAAATTATTTTTATTATAAACAAGGAAAATACGTATCGCAAGCCATGAAAGTATTTATGGAATTTTCTGCGAACATGACAAAAAACACGTAATGTATCTAGTATAGATAAAAATATATAATACATATACCATTATATGTATTTGTACTTGAATGGTGTAAGCGTTATATTGAACTTAACAAAATAATTCATAAGAAAAGTATGAAAAAGGAGTTAAGTTATGAGTGTAGTCAGAGAGTATGATCCATACGAAAATGCAATACAAACAATTCGTTCAGCGGCAGAAGTTTTAGAGTATGATGAAGCAGATTATATTGCAACATTGTATCCAGAGAGAGAACTGAAAGTGAATTTTCCAGTGCGTATGGATGATGGTTCCGTAAGAGTGTTTGAAGGGTTCCGTATTCAACATTCTAGTTCGAGAGGTCCATGTAAAGGTGGAATTCGTTTTCATCAAGATGTAGATGAGTCTGAAGTGAAAGCATTAGCAACATGGATGACATTTAAGTGTGCAGTAGTTGGGATTCCATATGGCGGAGCAAAAGGTGGGGTGAAAGTGGATCCATCCACATTATCAAGAGCAGAGTTACAGAGACTGACTCGTCGATACACAGCAATGATTGCGCCAATTATTGGACCAGATCAAGATATACCTGCACCAGATGTAAATACAAATGGACAAATTATGGGATGGGTAATGGATACCTATAGTATGTTAAAAGGACATGCAGTGCCAGGAGTTGTTACGGGGAAACCTTATGAGATAGGCGGTTCGCTAGGACGACCAGAAGCAACAGGTCGCGGAGTGACGATTGCTACTTGCGAGCTATTGAAAAGACTGAATAAAGATATGAAAGAAATGCGTGTAGCGGTGCAAGGAATGGGAAATGTAGGAAGTGTTGCTGCTGTGCTTATGCATGAATTAGGTGCTAAAATTGTTGCGGTTAGTGATGTTTCAGGAGCGATATATAATCCAAATGGATTAGATATTCCTATTGTTAAGAAATTTCTAGGAGCAAAAGGAAACTTATTAAAAGATTTTGTGGATGAAGGAATTATTCACCTAACAAACGCAGAATTATTGGAAGTAGAAACAGATATACTAGTTCCAGCAGCGTTAGAAAATCAAATCACAAAAGAGAATGCGGATAGAATCAAAGCTTCTATTATAGTAGAAGGGGCTAATGGACCAACGACAATCGAAGCAGATGAAATTCTAAATGCGAAAGGGAAATATATTATTCCAGATATTCTTGCCAATGCAGGCGGTGTAATTGTTTCTTATTTTGAATGGGTTCAAAACATACAATCCTTATTCTGGGACGAAGACGAAGTCAATAAAACATTAAATAAAATAATGTGTAATGCCTTTCATGAAGTATATAGTTTTCATGAAGAAAAGGATCATACACTTCGCACAAGTGCATACGCAATAGCCCTTAAGAAACTCGTGCAAGCTAAAAATATTAGAGGAGTATTTCCATAAAATGAAAGCATATAAATCGTTAACAACGCTTGAATTGAAAACAGAACTTGAGATGTTGAAAAAAGAAAGCGATAGCTACAAAGAAAAGAAATTGGCATTAAATATGGCACGAGGAAAGCCAGGCGTAGAACAACTGGAATTATCAAGAGAATTATTAGATGCGATTCATTCAAACAGCTCGTTACATGATAGAAAAGATAATGTGGATTGTGGAAATTACGGAGAATTAAAAGGAACAACAGAGGCAAGAGAGTTTTTTGGCGAATATATGGGGGCAACAAAGGAACAGATAATTGTAATAGGGTCAGCTTCTCTTACATTTATGTATGATTGCCTCTCTAGAGCATTGCTAAAAGGAGTCTTAGGTTCGGAAAAACCATGGATACATCAAGAACCAAAATTCCTATGCCCAGTACCTGGATACGATCGTCATTTTTCAATCTGTGAATTTCTAGGAGTTGAGATGATTCCGATTCCAATGGATGAAAATGGACCTGATATGGATATGGTAGAAGATCTGGTTTCGAAAGATTCTAGCATCAAGGGAATGTGGTGCGTACCTAAATACTCGAATCCAACAGGAATATCATACTCTAATGATGTGATAAAGCGTTTAGCATCGTTGCAACCAAAGGCAAAGGACTTTAGAGTATTCTGTGATAATGCATATGCAGTGCACAAAATATATGAAGATATACCAACTCTGAATTTATTAGAAGAATTCAAGAAAGCTGGGAATCCAGATATGATATATTTATATGGATCAACAAGCAAGATAACATTTCCAGGAGCTGGAGTGGCAATATTTGCAGCGTCAGAAGACAATATAGCATTTACAGAAAAGCAACTTTCGATGCAAGCGATTAGCTGGGATAAAATCAATATGTTACGCCACGTTAGATTTTTGAAGAGCATGGAAGGCATCCATGCACATATGGAAAAACATGCGCAGATTCTGCGCCCTAAATTCGAAGTGGTAAATAATGCGTTAGAATCGGAATTGATGAAACGAGAAGTGGGAGCGTTTATCAAACCATTAGGAGGATATTTTGTGACGTATCTAGCTCCTCATGGATGTGCAAAGCGAATCGTAAATCTTTGTAAAGAAATGGGAGTGGTACTAACAGCCGCAGGTGCGACACATCCATATGGAAATGACCCAGATGATACCTATATTCGAATAGCCCCTTCATTTCCAAGTGAAGAGGAATTGAAACAGGCGATGGAAGTATTCTGTGTGGCAGCGAGGATAGCTGTGATTGAAAAACATTGCAGTAGCAGAACAAAGTGAATCTAATCGGCGTAATACTTGACAAAAAGCTATAAATATGCAAAACTAAAGTAAAATTTTGGTTTTGCATAAAGGAGGCATATATGTATTACGAGCGGATTATAAAAGGAACAATAGAAAAAATAGATGCTACATTTCCAGTGCTAATTGTTACGGGACCAAGGCAGGTAGGCAAAACTACTTTGCTTACACGGTTGGCTAAGAAAGATAGGAAAATTGTATCTCTGGATAATCCTACGATTCGTGCACTAGCGATAGAAGAGCCAGAGTTGTTTTTGCAGCGATATGCACCACCAGTTATGATTGATGAAGTACAGTATGCACCAGAATTATTTGATTATATTAAGGTATATGTTGATCGTGAAAAAAAATGCGGAGATTTTTGGTTGACGGGCTCTCAAACTTTTCATATGATGAAGAATGTAACGGAATCATTAGCGGGAAGAGCAGGAATTGTACGAATGCTAGGTCTTTCTAATGATGAAATCCGAGGTACTCATTTTAAACCATTTGATGTAGAAATAAGTGAATTGTTAGAACGCAGTTTACAAGTAGAATCTATGTCTATTGCAGAAATTTTCGAACAGATTTTTACTGGTTCTATGCCAAGGTTATACGAGAACACGCAAGTGGATAAGGAGCAATACTATGAATCTTATTTGCAGACGTATATAGCTAGAGATATTAAGGAATTGTCACAAGTGGCAAATGAATTAACATTTTTTAACTTTATGACTGTTATCGCAGCACGGACTGCTACTAACGTGAATTATGAAGTTATAGCAAATGAAGTGGGAATATCAGCGCCTACAGCGAAACAGTGGTTATCTATACTAGTATCATCAGGTCTCGTTGCTATGATTCAACCGTATCATAATAATGCGTTGAAGAGAGTAATTAAGTCTCCAAGGATGTATTTTTTAGATACTGGATTATGTGCGCATCTCACTAGATGGACCAGTGCAGAAGTGTTAGAGCGTGGAGCTATGAGCGGACAATTTTTTGAAACATGGGTTGTTGCAGAAATATATAAAAGTTATATCAATTATGGAAAACAACCGCCCTTATATTTTTATAGAGATAGTAATAAAAAAGAAATTGACTTGCTAATATACAAAAATGGTATGGTAATACCTGTAGAAATTAAAAAGAGTAGTATGCCAAAAGAAGCGATTAAAAATTTTTCGGTACTAAAAGCATTGGAAAAGATGGAAGGAAGTCTGAAAATAGAAGTAGGCATCGGTGGAGTGGTGTGTATGTCTTCTGATGTGATGCCGATAGATAAGAAGAATTGGTATATACCTGCTTGGTTGATATAGAAAGAGGAGGCGAGAATTGGCTAATTTAGCAAATTCTCGCCCTTAATATTTCTTACACTAATTTCATCATAATCTCATTGCTTCTTGCAATGAATTTTGTCATTGCATCTGCATCAAGTGGCTTATTAGCAATCACAGCTAGATCGTATAATTGTTGGCAAATAAGGTCTGTTGTTTCTCCTTCTTGATGCGCTACAACGTATTGTACTAGTTTGTGATTCTCATTTAATACAAGTGTTTCATCATTGCCGAACATGCTTGGATCCATACCCATCATTGCGTATTGCTTCATCATCTCAGCCATACGACGAGATTGTTCAGAAGATGTAAGCATAGCAGCTACATTTGCAGCTTTTAATCTTTCGACTTTAACTTCCATCTTATCTTTGCCAAGAGCTTTCTTGAAGACTTCCGTAAGAGTTGTAGCAGTTTCCTCTAATTTCTTTACATCGTCTTCAGAAATTTCTTCTTTGAAAGTATCTGTTAAATCACCATCGATACGCTCGAACTTAATTGTTGCATTGCGTTGTTCTAGTTGTGTGATAAATGGTGTGTCAATGTTGTGAGTTAAGATAACAGCGTCCATCTCTTGTTCGCGGAACATATTGATGTATTGGCTCTGTTGTACTTCATCTGTTACGTAGTAAATCGCTGATTTATCTGCTTCTGTAGCTTCAGGTGCATCTGCACTATCATCTACCTTTTCCTCTGTTTCAGCATCTAATTTAATATTAGCTTTCTCTGAGTATTCTTTTAATGTTAAGAATTCATGATCAAGGTTTTTGAATAAAATATAATCGCTCATTTTATCACAGAACTTGTCATCTTTTAAGCAACCGAATTTGATGAATGGGCTAATATCATCCCAGTAAGTTTCATATGCTTCTCGGTCTACTTTGCACATTCCAGAAAGTTTGTCTGCAACTTTCTTAGAGATGTATTCAGAGATTTTATTTACAAAACCATCATTTTGTAATGCACTTCTTGATACATTAAGTGGTAGATCAGGACAGTCAATTACACCTTTTAGAAGTAATAAGTATTCAGGAATTACTTCTTTGATATTATCTGCGATAAATACTTGATTGTTGTATAATTTGATTTTACCTTCTAAGTTCTCGTACTCAGTATTAATCTTAGGGAAGTAAAGAATTCCTTTTAGATTAAATGGGTAGTCCATATTCAAATGAATCCAGAATAAAGGCTCTTTGTAATCCATAAATACTTTGCGGTAGAAATCAATGTAATCTTCTTTTGTGCATTCGTTAGGATGCTTGGTCCAAAGTGGAGAAATATCGCTAAGTGAGACAGGTCTTTTATTGATTTTAACCTTGTCTTTCGCTGGTGAAATCTCAACGATTTCTTTCGTGCCATCTTCATTTTCTTTTTCTTCTGTTTTCGCTTCTTCGTGAATACGCTCTACGATCACATCTTCATCTGTTAATTCTGATTCAAGAATTGTTTCGTATTCTTGCTCTGCATTTTCGTTCGATAAGAAGATCTCTACAGGCATAAATGAACAGTATTTTTCGATTACTTCTCTTGCACGATATTCATTGGCAAATTCCAAGCTATCTTCATTTAAGAATAAGGTGATCTCTGTACCAACTGTTGTCTTAGAGCCTTCTGAAAGTTCATATTCTGTACCACCGTCACATTCCCAGTGAACAGGAGTAGCGCCGTCTGTATATGATAATGTATCGATATGAACATTGTCAGCTACCATAAATGCTGAGTAGAATCCTAGTCCGAAATGTCCGATGATTTGGTCATCATTTGTTTTGTCCTTGTATTTATCAAGGAAATCTGTTGCTCCTGAAAAAGCAATCTGTGTAATGTATTCTTCTACTTCATCAGCAGTCATACCGAGACCAGAGTCGATAAACTTCAATGTTTTCTCTTGTGGATTTACGATGATTTGAATGTTTGCTTTGTAATCATCTGTAAATTCATATTCACCCATCATCTCTAATTTCTTTAATTTCGTAATTGCATCACATCCATTGGATACTAATTCACGGAAGAAGATGTCATGGTCTGAATACATCCATTTTTTAATAATAGGAAAAATGTTTTCGCTGTTAATTGAAAGGCTACCTTTTTTCGCTGTCATAATTTATACACTCCTTTTATAATAGAATTTAAAGTACTAGCGATATCTAGTACCGTCTGAAGTCAATTTTAATACGCTAGAAATCAAATGTCAATAGAAAATTAGCACTCTTAAAAGAAGAGTGCTAACAATTAAGGAAAATTTATAATTTTTCATATATTATTTCTTTTTGCTTAAGGTATTTCATGGTAATATCATCCCATAGATGATCTAGTGTTTTATCCATGGTAAATACTTTGGTCGATGTTCCTGTGATACATTCAAGTTTGCCATCCTCATATTGGAAATTCATGTAGAGACCTTGAATGGTATCAGGCGAGATTGCTGGCAAATCACGTTCTAATAATTTTCTAGTATTTTCTTTTGAGAGGCTTAGAACAAATTTGAAAGAGAGGGGCGTGTTTTTCCCTTTTATGATAGTGAAACAATATTCGCGAATGTCACCCCAGCTTGCGAATTCTCTATCAGAAATCTTAGCAAGTTCCTGTTCGTCAGTATTGTAATAATTTTTGTGAATATATCCATCAAAAGTGAAAGTGGCAAAGGTAGTAATGGATCCATCTATAATAGAAAAGTTGTCAAAGGTATCTGCTAACAATAACTTGTGCATGCAATCCTTGACGTCGATTAATTGAAGTGCAATCATGTGAAATCCTCCGAAAGAGTAGTGTTGTACGAAGTTAACGTACGCAAATATTCTATCATGTTAGGGGGAAGAACTCAACAGAAACCTATCGCATCCCCCCTGGATTTATGATAAAATAACTGGTGTTATAGATATTTTAAAGAAGGTATTAAAAAAGGTGTTAAAAAAAGGTGTCTACATAAAAAATTGGAATGAAATGCCAAGTGGTATTCATATAGAAAGAGAAGATGATGACAAGATTAAATAAGTATATGGCTGAAGCGGGACTTTGTTCTAGGCGTGAAGCGGATAAGATTATAGCGAGTGGTAAGGTTACTGTAGACGGAGTTGTTGCTACACCCGGAACAGCGGTAGGAGAAGGTCAAATTGTCCGTGTAGGGAAAAAAATAATTGGTAGTAAAAGTACCGTGAAGAAAGTTGTTTTATTAGTAAATAAGCCAGTTGGAATTGTATGTACCGAAGAAATGAAAGAAAAACATAACATTATTCGATTTCTAAAATATCCAACCCGTATAACGTATGCGGGGAGACTTGATAAAGATTCAGAAGGTTTACTTGTTATGACGAATGATGGAGAACTTATACAAAAGATGATGCGTGCAGTGAATGGTCATGAGAAAGAATATAAGGTGACAGTTCACAAAGAGATTACAGATAAATTTATCGAAGATATGTCGAAAGGTGTACATATTCGAAAGGTGGAAAAAGGAAAAGTAATCTTGGATGAAGTAACACGCCCTTGTACGGTTACGAAGATTGGAAAGTATACATTTTCCATTGTGCTAACACAAGGATTGAATCGCCAGATCCGTCGTATGAGTGAAGTCTTAGGTTATAAAGTTACGTCATTGAAAAGAGTACGAATTATGAATCTAGAATTGGGCAATATTAAGACGGGAACCTATCGAGAAGCGACAGAAGAAGAATTAACGACGCTTAAGCGCATGTTAGGAATGTAAGAAATAAGTGATAAATAGTACAAGCGATGTTAAAAGATGAAGTGGGGGAAGCAATGACAAGTGGAATGAAATTAGTAAAAAAAGATACGAACGGAAGTAGTCATAAACAAGATAGAATGCAAGAATTAATCAATATTTTAAATGAGGCATCCAAGGCCTATTATCAAGAAGCAGATGAGATAATGTCTAATTATGAATATGATAAATTATATGATGAATTAGTGGAGCTAGAAAGAGCATCAGGGATTACGAAATCAGACAGTCCAACGATTCATGTAGGATATGAAATCCTAAGTGAATTACCAAAAGAGCAACATGCGAGTCCAATGTTATCTTTGGATAAGACAAAAGAGGTAGCATCATTGCAAGCATTTTTAGGAAATCAAGAAGCATTGATATCATGGAAGTTAGATGGCCTAACGATTGTATTGACTTACGAGAATGGCGAATTAAGCAAAGCAGTTACGAGAGGAAATGGAGAAATCGGTGAAGTTATCACGAATAACGCGAAGCAATTTAAGAATCTTCCACTAACGATTCCTTGTAAAGAAAGGGTGGTTTTACGAGGAGAAGCGGTAATAGGATATGAAGATTTTGATGCAATCAATGCAGAAATCGAAGAGATAGATGCGAAATATAAGAATCCTAGAAACCTGTGTAGCGGTTCAGTAAGACAGTTGAATAGTGAAATCACAGCGAAACGTCACGTGAGATTTTTCGCATTTAATTTGGTGGAAGCTGAAGAAATCGACTATGATAATGCTAGAAGAAATCAATTTGAGTGGCTAAAGACACAAGGGTTTGAAGTTGTAGAATATCGTGTAACAAATCAAGAAAAAGTAGTAGAGGATGTAGCTTGGTTTGCGCAAGCAATCGAGGAAAATCCATATCCATCGGATGGTTTAGTTCTTGTGTATGATGATATTGCATATGGTCAATCGCTTGGAAGAACTGCGAAATTCCCACGGGACTCATTTGCATTTAAATGGGAAGATGAAATAAAGGAAACCACATTATTAGAGATAGAATGGAGTGCCTCAAGAACAGGACTGATTAATCCGGTTGCAATTTTCGAACCAGTGGAGTTAGAAGGAACTACAGTGAGCAGGGCAAGTGTGCACAACATTAGTATTGTGGAAGAATTGGAATTAGGAATTGGGGATCGCATTACGGTATACAAGGCAAATATGATTATTCCTCAGATTGCTGAGAACCGAACAAGAAGCAACAAGCTTGAGATACCACATGCCTGTCCAGTCTGTGACGGGGAAACCGTGATAAAGCAAGATGGCAATGCAAAGGTATTATATTGTACAAACCCAGAATGCGAAGCGAAAAAGATAAAATCATTGGCATTATTTGTAAGTAGAAATGCATTGAACATTGAAGGACTTTCAGAAGCTACACTAGAAAAATTTGTGGCGCAAGGATATATTAAGAACTTAGTTGATATCTTTCATCTCGAACAATACGCAGAAGCGATCAAAGGATTAGAAGGTTTTGGGGAAAAGTCTTATGATAATCTGCAACAGAGTGTAGAAAAAGCAAGAACAACTACGTTACCGAAAGTGATTTACAGTTTAGGTATTGCGAATATTGGTTTAGCCAATGCGAAAATGATATGCAAAGCATTTGCGAATGACGTAGAGAAGATTATTCATGCCACTACAGAAGAATTAAGTGCAATCGATGGTGTGGGTGATGTGATTGCAGAAGTATACGTATCATATTTTGCAGATGAGAAGCATGTGGAAGAATTAAGAGCGTTATTACAGGAACTGATAATTCCAGAAGAGAAGAACGAAGCAGTTCAGAATTTTGCAGGGATGAACTTCGTTATCACAGGAAGTGTAGTACATTATAAAAATCGTAATGAAATCAAAGAAATGATAGAACAAAGAGGCGGAAAGGTTACAGGCAGTGTTACATCAAAGACGAATTATCTAATCAATAATGATGTGGCAAGTACGTCGTCGAAGAACAAAAAGGCACGGGATCTTGAAGTGCCAATTATTTCAGAAGAAGATTTCATTCGATTACTAGAACAATAAATGTAAGAAATAGGAGAAAATTAAAAGTGAAAAAATTAGCAGTATTATTGATAGTAATGATAAGCATTTCAATGCTTGCAGCATGTCAGAAAGAAATGGAAGAAGTTACTATAGAGGAAGAAGTGGTAACACAGGAAACAGTGGATAATCAAGAGAAAGTAGAAGTTCAAGAAGAAGTAGCAACTCAAGAAGAAGTGGTAACACAGGAAGAAGTAGTCACTCCAGAAGACAGTGTGAATGAAGAAAACGCGTCGAAAATTTATATAGGAATGGACGGAAATTTCCAGGAATATACAGTGGAAACTCAATTACCAAGTTTTGAAAATAGTGATGAAGTGAATGCATATTTAGAATTATTGATAGATGAGATGGGAGAGCTAACAGGATGGAACTTAGAATGTACAATCAGCGCCTATAAGTCGGTCGGTGTAGCTTTTGCAGAAGATGGTACGATTTTTACTGGTCCTCCAGAACCACAGAAGGATGAGTTTTTTATGTATGATGGAGTACAGTTACGTCAAACCATATTAGATAGTGTGAAACGGACGATTCAGATGAGTCTTATGGGAAGTGAAGAAACGGCGGATTTACTAGAGGTATATTTTAGTACTTGGGATGATCAAAATTTAACATTTTCTGATATTGGCTGCTATGTACCAATGGAAGAAGCTTATACTGGTTTAGTAGGCATGTAAAAACTATGGGGCTATCGCATTTGTGCGACAGCCCCATAGTTAGCTTATATTTATGCTTGCATGGATTGATTAATGCATTTCTATCTGTTCTTGCCCGCGTAATGTAATGATTGGTCCACCAGTCCCATCAATATATTCGCGTGTAATCGTCACCTGCCCAATGTTATCATCTTTTGGGATTTCATACATGATATCAAGCATGAATGCTTCAATAATCGAACGTAGTGCACGAGCGCCAGTATTCATTTCGATGGCTTTCTTGGCAATGGCATGTAGGGAATCCTCGTTAAAACATAAGTTGACTTCATCAAGTGCTAATAATTTCTGGTATTGTTTTAAGATGGCATTCTTAGGCTCTTGAAGAATCTTGACTAACATGTCTTCATTTAGTCCTTGTAATGAGAATATAATAGGTAAGCGTCCAATGAATTCAGGTATCATACCGAAATTTCTCAAATCTTCAACTGTTGCCTTGTCTAAGATGTTTTTCTCATGATTGTATTTGTCCTTAAGTTCAGCATTGAAACCAATAGAAGCCGTTTTAGTGAGGCGTTCCTTAATAATCATTTCTAAATCTGGAAATGCTCCGCCGCAAATGAATAAAATATTGCGCGTGTTAACAGTAGTTAGTGGCACCATGGCATTCTTACTGTTGGAGCCTACAGGAACTTCAACATCACTACCTTCGAGTAATTTCAGCATACCCTGTTGTACGGATTCGCCACTTACATCTCGTTGGCTGGAGTTCTTTTTCTTTGCAATTTTATCGATTTCATCAATGAAAATAATACCTTGTTCTGCCTTGTCAACATCGTTATCAGCAGCAGCTAATAGTTTCGAAACAACACTTTCGATATCATCGCCTATGTACCCAGCTTCTGTAAGAGAGGTAGCATCGGTAATTGCAAGTGGAACGTCTAATAATTTAGCTAAAGTCTTAACTAGATATGTCTTACCAGAACCAGTTGGTCCAATCATCAACATGTTTGATTTTTCGATTTCAATATCATCCATGGTGTCAGTTGCAACACGTTTGTAGTGATTATAAACAGCCACAGAAATAGCTTTTTTGGCATGCTCTTGACCGATTACAAAATCATCTAATTGGGCTTTGATTTTATGGGGCGCAGGAATATCTCGAATATTTAAAATAGGTTCGTGTTTCTCTTCAGGTTTTTTCTTTTTGATTTTCTTTTGTTTAGGCATCATCGAATCAAGATTATTCAAATCATTAAGATTCAGAAATTGTACACCAGGTGTATTCATTAATTTGCTAATATCAAAATTACTATTTGTCATCATGTCATAGCTTTTTTGCATACAGTCAGAACAAACAGTTATATTATTAGGCAAATTCATTAGTGGACCAGTCACGCTTTCTGGGCGGTGACAGATAGTGCAAAATTTTTCATAACCATCATCTGAATCATCTATATTAGTAGTGTCTATTGTGGTTTTTCTATCAGAAGGAGAATCTGTAGTTTCAGTATCAACAACTTTAATCTCATCATCAGATAGGTGAATTTCTTTATCAGACATAATTACTCCTCTCGTTTATAAAGCATTGAAACCATTATAACGTAGCAAACACATTGGTGCAAATAAAGAATTCGTAAATCATAAAAAAATCTAAATCATAAAATTAAGTTAGGGAATAGTAAACATTTTATCAGACTGATGGAAATCAGGTATCTTGACGGCTTTGAGTGAATATGATAGAAGCGAAATAAGTATTAGAGGGTAAGACATGAATGATATAAATATATGTCAAGAAAGAATATTATCTGAAAATTATCGTGATTTCATTCTTGCAAATAAAATTCCACCAAGTATAGAAAATATAGAGGTTATGCAGTTATGTGAGCAAAAAATGCCATATGACTATCGATGTGTATATATAGATGCAACGATTGGTGGCACGCTAAGTATTGAAGAGTTCTATTATAATACTATTCCCAAATGTTATGGGTTATTAGATAATCAAGCATTAAATGAAGCGGGAATTTCTCAAATGCAAAATTATCCAACGTTACAGTTGAGAGGTCAAAATATTCTAATAGGATTTGTAGATACAGGGATCGATTATGAAAATATGGCATTTCGCGATGTTGCAGGTAATTCGCGTATCGAAGCTATTTGGGATCAGACAATACAAGATGGGACACCACCAGAGGGAAATAGATATGGAACAGAATATACCAGAGAAATGATTAATCAAGCGCTACGCTCAGAGAGTCCTAGTAGTATAGTAGCAAGTAAAGATGTGAATAGTCATGGAACATTCATTGCGAGTGTGGCAGCAGGAAGTGTAAATGTAGAAGAACAATTTTCGGGAGCAGCTCCAGATGCACGTATTGCAATGGTGAAATTAAAAGAGGCAAAACAATACTTAAGAGAATTTTATAAAATTAGTGAAACTGTGCCGTGTTATCAAGAAAATGATATTATTTTAGGCATTCAATATTTGAAGAATCTAGCAGATAAATTAGATATGCCACTCGTTCTTTGCATTGCATTAGGGTGTAATCTGGGAAGTCATACAGGAATTAGCCCTCTTCCTAATATCTTGAATAAATATTCAGATATGCCAAGAATGGCATTGGTGACGGGAACGGGAAACAGTGCAAACGAGAGAAAACATTATTTGGGGAAACCCAATCAAGAAAATATATTGGTAGGGAATCAAGAAAATAAAATTACGCGAAGAGAAGAGGTCGAAATACGGGTTGGAGATGGTGTGAAAGGATTTGTCGTTGAATTATGGACGGAAATCCCAAATCTGTTAAATGTTAGTGTGATTTCCCCATCAGGTGAGGTATTGCCACAATTGCCACTGCGGAAAGGAAGTAATGGAGAATATTATTTTTTATTTGAGAAAACGAAAGTATACATTGATTATAGATTACTGATGGAAAAATCGAATTCTGAGCTTGTGTTTTTTCAGTTTTCTAATCCAGTAGAAGGTATTTGGAAAATCGTAGTGGAACAAATGCAATTTGTGGATGGAATATTTCATATGTGGATAACTGATAGCATATTTCTAACAGGAGAGGTATTCTTCTTAGAATCCAATCCGGATACCACGATTACTGAACCAGCTAATGCGGCCTTTCCAATTACAGTATCTTATTATGATGGGATAAAAAACAGTATAGATATTCAAGCAGGGCGGGGGTATACAAGGGAAGGAAGAATAAAACCAGATTTTGCAGCCCCAGGGGTGAATATAAAGGGAGCATTGCCACGTGGACTTTATACTACAAGGACAGGTTCAAGTGTAGCAACTGCAATAACAGCAGGTGCTACAGCACTGTTACTAGAGTGGAATGTATATTATTTGGGACAGAAAAATGTTAGCTCAATACAGCTGAAAAATTTGCTGATATTGGGAACTGAAAGGATGCAAGGAGTGACATATCCGAACACAATGTGGGGGTATGGAAAGCTGGATTTGTTTAATACATTTGAGAATATTAGAAGGTTGTAATGGTGAGGTGTCTGCGGTTGTGGGCACCTTTATTTGTGGTGTCTTATTTTATTCTTAAGTGATTGTTATTGTAAAAAGTGTGTGTTAAAATTCTTGTATGCAAGAAATATTCTAATTGCATTTCGGTTATATCAGTGATTGGGTCAATCATGAATTCAACATAATAAAATATTATACAGAAAAATCATTTCATAGTATTGAAATTATGCTAGAGATGTGAGATGCCATGAAAGGGGACTTAATGGAAGTAGTAAGGGTTGTATTAGATACAGACAATAATAAAGTAGTGGTTATTCCAGAAATTATCTTCAAAAACAAACAAAATATTGCTTGGGATGAAGTGGAGAAATATCTTAGGAAATATGTTGGAGAAGTTGTAGAAGTGGAAGGTAGTAAGAAGTTGATTTACATTGGAAATGTTTTGCCAGATGAATATACAAGTTCAAAATACACGAGGAGTTTAAAAGGAGCAAGGTCGAAAGCAAAGGCAAATGCTACACAAGGAATTAAAGAAATGGTGCGTATAGCATCAGAGGAGGTACATAGAGAAAATAAGAAAAAGAAGCATTGTAATTCTGCAGCCAATGGATGGTATTACTATACCACAAGATTTGCAATCCCCACATATAACAACAAATTAACCTTAGAAGGTTATAGCGTTTATAGTGGTTGCCTGGTAGTACAAGTTCATGCTAATAATAGATTGTATTTATATGATTTGGTAAATATAAAAAAGGAAACGAGTAACCCACTCCAGATTATTAATAATCAAGTGGTACAAAACCCGTTTCTTTGATATATACAATAGCATTTGAGAGAG
>JAWXVA010000208.1:0-2747 GCA_044425815.1 Eubacteriales bacterium
TGTGTAAACAACTGGTTGTATAGATGAATAAATCGTGATAAAATGCATTTAGTTAGCGTGTTAAAGTATATCAAGTCGATAAATTTAGAAAAAGGAAAATAAATTATGAAGAAATATGAAAAATCCAGTAAGTTAGATAATGTTTGTTACGATATCCGAGGCGTAGTCATGGACGAAGCAGATGCTATGATTGCAGAAGGAATCGAGATATTGAAACTAAATATCGGAAATCCAACACCGTTTAAGATATATAGCCCAGATGAGATTATACAAGATATGAGATATAATCTTAGACAGTCAGAAGGGTATTCGGACTCGAAAGGAATATTTCCAGCGCGTAAGGCGATTATGCAATATTGTCAGATGAAGAAGATTCCAAATGTAGGAATGAATGATATTTATACAGGGAATGGCGTTAGCGAGTTAATAACCATGTCCATGCAAGGGTTATTGGATACAGGAGATGAAATCTTAGTGCCTTCACCTGATTATCCATTGTGGACAGCGTCTGTTACATTAGCAGGTGGAACAGCGGTTCATTATATGTGTGATGAAGAGGCAGAATGGAATCCAGATATTGCTGATATTCGAAAGAAGATTACACCTAGAACAAAAGGTATCGTAGTGATTAATCCTAACAATCCAACTGGAGCTGTTTATCCCAAAGAAGTATTAGAAGAAATCGTTCAAGTAGCTAGAGAACATCAATTGATTTTATTTGCAGATGAAATCTATGATCGACTTACTATGGATGGGGTAGAGCATATAGCATTAGCTTCGCTTGCACCAGATTTACTAGTGGTTTCGTTTAATGGATTATCCAAATCACATAGAGTGGCAGGATTTAGAAGCGGCTGGATGTGTTTAGCAGGAGAGAAAAAACATGCCAAAGGTTATATAGAAGGGTTGAACTTGTTGGCATCTATGCGTTTGTGTTCCAATGTCCCAGCGCAATCAATTATCCAAACAGCGCTAGGCGGATATCAAAGTTCACAGGAACTTATGTTGCCAGGTGGACGCGTATATGAGCAAAGAAACTTTATTTATGATGCGATTTGTGATATACCAGGGCTATCAGCAGTGAAACCAAAAGCGGGATTCTATATTTTCCCTAAAATCGATGTCAAGAAATTTAATATTACAGATGATGTACAATTCGCGTATGATTTACTGAAACAGAAGAAGATATTAATCACACAAGGTACGGGATTTAATTGTAGTCAGCCGGATCATTTTAGAATTGTGTACCTACCGAATTTAATTACGTTAAAAGAAGCGGCAGAGGGAATTTCTGATTTCTTAACTACATATAAGCAAAAATAGTTGCAGTGTTAATATATGAATTCAAGTAATAAAAAGTCAAATGAAATTAGTAGATTTAATTTGTAGTATTTTGTCGTCAATGATATACTAAATTAAATGACATATTTGTAAAAAGTCTATAATATGTTAAAAATATCAAACCAAGAAGGGGAGGAAAGGAAATGGGACTTATAAAAGCAATATCAGGAGCTGTTAGTTCAACATTAGCAGATCAATGGAAAGAGTATTTCATGTGTGAGGCCATTGATAAAGATGTATTAATGGTAAAAGGAGTTAAAAAGACGGGTTCAAATTCGTCGAACACAAAAGGATCAGACAACGTAATTTCAAATGGTTCTGTCATTGCAGTTGCAGATGGTCAGTGCATGTTGATTGTAGAACAAGGTAAAGTAGTAGAGGTTTGTGCAGAACCAGGAGCATTTACATATGATAGTTCATCAGAACCAAGCATCTTCTATGGAAGTTTGGGCGAAAGCATTATCAATTCCTTTAAGACAGTAGGTAAGAGATTTACATTTGGTGGAGATGTAGGGAATGATCAACGTGTCTACTATATTAATTTAAAAGAGATTTTAGCAAATAAATATGGTACAGCAACACCAGTTCCATTTAGAGTTGTAGATAATAATATTGGTCTAGATATTGATATAGCGATTCGTTGTAATGGAGAATATTCATACAAAATCACGGATCCAATTCTATTTTATACAAATGTATGTGGGAATGTATCTGTTCAATATGATCGCAGTGAAATAGATAGTATGTTGAAAACAGAATTAATGACAGCATTACAACCAGCATTTGCAAAGATTTCAGATATGGGTATTAGATATTCTTCATTACCAGGACATACAGAAGAATTATCGACTGCATTGAATGAAATTCTTTCCACAAAATGGAAAGAGCTTAGAGGATTAGAAATCGTATCATTTGGGGTGAATTCAGTAAGCGCACCAAAAGAAGATGAAGATATGATTAAAGAACTGCAAAGAACGGCAGTATATAGAAATGCGAACATGGCAGCAGCAAGAATGGCAGATGCACAAGCAGAAGCTATGGTTGCAGCAGCAGGTAATGAAGGCGCAGGAGCTATGATGGGATTCATGGGAATGAATATGGCACAGAATGCAGGTGGTATGAATGCAACACAATTATTCCAAATGGGTCAGCAACAGCAACCACAACAACAGGCACCACAACAGCAAGTACCACAACAGCAAGCACCACAACAGCAAGCACCAGCACAACAAGTAGCACCAGCTGCTGGGGGATGGACATGTGCATGTGGAGCAGTGAATACAGGCAAGTTCTGTATGGAATGTGGTGAAAAAGCACCAGTAAGTAATGAGTGGACATGCGCATGTGGCACAACCAATACAGGAAAGTTCTGTATGGAGTGTGGACAACCAGCTAGTCCTAAGACG
>JAWXVA010000209.1:0-2741 GCA_044425815.1 Eubacteriales bacterium
AGTGGAATTGGACTTTCTATAGTGAAGAAGATTATGGAGGAACATGGCGGGAAAATCTGGGCAACTAGTAAAGATCAAGTAGGAACTGTAATTTATTTCATATTAAAAAAGAAAAAGGGGAAAACAAGTGAATAAAATATTAATTATTGAAGATGAACAAGCAATTGCAGAATTAGAAAAAGATTATTTAGAATTGAGTGGTTTCTCAGTAGAGGTGTCAAATGATGGAGCAGAAGGCGTAATGAAAGCGCTGAAAGAAGATTACAAATTAGTGGTGTTAGATTTGATGTTACCAAATGTAGACGGGTTTGAAATCTGTAAAGCTATTAGAGAGGTGAAGAACACACCGATTATCATGGTATCTGCCAAAAAAGATGATATTGATAAAATTAGAGGACTAGGAATCGGAGCAGACGATTACATGACCAAGCCATTTAGTCCAAGTGAATTAGTGGCACGTGTGAAGGCTCATTTGTCTAGATACGAGCGTTTGATTAATTCGAACATCCAAGAAAATACGATGGTTGAAATACGAGGATTGAAGATTGATATTACAGCACGAAGAGTTTGGATTGATGGAGTGGAGAAAACATTCACTACAAAAGAATTTGATTTGTTGACATTTTTAGCAACTCACCCGAACCGTGTATATTCAAAAGATGAGCTATTTAGCGAAATCTGGGATATGGAATCTATCGGAGATATTGCTACCGTAACAGTTCATATCAAGAAAGTACGTGAGAAAGTAGAGAAAGAAACATCGAACCCTCAATACATTGAGACGATTTGGGGAGTTGGATATCGTTTTAAATCTTAATTCAGAAAGAGTTTACTAGACATTCTTAAAATTTGTAGTATACTAGGATTTGGTATTATATAGAATGAATTGAGGACAAGAGAATGTACGAGAGTATACAAGAAGAACAGCGCAAAAAATTGAGGTTGTCGACAATGCAGATGCTAGTGCTAGGGTTCCTTAGCCTAATCCTAATTGGAGCATTTTTATTGTGGTTACCCATCAGTAATGTGAGTGGGTACATACCATTTATAGATGCGCTGTTTTCTTCAACGTCAGCCGTGTGCGTGACAGGATTAATGACAGTGGTTCCAGCAACACAATTCACCCTTTTTGGAAAGGTTGTATTATTAGTGTTGATTCAGATTGGGGGATTGGGAGTTATTGCCTGTGCCATGGCTTTCTTTATTATAATAGGGAAGAAAATCACTGTAAAAGAGCGTGTAATTATTCAAGAATCGTATAACTTGGACACATTGAGTGGACTAGTAAGTATGATTCTGAATATTGTTAAGATGACAGCAATTGTAGAGTCGATTGGGGCGATACTATTTGCGATACAGTTTGTTCCAGAATATGGAATGGAAGGAATTGGATATGCGGTGTTCCATTCTGTTTCAGCTTTTTGTAATGCAGGGATAGATTTGATAGGGGCGGATAGTTTTGCACCATATTTATTGAATCCGCTAGTGAACTTTACTACGATAGGTTTGATTGTTGTAGGGGGACTTGGATTTCCCGTTTGGATTGATATCTGGAAGACTGGTAAGCTATATTTCAAGAAGAAATTTGCTTTAAGGAAATTTTTTCATAAGCTGCAGTTGCATTCACAGATAGCGGTTATGATGACACTTGTGTTAATAATAGGTGGAACAGTATTGTATATCCTCCTAGAATGGACGAATCCAGATACGCTAGGGGCATTAGAACCGATACAAAAGGTGATGGTGGCATTTTTTCAATCCGTTACGACTAGAACTGCTGGATTTTCTACTCTTAATCAAGCAGCACTTCGAGAACAAACGGCATTTCTTACTTGTGTTTTCATGTTTATTGGAGGTTCACCAGCAGGTACAGCAGGTGGTGTTAAGACGACCACTATATTCATGTTATTGCTAACTTGTAGAGCAGTAATACGTGGAGGAAAAGATACGGAATGTTTCGGAAAACGTATTACAGAAGAAAATATTAAGTCGGGAATTAGTATCATTGTAGTGTCTTTTATAGCTTTATTAGTAGGCATTATGGTGATGAGTACCTTTGAAGATTTTGCATTTTTAGATATCATATATGAAGTGAGTTCAGCACTTGGAACGGTAGGATTGACAAGGGGAATCACATCACAATTAGATATCGTTGGGAAAATGGTAAATATTATATTGATGTATATTGGGCGTTTAGGACCAATTACGATGGCGTTAGCATTTGGATATAGAAGAAATTCATTAATGAATATGAGGGAGTTACCTACGAAGAGAATTATCGTAGGTTAGGAGGACATTTGAGATGAAGAAACAATACGCAGTGTTAGGATTAGGTAAATTTGGTTATAGTATCGCATTACAATTAGAAAACTTAGGGTGCGATGTTATTGTAGTAGATAATAGTGCAGAGAAAATTCAAAGTATTGCAGATGCAGTGACCTTTGCGATTAAGGCAGATATAGCAGAGACAAGTATTGTAAAATCACTAGGTGCTAGAAACTTAGATGGCGCGATTATTGGGGTTTCAGAAAATTTGGAAGCGAGTATCATGGCGACGATTAATGCAAAAGAGATTGGTATTCCATATGTAATAGCAAAGGCGCAAAATGAACTACATGCGACGATTCTTCGCCGTGTAGGAGCAGATGCGATTGTATTTCCAGAAAAAGAAATGGGAAGTCGTATCGCAAAGAGTTTGGTGGCTACTAATTTTGCAGATTGGATTGAATTATCGGATGACT
>JAWXVA010000210.1:0-2700 GCA_044425815.1 Eubacteriales bacterium
ATGTCCAATATGCACTCCTTAGTAGGTGAGACGGTGCAGGGAGAAGTATTTGAGGAATTTTATATAGACGAAGATGCGTTGTATGAATTGATTGTCGAAATCTACTATGAGAAGTTAGAATAACATCAGCGAAATCTACTATGAGAAGTTAGAGTAACAACAAGTATTAAAATACAAATACTATATGTAATAAAATGTAAAAGAGGAAAGAAATATGAAGGAAATAAAGAAATACCATAAAATAGGAATAGTAATATTGGGTGCGATTATCGTTCTAGGAGTATTAGTGGGATATAACAGTCATATAAGGAAAGTAGCCATAGAAGAATTGAATCAGCTACCACAGGCTGTTCAGGGGATGACGGATGAAGAAGTGGAAGATTTTCTTGATGTTTATCGAATCAAAGAAGAGGTAGAAGAAGAGATAGAAGAGCAAGAGGAAGAAGTTGCAACTATAGATTTTGAAGAAATTCAAAGCTTTAATTCAGATGTATACGCATGGATTTCAATTCCAGGAACGAATATAGATTATCCAGTTCTACAACATGAATTCGATGATAGTTACTATTTGAATTATAACTTAGATGGGTCTCATGGATATCCAGGGTGTATCTATACGGAACGAATTAATAGCAAAGATTTTCAAGATTATAACACCGTATTGTATGGACACAATATGAAAGAAGGAACCATGTTTGCCGAGTTACACGAATTCAAAAATGGAAATTTCTTCTTAGAAAACAATACAATATATATCTATACTCCAGAAGAAACGTTAGAATATCGCATCTTTGCGGCATATGTGTATGATGATCGACATATTTTGTATAATTTTGATTTTAGCACAGAAAGTGGATATGCAAGTTATATTGATTCGATTTATATAAGAAGAGGACTAAATGACAATATAGATGAAACCGTAGAAGTGACAAGTGAGCAGAAGATAATTACCTTAGCAACATGTATTGGTGATATGCCAGAAAACCGTCTGTTGGTACAAGCTGTCTTAATAGAAGAGGCGATATTAGAAGAAGCTATATTAGAAGAAGACGTAGTTAGTTAATATGGTATTACTGTAGATTCTAGGTAACTAGAAGCACATTAATATAGAAAAATGAGGAAAGGAGGAACCTATCATGAAAAGAAGAGTTTATGCGTTATTATTAACAGCAGTAGCAGTAGTAGCTATGGTAGCAATGCCAGTAATGGCATCATCATCAACAACTACAGGAACAACAACTGCAACTACAACGACTACAACAACAGCGACTACGTATGTAGTAGAGGATACAACAGCACCAGCGACTGCAGTATCTGTTGCAGTAGCAGGAACAGAGGTTGCAGTATTAGCTACTGATGTGAAAACTGAAGTAAGTAGTGTAGTATCGAATCCAGTGCATTTAACGAATCTAGGAGTCGTAACATCAGCAGCTCTAGTATCATCATTTGATTTAACATATTCAGGTGTGATGCCGGCAGGTGGAGTACAGATTCCGATTACAGTAAGTGCAGGAAACGTAGGTGATTATGCTTATATCTTGCATAGAAGAGCAGATGATGGACAATGGGAAAAAGTAGGGGAAGGCGTATTAGGAGCAGACCGTACAGTAGTAGGATTGTTCACAAGCTTCTCGCCAGTAGCTGTATTATTAGCTGATGCATCAACAGTGGTATCAACAGTAACAGCACCAAAAACAGGGAACTAATCGTAAGAATAGTGACTGTGAAATGCTATTGCATAACATGACTCCCTTTGCAAGGTGGTACTAGTAGTAGTAGGATTGTCTTGTGAGGGGATGTTTTTGTAAGAGTAAAGTTGTTATAAGACAGAATGTATAAAGTGTTTATGATAAGGTGAGTGATGGGGGATTATATCGTACAAATTTCTAAGAGAATTGTGAATGTGTATGTAGTACTTTTGTTTATATTTATATGGATGACATATTACAATAACTTTGCATTTCAAACACTTCGAGAATTCGGAGGGATACTAAGTGTTGTAATATATTGTGCCTTATACCAAAGTTTTTCTGATTTATTTAAAGGGTTTAAAATTGGAACATATTCTATTATAGAAATTAGTTTTGGACAGGCAGTTGCAATTACGTTATCTAATGGAATTCTATATATTGAGGGGTGCTTGATTGCTAATCGATATATTAGTATTGTGCCTATTTTGCTTACTACTGTAATACAGATAGTTGGTTGTGTGGTGTGGGCTACTGTTGCAAAGCAATATTTTATTCACAACATTGTTGCAAAACGTACGTTAGTCATCTACGGGAAAGAAGATGTAGAGAGTTATATGGAGAAACTCCAGAATAAGTACCGACATTTATTTGCCATTCAAAAAGCTATTTCTTGTAAAATGGATGAAAAAGCATTGTTTGAATTGATTCAACAATATGATGTAATTATGCTGTATGAGATTACGGAAGGCTATCGAACAACAATTATGAAATACTGCATTGGTAATTATAAAGAATTTTATATTACGCCACGTATTGCAGATATTACCATACAAGGATTTAGCAATCACTATTTAATTGATACACCGTTGTTAAAATATGAGTATGAGTATCATGACAAATGGTTTTTATTTAATAAGCGACTACTGGATATTTTAGTTGCTATAGTAGGACTATTGATCGGTAGTGTACCTATGATGGTTGCTGCAATTTCAATTAAGATAGAAGATGG
>JAWXVA010000211.1:0-2686 GCA_044425815.1 Eubacteriales bacterium
CACAGCTTTCTACAATTCCAAAAAGCGTGAAGGTGGACGTACAGTAGGTTCAGGAAGAGTTGCAACAATCGTTGAATAATCCGAACTAACGTATCATAAATTTAGCCGTAATTCCTTATATTATAAGGGGTTACGGCTTTTTTGTGGATTTCCTACCAAGCTGTCATATATAGTCTTTTCAGCAGGAAGGTGTAAAGGAATTGAATGAGGATTACATGCTGCTTATGACAATATTGTTCATAAAGAATATATTAACTGCTTCATCAGTCAATTGTTTTTTGGGGAAAATAATTTTACAAAAGTTGCATATAATATATAGATACTAGGATAGAAATATCATTTAAAGAAAATTGATATCTATTCAAGACAGAATAATATGTGTACAGAAAACAGTAATACAAATAAAACAGAAAAAATAAAGGAGGAAGATTTTATGGCAACATTAGCAAAACCAAGTTCTAGGATGCCAGTAATTAATGCAGATAAGAGTAAAGAGTTTATTAAAAAATCAAATGAACAGAAATTGACAAAGGCGCAGTTAGAAGAATACAAAAAATCTTCAGCCTTGTTTAAGAAGAACTTTTAGAGCGAGGTAGCTGCATAATACAATTGATAATTTTAGACCAGAGATTTGTATATTGACTGAGGAAAATCAGAAGTATTTGCAATTCTTTGAAACAGGGAAGAATTATCCAGAAAAAGGATTAGGAGACTATATTAAAAGTGATGAAGCTATAAATGACTTGATTACTGGCGATGGTGTCTCCTATATTGTTTTTCAAAAGGTTGAGAAAGATAAATTGGAAAAAGTAATAGCCTTTTTCTCATTACAGACATCTGCTATATCTTATATGTACAGGACAGTAGATGAAGAAGAGGGCGTATATGAGGTGTAGTTGTCAACCAAATTTAGATTACCATAAAGAGTTTGTGTGGAACCATAAATGAGGAAATAAATTGTAAACGATGTAATAGAGAAAAGATGAACTTGAAGAATGTTGGAGAAATAAGCGAGAATCATGTACAATATGTATTAGAAAGATACGAATCAGCAAGAGAGTTACAGAAAGGAGTGGTAGATAATAATTTATTTGCAAACCATATGAAACGAGAGGAAATCTTACATCAGATTGAAAATGATGTTAGAATTGAGCGATTATATGGGGCGGATTTTACAGAATGCATTCGAAATATCATGAGAATAATCAGTGACTGATGGAGAACATTGGAACTAATATATTAGAATATGATTATTCCGTGGAATTAGTGCCACCCATAGGTGGCACCCGTACCATCAATCCACGATAATCTTGCCACTCAATCCGCACATCAGGACCACGCATCAGAGTGGATCCAACGCACAGAAATTTTTATTGTTCTTTAGCGTAAATCTCACGCATATTTAAATCACCTGCATATATCTGTATTTTATTATGTATGATTCTATCAATGATAGCATCTGCATGGATTCCACCACCTAGGCTGTGAATGTCAATGAATTTTTTTACCACGTGACATTTGGATAGTTTACCACCATGACAGTGAATTACTTTACCATTTGTCATGATTATGACATTCAATTTGTTTACCACTCGTGACACTGAAAAAGTTTACCACTTGTCAGTGAAAGAGTTTACCACTTTGTTTCTTAATTTAGGGAAGTAACTATGTACTTCCCCGTAATTAATAATTATGCTATCCGTAAAATTCAGGATAGTCTATACCGAAATATCGCAAGAGAGCTTCAAGTTCATCCGCATGGGCACGTAATGCATGATAGTCTTCACGCAGTTGTTGGAATGTCTCATCGGCTTCCTGCAAGGTATATTCCATGACTCTTAATTCCACTTCTAGTTCCTGTCTAGTCATATTGAATCAACCTCCTTTTCACCATTGGATGCCGCTGCAGCATGTTCGGCTCGGTAAGGATGGTCAGAATTCATATTCAATACATGGGAACGAAAAGTCAAACGATCAATTAATGCAGTTACCATTGTGTGATTTTCAAACATGGATGCCCATTCTGAAAATCTTAGATTAGTTGATACAATTACGCTACGGCGTTCGGCTCTATCGGCAACTACTTTGAATAAAAGCTCTGATTGATGCCTATTAAAAGTAAGATAACTCAGCTCATCAATAATGAGCAAATCTACTTTAGATAATTGACGTTCTAAACGCACCAACTTATGGTTGTCTTGAGCTTCTATAAGTTCATTGGATAAATTTGCAGCAGTATAAAACTTTACATTTAATCCTTGCATACAAGCTTTCATACCTAGTGCTATTGATAGATGCGTCTTACCTGTACCTGGATTTCCTATCATAACAATATTTTGTCGTTTATTGATAAAATCACAAGAAGCCAACTGGTTAATATAAGAATCATCCATATGTTCAAAACGGCTGTAATCCAATTCATCCATAGTTTTTACATATGGGAAGTTCGCAGTTTTAATTTTTCTCTTACGAGTACTTTCTTGACGTGTATCTAATTCAAGTTTCATAAGTGCAATCAGGAAATCATCGTAGCTTTGCTCTTGCCCTAGTTGCCTTATAACATCTCTATATTGATTAAATGATGGTGTACGTAACTGTTTTGCATATAATTCGATGGTTTGTTCTTGTAGATGTTTCATAAGGCAGCCACCCCGCATTTCTCATCGTATATCGATAAATCAGTAGT
>JAWXVA010000005.1:0-55284 GCA_044425815.1 Eubacteriales bacterium
TACCCCCCCCCCTCCCCCTAATTATAATCACCCTAATTTTATATACAAAAACACAAGTATAAATAATAAAACAAGGGCACTAACTTTAGACAATAAACGTAGCAAGTTATGAGGCCCGAAACTAAATTGAACCAAATTGTCTAAGTTATTTTCGTTCCAACCCGTACAAAATAAATTGTCTCTCGATATTATAATAATATAGAGCAAAGGTTACTACGATGCCCTTTAACATAGATGCTTCACATTTAAACCAAAGCAGTACCCACACAAATATGAAAGGAGATAGAACAAGATGGCTACACAAGCGCAACAAACATTAGTTACACAAAATGACAACACCAACATCAACATCAACAACAACACCAACGACTTTAATTTCGAAATAGCTACAGTAGCTGACCAGTTCATGTCACCTACACTTATGTTTGATGAAATTTCAGGGGGTACTAGAAGCGCCAAAGATGACGCCACTAAGATTCAGGGGTCTCTAAGCGCGGACGCAATGCTAAAGACAAATGCTTACACACCAAATGGTACGTCGTTGATAGCTACAGTGAATATCACTGCAGACATGATTGAACAGTTTCAACCATTGAACGACATCAAACTTACACAGGAGCATTTGAAATTAGTTCTTTTCCTAACACAGCTACAGTCAATGTACAGCACACAGGCGTTATGGCCTGAGTCAACAAGTATGAATGGCTGTCATGCAATTGCAGTACCTGATCTGTTGGCTCCACATATTCCTTATGTAGAGAACATTGAAGATTTACGTGAAGATCAGATCCTAGATTGCTTTAAGCCTTTCCGAGAGATTGATGGGTTTCCTACAGTAGATGGAACACCTGTGTGGGAACGCTTAGATAACGAGCCATTGCTATATTACAATGCGTTTAAATTGTACCGAGAAATGCGTTACGCCTATTACGATACGAGTGATGCCTTGGTTGTTAACCGTTCTTTGTTTGTTTTAGCTAAGGCAATCCGAGTTCCGCTAAAAACGTTAAACCACTTAGCCATGTTATACCAGTGGTCATTACGCGTTGAGTTCTATGATATGTGGATGTCCGCAGTTCAAGAACGCAGAGCAGGAATTAAGCAAAAGCTCGCATTAGATAGACATGCACAGTTATCCAAGCAACTTACCAATAAGGCGTTTAGTTATCTCACTAAAACCATAGATAAAATGTCCGCTAAAGACGCTTTGGAGATGCTTAAATTAGGTCTTCAGTATGAACGTTTAAGTTTAGGCATGTTTACAGATAAACCTGCAGGAGCTGCTCAGTCACAAGGAGCACAAGCACCTATGTTATCCATTGTTAACCAAACAAATAACACTACAGGCCCAATGCAAGTAAATAACACGAGCAAACAACAGTTGGATGCCGATTTGAAAAAGCCAGAAAACTTATTATCCATTTTGTCAGTATTACAACGTAGTGGCTCTTTTGATGTTATGCTAGATAACGAGTTACCTAAGCCAGACGTTGTGGAGGTACTCGATGAATAAGCCAATAAGTGGACAGAGTTCCAATGAAGAGAACTTACATAATTTGAAACAGTTACTTACTCAAGTGCAACTGGGTAGAGTTAACTTGACTGGGCTAACCACTTCGGATCAGTCACTTTTAAAGAAGCTACTGACTCCCAAGATGACAAAATATATTATACATACGCCTACACCAAAACAGGCAGCCTTTATGTTGTTAGACTGTAAGGAGGCCTTTTATGGAGGCGCGGCAGGAGGAGGCAAAAGTGATGCCTTATTAATGTGTGCACTACAATATGTAGATGTGCCTGGGTATTCAGCAATAATCTTCCGTAAGTCATACGCCGACTTAACTAAACCAGGAGCTTTGATGGACCGTGCTAAGGCATGGTTATTACCATTTAAGAACGTGCGATGGGAAGAGAAAGATAAGAAATTTACTTTCTACCAAGAAGGTTCTAAGATCCCACTTTCCACGTTACAGTTTGGTTACTTAGAAACAGCTAACGATAGATATCACTATCAAGGTGGTGAGTATCAATTTGTAGGTTTTGACGAACTTACACACATTTCAAAAACTAACTACGAATACCTATTCTCACGACTCAGAAGAATCAAGGGAATGGAAGTTCCATTAAGAGTTAGAGGAGCTAGCAACCCTCCCGATGAAGACGGAGGTGAATGGGTTAGACAGAGATTTGTAGAAGAGGGTCCTGAGAAAGGACGTATCTTTATTCCAGCTG
Source organism: Eubacteriales bacterium (assembly GCA_044425815.1). GTDB lineage: Bacteria > Bacillota > Clostridia > Lachnospirales > Lachnospiraceae > CAUPWF01. The sequence goes on from JAWXVA010000005.1 coordinate 2,236, forward strand.
GATTGGATGACAACCCTTTCCTAGATAAGGAAGAGTACGAGAGTTCATTAGCCGAACTAGATCCTGTAACACGTGCTAGATTACGTGAAGGGGATTGGAGTGTAGTTAGAAAAGGTAATATGTTCAAAAGAGGTATGTTTGAATTAGTCGAAGTATTACCTCCAAATAGACGTACTGTAAGATGGTGGGATATGGCTGCCACCGATGAAGAAAAAGCCAAAAAGAAAAACAGATCCAATGAGCCTGACTACACCGCCTCAATGAAGGTAAGTGAAAGTAATGGCATTTATTATATAGAAGATATTATTAGAGAACGTAAGTCACCAGAAAACACAGAGAAGCTACAACATAGTACAGCTATCTCTGATGGTTATAGAGTAGCTATCGTCGAAGAGCAGGAGCCCGGTTCGTCTGGTATTGCCATTATCAGTAGTAAGAGCCGTAGTATATTCAAAGGATATAATTATCGTGGATTAGCCTCCTCTGGTTCTAAAACGGACCGAGCTTCTTTAGCTAGTGCCGCAGCAGGCAATGGCAATATAAAAATATACCGAGGAGTGCGTAATCTAGATGCCTTTTTTAATGAGGCTGAAAGTTTTCCTGGTGGTAATCATGATGATATGGTGGATTGCTTATCAGGGGCTATAATGATGTTAGGTATGACAAGTTCACCTGGAATACCTATAACAGTGGAATCAAATGAAGCGCATAGTACATGGCTATTAGAAGACACCGCCGATGGGGACTATGCTTCATATTATGAGTCAGAAGACGTTATGTCTTCTAGACAAGGATATTTTACAAGTTTTAATAGTAAGGAAGGAGATTATTATGGCTGATAAGAAAGTGCAAGGAACTCCCGTATTTCACGAAATAGGTAGTACTGGTTTACGTGAATCCGGTGGTTTCGTGTATGAGGAGTTTATCAAGAAATTACAATGGCCTAGAGCTGGTGATATATACCAAGAGATGTCGAGTAACGATCCTGTAATTACAGCGGTCCTTTTTTGCTGTAGAATGTTAATACAAAGAGTTACATGGCATGTTAAACCAGCATCAGACGCTCAAGCCGATTTAGATTGTGCTGAGTTTGTTGAAAGCTGTATGAATGACATGAGTGAGACATGGACAGACTTCATAGATGAAGTTATTTCCTATTTTTCATACGGTTATTCATACCACGAAATAGTTTACAAAAAACGTCAGGGTGATAGTAAACAGGGAGCTAAAAGAAGTCAATACAATGATGGTAGAATAGGATGGCGAAAGCTACCAGGAAGAAGACAAACAACATTAACTAACTGGGATATTGCTGATGATGGTGGTATTCGAGGAGTGTATCAGTTAAATGATTCTTCTTATGTCTACTTACCAATTGAAAGAGGATTACTGTTCAGAACAGCTAATACACATAATAACCCTGAAGGGATTTCTTTTTTAAGAGGTGCCTACCGTCCTTGGTATTTTAAGAAACATATTGAGGAAGTTGAGGGAATTGGTATTGAAAGAGATTTAGCAGGTTTACCTGTTATAATGACACCTGAAGGATTAGACTTAAGTAACACCGCTGATGAGACGTGTCGAGAAGCTAGATTAAAGGCAGAAAGTCTTGTATCCAGCATTAGGCGAGATCGTAATGATGGAGTTGTATTAGGCTTTGGATGGGACCTTAAGTTGTTAAGCACAGGAGGCTCAAGACAATTTGATACGAATGCAATCATCAATAGATATGACCAAAGGATAGCAATTACATTGTTAGCCGATATAATTATGTTAGGTGCCGATAAAGTAGGTTCTTTCGCTCTAGCTAGTGTAAAACAGAGTTTACTTGCAACGGCATTAGACGCGCAATTATATAGTATCTGTGAAGTGTTGAATCGTTACGCTATACCTAGATTAATTGCATTGAATAGTTTTCCTGGTATAACAGGAACGCCGTCATTTACATGTACTTCAGTCGTATCCCCTGACTTGAACGCTCTAGGAGGATTCATTAGTAATTTGGCGGGCGCAAATATGCCACTATTTCCTGATTTGGACTTAGAGAATTATTTACGCGACGCCGCCAATCTTCCAAGGACCGAAGACGCGGCTGAATGTCGTACAGTAGCACAAGAAAACAATGGTGCGCCAGGTAATCCGTCAAATGGGACGGATGCAGCACCTACAAATTCAGACAAAGGAGATTTAACAGATGCCAAATAAATATTGGAATTTTATAGTGGATGAAGCTAACCCACAAGAGGTTAACTTGTATGTAAATGGTGTGATTAAAGCTAATCACACATTCCTAGATAAAAAAGGAACAGCTGCTGATGATTTTATTGCAGACTTAAACAAACATGCAGATGCCCAGATTATTAACGTTCATATTAATAGCCCTGGAGGTTCTGTATTTGCTGCGGCTAGCATGGTTAACCAATTGCGTAAGCATTCAGCAGTAATTAATACTTACGGAGACGGCATGATAGCGTCGGCCGCAGTTGGTTTATTACAGGCAGCTGATGCAGGACACCGTTACATGTCAGATGCCACATTATTAATGGTACATAATCCTAGTACTAAAGTACAAGGACAGCATTCAGATTTAGTAAAGGCTGCGGATGTACTTATGAAGACCAAAGATACACTTATTAATTTATATGCCCCTACAGGTTTATCTAGAGCTAAGTTATCATCTATGATGGATGAAGAAACTTACCTTACAGCCGTTGAAGCTAAGGCGTATAATTTCATTGATGCTATTACTGAAGAGGAAGTAGCATATAGTTTTGACGAGGAGAATCATGTTATATGCAATGATTCCATATTTGCACTGGATGTTGTAGCTCATGTGGATTTGGATAAATTCCAAGATCACATTAAGCAATTAAATATCACTAAAAATCAAGAAGGAGGTTACAAAAACATGACTTTTGAAGACTACATCAATTCATTGGATGAATCACAAGTCGATGATGTGCGTAATATGATTAATGCACATTGTGCTAATGCTGTACAAACAGCTTCTGAAGAATCAGTAGCAGAAATTACAGCGTTACAAGGACAGATCACAGATTTGTCAACCAAGAACACTGCTTTAACAGATGAAATTGCTACACTTCAGGCGGCAGCTGCCCCTGCAATTGACCCTCTAGCAAGTTTACCTGAAGAGGCACGCAACATGATTGCACAAGCGCAAGCTTCAGCTATTCAAGCGCAAAAAGCCCTTGAAGAAATACAGGCAGAAAAAGCATTTGCGGATTTTAAAGCCGAATTTGCGATTTACGATAATTTGCCTATCGAAGATGTGCACATCAAAGCTATTCAACAACTGTCTAACAGTAATGAAGACTTGTACACAAACTTGTGTGAATTGCTTAAAGTAGCAAACAATGCTATGGGACAAACATTTGTTCCTACTGGCAGTGCTGGTGTTGACGTTCCAACAGATTCTTTATCAGCTTTAGAATCTGCTATTGCTACTTACACAGCTGCTAATGTAGGCGCTAATTATGAAACAGCAATGAAAGCCGTTTTAAGAGAAAATCCAGCGTTGTATGAAAACTATCGTGCAGCACAATTAGGAATGTAACAATTAAATTATTTAAGGAGGTTTATTATGTATCAAATTCCAGGAACATGCATTTCTGTCGTAACAAACGCAGCAATGTCAGACAAGTACAAAGCCGTTAAGCTAGGCGCTAACGGATTAGTATTAGCATCAGCAAATACTGATGTCGTTATCGGCGTATTACAACGCCAAGCAATCGCAAGTGAAGCCGCTACTGTAATGGTTGATGGTATCACGATGATGAAAGCTTCTGCAGCAATTGCAAAAGGAGCTTTAGTAACAACAGACGCAAATGGTGACGCTGTAACATGGACTGAGAATAACGTAATCGGTATTGCTTTAGAAGCAGCTAGTGCCGCAAATGATATTATTCCAGTGTTACTTAGATTATAATTAAAAGAGGAGGATATAAAAAATGCCAAACCGTTCAGACATCCATATTGACAAGGCCTTAACCAATATTAGTGTTAAGTACTTTCAAGATGAATCAAACTTTATTGCTGGTCAGGTTTTTCCTGTAGTACCAGTACAAAAACAATCAGATCGTTACTTCATGTATTTAAAAGAGGACTGGTTCCGTGATGACGCTCAAGAAAGAGCTCCTGGAACAGAATCAGCTGGAGGCGATTACGAGATTGATAATACACCTACATACTTCTGTAGAAAGTATGCATTCCACAAAGATGTAGTTGAAGAGGATCGTGCTAATGCCGATTCACCTTTAACACCAGATGAAGACGCTGTATCTTTTGTTACAGACAAAATTTTACTTAACCGTGAAAACAACTGGGCAAAAACATTCTTTACGGATGGTGTATGGGGAAAAGATCTTGAAGGAGCTGCAGCAGCAGCTGCTAACAAAGTTATCTATTGGGATGACTATGCAACATCTACACCTATCGAAGATATTTCAGCTATGGCAACAGATCAGTCAGAAACAACAGGTAAACGTCCAAATACAATGGTAATGGGACGTAGAGCTTATGATGCATTAAAGAACCACCCAGACTTCTTAGACAGAGTTAAATACACACAAAAAGGTGTTGTTACAACAGACCTTATTGCACAATTATTTGATGTAGAACGTGTGTTAATTGCTAATGCAATTCAAAACACTGCTAAGAAAGGCCAAGATGCTAATATGTCATTTATTTTAGGTAACCATGTATTGTTATGTTACACTACAGGTGCTCCTAAACTTAAAACAGCTACAGCAGGTTACATCTTTGTATGGTCAGGCCTTATGGGCTCTAATGCTTATGGTGGACGTATTAACAGATTCTCAATGCCTCAGTTAGGTATTGGTACAGATCGTATTGAATGTGAAATGGCTTATGATATGAAAGTTGTCGCAGCCGACATGGGAACTTTCATTAAAAACGCTGTTACTCCTGCTTAATGCCACGTTATTACGTTACACGTGCTTATGTGAAGTGGAAAGGTAAGATGTATTACAAAGGTGATCTCTTACCTGAAGGCTTCACACATAGAGACAGAGCACGTAACTGCTATATTAGCAGAATTGCTCTTTGGCCGGAGGATCAGATGACTCAGGCTGCGTCAGACGAAAAGACAGCACCGGCAACTGAACAAACAACACAAGAAGCAAAGCAAGAAAAGGTAGCTACAGGGAAACCAGTGATACCTTCTCCATTATCAGCTAAAGCAGAGTAGGAGGCTTATTATGACATTCACATATGAGATTTCTAAATTAGCCGAGACACCTCTTTTTCAGGTAAGATTTCGTCTAGGTGATACAGAAGAAGACACTGCCCGATTTGATGATGGCGAGATAGCTTATATGTTGGAATTACATAATAACAATATAGTAGCTACCTGTATAGGCTGTGTAACAGCGCTATTACCTAAATTAACAACATCCACGGAATTCACTGTAGGTCCTTATTCTGAAAAAGAAGGGGCCAATGCTTTTGATTACTGGTCATTGTACTTAGCTTCATTACAGAAAGAAGTAATTGCGGGAGGAGCTCCAGTTATGGCAGCTACACCGAAAAAATCTATTTTTCATTATGGTATGTTAGGAGTTGGTGATCATGAAAACTATTAACGCCAGTGTTATAAGTCGATTATTTACAACTCCAGTTACATTTACCGAAGCCTTGGGTACAAATAGTTTAGGAGATTCATTAGGAGATAAAACACAAACCTTTAATTGTTACCTGTATGAAAAGAATACATTGGTAGTCAACGCTGAAGGCAAAGAAGTGGTTTCAAGTTCACAGCTTTATATGAAAGGTAGTGACATTGAATTAATAACTCCAGAGAATAAAGTAACTTATGGTGACTTTTCACAGTTACCTATAATATCTAAAGAAGTCTTTTATGCTGAGGCGTCTACTTCTTTTATCGGGGTGGTGTATTTACCATGATAGAAATGCAAATTAAACCTGCAAGTGTAACACAGTTTAAAAGGAATATGAAGATTAAGGAGACAGCTGTAATTACAGCTTCTCGACAAGGTCTTGATAATTTATCCGATGAAATATTTAATCAGGCCAAATCCAATGCCCCTAGAGTAACAGGAGCTACTAGAAGTAGTGGTAGCCAGTCCACACAGGACAGTTATAACACACTTCGACGTACTATTGGTTTTGGTGGAGGGAACACTAATCCAAAAACTGGATTAGCTACCTCTGAGTATGTAACGTATGTACATGAATTATATAATCCTAAAAAGCCTAATAGCTATAAGTGGTTAGAAAATACCGTACGAAGATACTCCGGCGTTACATTTTCAAATAAAATGGCTTCACACATTAGTAATTCATTACGTTAGGAGGTACTATGGAATTATTACATACTTTAATTAGTCATCTAGCTACTCTGGGTTTGATCCCTGAAGAAGTCACAGACACTAGAGTAAATGCTAATGGTACCTATTTACAAGCATTACCTACGACACCGGCAAAAGCTTATTGCGCTAGTTGGTATGACACAGGTATTGCTACAGGTGTAGTTAAGCAAGTAGGAGTATTTAGATATCAATTTATATTCCGTAATCCTTCTCAGGGAGAAGCCTTATCGGAAGTAACAACCCTATGGGAATACTTCTTACAGCAGGGTTGTGAGATTCAAGATATAAGTTCTGATACGTGGGTTATATTTGACATACATTCAGGACCTATAGCATTGGGACAGGATGAATCTGGTAATTATTTATACAGCCTGAATGTCCCTGTAAAAGCAAATACATTTTAGAGAGGAGAAACAGCATGGCAACAATCGGATTAAGAGATTTACATTACGCACTTCTTACAGCAGATTCTTCAACAGCAGTTACTTATGGTACACCAGTTAAGTTAAGTGGAGCTATTGCAGCTAACGTAAATCCAAATGCAAGTGCAGCAACTTTGTTTGCTGATGACGGCCCTTATGAGAATGCAACAACTTTAGGTGAAATTGAGGTAGAACTTAATGTAGCCGATATTGATGCATCTCATCAAAACACTTTATTAGGTCACAGCTACATTAACGGAGTGTTGATTAAGAAATCAACTGACCAACCTCCATATGTGGCATTAGGTTATAAGACCTTGAAGTCAAACGGTTCTTACCGTTACACATGGTTATTAAAGGGTAAATTTGTTGCAGGTGAGCAAGATAACAATACTAAAGGTGATAGTATTGAATTCACAACACCTACATTAACAGGTTCCTTTGTTAAGCGTGAGTTTGACGATGTTTGGCAAATTCAAGCTGATGATGATGATTCGTCATTGACATCAGGTTACATCACAGCATGGTTTACAGCAGTACCTACAGTACCAACAGCAGCTACATCAGATAGCTAAGAAACAAAAAGACAATTAAATTAAGATGGCAGACCTAGCTATGGCATTATATGCCATAGCAATTGGTCTATTAAGGAGGCAATTATGAGTAAATTACAAGATATAAGATCAGGGTACACAAGTATTGGTATCCTTGGAGATGAAGAACGTTTTGTACGTTTTGACTTAAATGCATTCGCAGAGATGGAACGTATTTATGGTAACATGGACGCAGCTAACCAAGCCTTAACTAAAGGATCTATGGTAGATGTACGTCGTATGCTTTGGTTAGGATTAATCCATGATCAAGCAATCTTAGATGAGATTACAGGAGAACCTATCAAGTACAAACTAACTGTATATGAAGTAGGTAAATGGTTAACACCACAGAACATGCAAGGAATTATGACAAAATTGAATGGAGCTATCTCTTCAGCTACTCCAGAATCATCTAATAGCACAGCAGCTCAGGAACATGCAAAAGCTATAGATATGAAAGAACCAACTACCGATAGTGCAGGTAAACCAGTTGTCCCTTTCCCAAACAGACCCAATTAGATTTTAATCCCAACGCTGGATGGGATTGGGTCTCATATTATTATGTCAGCACAGTGGTTTTAAAGATGTCTCCTAGAACATTTTGGAGATGTACACCACGTAAATTAGCTGCTCTATGTGAAATGCATGAGAAGCTAAACAATCCTAAGAAGAAGAAGAAACCAATAACAATAGACGGAGTCCCTTATGATGACATAAGAGATTCTAGAAGTGTCAATGGTGGCGTAGGCAAACCTAATGCCTTTATTGATGAACTACCATTTATGAATTAAGGAGGAATAGAAATGGCCACAGATGTAGGAACCTTACAAGCCAGTCTTTCCTTGGACATTAGTGTATTTCGTGCAGGGATGGAGCAAGCAGCTACATTAGCATCCCAACTAAGTAAAGAGCTACAAACTGCTATGGGCGGAAGTGTAAGCTTCGATGCAATTACAAGAAGTGTTACAGAGTCTTTAGAACAGGTGAAAGCTTTACAGGCCGAAATAAGTGGGCTCAATGCAAAGTTAGAAGGCATGAGCGGATCAGACATGTTTGTTCAAATGAAGACACATACGGCCCAACTAAAAGAAGAGTTATCTCAGTTAAGTACACCTATACAAGCAGATCAATTAACATCAGGTATAAATAATGCTTTAACCACAGCCACTACACACGCGCAAACATTTAAAACTACTTTAGCTGCAGTGGTTCCAGAGATAACTAATATACAACAAGCCTTAAATGGCTTAAACATGAATACGAATACTTCTGGGGTTTTTAGTATAGACACAGCCTCAGTTCAACGTGATATACAAGAAATAAAAACTGCTATTAGTAGTTTAAGTAACACAACTGGTGCGCCAGTCATTGATTTTTCAAAAGCAGTGGCCGAATCGGAACAGATGGAACAAAATTTACGCACCATGTATGCATATGCTGAAAGTATAGGGCGTATGGATACAGATACAGGAGAATATTTGGGTGCTCCTGATCAACAAGCTTTTACGCAGGTATGGCAAACACTTGGAGCTATAAATACTGAGCTAACTACAGCTACCAGTAAGTTATTGGATTGTGCTCAGATATCTCAAGATTGGGCTTCTAATTTAAGTAAAGCTAGATCTTCTATGAGCTCCTTACAAGGGGCTAGCAGTGGAGTAAATAGTACTGCAGGAAAAACATCAGATAGCTTTTTTGACATGGTTAGTGGAAGTAAACAAGCTAATAGTGAAGCTGAGAAGTTAGATAAGAACTTAGCTACAGTTAAAGGACATACAGTTAACATACAAGGTATTTTAGGTGGTATTGTTATAGCGCAAGCTTTCTATACGATGTTAAATATTGTGGAAAGTATGGTCGCAGGGTCTATTGAGTTCGCTCAAAATATGGAAGATGCCGCTGTGTCATTTTCTTACTTAATGTCGGATGCTTCAGTTTCTTCCGAGTCATTTCTTAATTCATTAAAAAGTATAGCTTTGATGTCACCGTTAAGTACAACCAATTTAACAGATGCTTCAAGGCAATTAATGGCTATGGGATTTTCAGCAGAAGCAACCATACCTACATTGCAAATATTAACCGATACAGCAGCAGTCTTTTCTAATGATGCAGGATCTATGGCAGATACTATAGATAGTGTTTCTTTAGCTTTAGGGCAGATGGTAGCTGCCGGTACTGCATCAGCCCAGGAATTGCGGCAATTGTACAATGCGGGAATTCCTGTTTACGAATTATTGGAAGAAGGTTTAGGTATTTCTGCTGATGTAGCTAAAAACATTGGTAATTATGATATAGATTCTTCTACAGCTGTATTTGCTATATTAGAACAACTACAGGAAAGATATGCTGGAGCCGCTGAAGATTTATCAAATACCATGAGTGGTTCTATTGAAGTTATTAGTGTAGCTATACAAACTATATTGGCCTATGGTTGGGGTGATTTATTTGTAGATATTACAAATAAATTAAATGAGGTATCCAATTTCTTACAGGCTCTAGTTAAGATAACACAGGCTTATGGTGCTGGAGGATTTTTCCAAGCTGTATTTCCTGAATCTTCTTGGACTACCTTACGTCAAGTTTGGTCTGGTTTAATAGCAGTAAAAAATGCCTTTGCTGACTTAGGTATTATAGTAGGTTCTTTAGTATTAGATGCATTTGGTATGCTATCCAACGCTTTAGCCACTTTATTACCTTATTTAGCTGTTACTGTACAAGTTATGAATAAATTAACTAGTTCGCTTATGACAGCTTATCCGGCTCTTCGTTATATAGCCGCAGGATTAATTGCTTTATTGATAGCTTCTTCAGTTTATAAGGTATTAGCCCAATTGGCTGTATCTTTATATGCTTTAACCGGGGCTAAAGCAGTTGTAACAGTTTTCTTAAATGTTGCATCAGCTATTGCAACAGCTGCTAGTATAGCTCCAATGGCAGCAGGATTACTACTTGGATTAGCCGCAGCCTTTGTAGCTATAGTAGTTAGTTCAGAAGCTGCAAGACAAGCTATTGCAAACTTCTTTTCAGGTGTAGCTAATCAGTTAGGTAATTTAACTGCTTCATTAGGTTTAAGTGATTTATTTAGTGATGTATTAACACCAGAATTTGAGTTCCCTGATACAGATGATTATTCGATCGGCTTAGAAGATATGGCTGATAGTTTAAGTGATGTAGAAGACGCTGCAGAGGCTGCATCTTCAGCCGGAGATAATTTACAGTCCTTCGATGAAGTATTTACAATTGATACAAGTACTGACACAGATACATCTAGTACGGATTCTTGGCTAGATACATTAGACAGCTTAGGTTCACTTGATTATAGTGATGCCTTTGATTGGGCTGGTGATTGGGCTACTGACTGGGAGAATATTACTTCCTCATTAGATACCTCAGCATTAAACTGGGGTGATGCTATTGCTTCTATGTCGGCAGATGCATCAACATTCTGGGAAACCTTGAAGACCTCTTTATTGGGGGATTCGGACTTAGCAGCCAATTTATTAGGTGCTGCCGTCGGAGCTATTTTAGGTGGCTTAGTAGGGCATCCATTCATTGGAGCCGCTTTAGGTGTATTAGCTTTAAACATTGCTAACTGGTTCTGGGAAGAACTTGCTGAGGCATGGGATTTAAGTGACTCTTCAGTAGCTAAGGCTAATATAGCTTCTTCTATAGGGTTATTATTAGGGGCGGCGATAGGAGCTGTTTTTGGTAGTGCTTATATAGGGGCTGCGCTGGGTATGCTAGGAGCTGGATTCGTCACTATGTTGTGGGAATATATGTATGAACATCTGAATGTTTCAGAGAGTTCGGGGATTGTTCTATTTGCAACAACTTTAGGTTCATCTATACTAGCTGCTATCAGTAGAGCATTTAGTAATATAGCGCTATCCTCTATATTTGGGGGCTTTGCTGAGTCTCTAGCAAGTAATTGGGATGACGTAGTTAAAATACTTGATAATGTAATTACATGGGATAGTTTTACGTCCTTAGGCCCAGCTATAATCAAAGCATTTTCGGGATCTTGGGATGACATTATCCTCGTCTTTTCTACCCTGGGGGATGACTTACTAGTAGCCTTTAAGTCAGGTTTTAAATTTGATGTAATTGGATTTGTCGCTGGAATAGGATTAGATTTCCTAGCGGCTTACTTAACAAATGCCTTAGGCGAAGCTATAGGTAAGAGTGCCGATGAAATAGGTGATGCCCAAACATGGGGTACTTGGAGTGGCACCGTATTAAGTGTACTAGGTGCCATTATAGGCACAGCTATCGCACCAGGTGTTGGTACATTAATAGGAAGTTTATTAGGGCAAGCTTTAGGTCAGCTTATTGGAGTATTAATTAGTTTCTTCAAAGATGATGTAGCTAGCTTCTTTAGTACGGCCATGAGTGTAATTGCACAAGGCTTTAGTGATATGGGTGAAACTATTTCAGAATTCTTTACAGTTACTATTCCTAAGGCTTTGGAGGATTTCAATACATTAATACAGGAATTCTTTACTGTTACAGTACCTGCAGCCTTCGAGTTAGGTTTATACTCTATTGGATTTGCTTTAGGACGTATTACAGCTACAGTAATTGAATTCTGTACAGTAACGGTGCCTGATGCATTGAAGGCTTTTGACGCCTATATATTAGAATTCTTCACAGTTACAATACCAGCAACCTTCGACAAGTTCACTGATGATGTAGTAGCTTTCTTTAAGGACTTGGATGAGAAGTTAATTACCTTCTGCACTGTTACGGTACCTCAAACACTTGCCGCTTTTGGTCAGGCTTTGATTACGTTCTGTTTAGTTACAGTGCCTCAGACATTAAAAGATTTTGTTTCGGCTATTGGACAAGCCGCTAGTAATATAATAGCAGCTTTCAACAGTATCCTAGAAGGAATAGGCACATTTATAAGTGACACAATTTCTAAATTAGTCACTTTTGTTACTAAAGATATACCTGCCATAGCTTCTAGCATGTGGAGTGCTTGTCGCGAAATAGGAAGTAATGTTGTAAAAGGTATTGTTAGCGGTATTAGCGGATTAGTGGGTAGTGTTACTAGCGCAGTTTCATCAGTAGTAAGTACAATAGTTTCAGGCTTCCAAGACGGATTAGATATTCATTCACCATCTAAATTAACAACCTGGATGGGTGAGATGGTTACTCAAGGTCTTGGGGATGGTATGATAGATAATGTAAACTCCGTATTGAGTAGTGCGTCCACTATAAGTGATGCCTTGTTAGAAGCTATTCAGCCAGAGGCAATAGATACAGATGGACTTGTTAATGTTACAGATGATGCAATGGATACGTCATTAACTAAATTAACTACATGGTCTACTAATTTATTAACTATCCTAACCACTACCTTTGAATCTATGTCGGATATGTTCAATAATCTTACATTTAGTAATGTAGATGATGTTTTAAGTAATACAGATTTATCGTCAGGTGTAAATTTACAGGGTGTTCAAGCGGCCGAAAGTATTACAAACACTAACACCAATGGTACGTCACCTACAGAGGTAGCGGCTATGTTAGTAGAATTAGCTGACACATCTATTGAAGCATTGTCAACTACAATTGCCCAACGTATTTATGAATACTTGGCGCCTATTTTAACTACTTTATCTCCAGAAGATCAATCCCAAATGATTGCCTATGTAGGTACATTAATTGCAGATGAAAGTGGTTTAAAAGAGTTAAATAATAAGTTACGTGTAATACAACGTAAAGAAACTAAAAGGAGAGGTGAGTAATGTTTAAAGTTAACGGTATAGAGATTAAAAATCCTTCCACATTTAAGAAGGAACGCTACAATATAACAGATATGTATAGACTAGCTAGTGGTTATATGGTTGGTGATTTAATTGCACCTAAGCGTAAATATTATTTCACCTATACAGCTATTAGCCAAAAAGATCTAGACACAATATTAGAAGCTATTTGGAGTGCTAAGATCTTCTTTACCTTAGTGTATGATGAAAATGGTAAAGAAGAAGAAGCTGAAGTTTATGTAGGTTCCATTCCTTCAGAGTTACATAATGCCGAAGGAAGCCAGTGGGTATGGAAAAACCTAACATTCAATCTAATAGAAAGGTAAATTATGAGAGCTTTAACAGATGATGATTTTAATGCGGTTAGTCGTAGTATAAAGATGAAGATTGAAATATATTTCTCAAGTAGTAATGTATTGACAGTCACACCGGATGATTATTTGATAGATTGTTCTTGGCTTGAAGAAAGTTCAGCTGATACAGATAATCCGTTTGGAGCTATATCAGCTAATGAACTTTCATTCACCTTATATAATGAAGACGGTATGTTTTCTCCTACAAATGAAGAGGGTATTTATTACGGTAGATTCAAATTGAACATAATGATAATACCTTATATCACTGTAATTGATGACACTGAAGAAGTAGAATGGTTACAGTTAGGAGAGTACTATTTAGCTGATTGGAAAGCCACTATCACAGGAGCTACGGCTTCTGTGGTAGCTTATGACAATCTATACAATACATTCAATAAATCCACACCTAGATCTTATGTGGAAACTAATAAGAACATAGGTGACTATATATTAAGTACACTTGAGTCCTTAGGTGCTACAGCTACATTAGAGGGCGACTTTGATGAAGTTTTATCTTATGCCTACGTATCTGGAACTCCTATAGAGTATCTACAAGAATTATCCCAAGGTGCATTGGCTTGGTGTATGGCAACAAAGGAAGGTGGTATAGTTGTAAAGGCTATAACACAGACATTAAATACACGCGCTACTATAACAGATGAAAATCAGGTAATAACTTTGGATAGTGAACAATCCTTGATTACCACATTCGATGGAGTTGAAATTAACTATAAATTGCCTCAGGCGGTTGAAAACATCGAGGTTATCAATGTAACACAGATGACTTCTTCTTTAGGTGGAACATCTACAGGTTTATTATCTTTGAGTAAAGGTCCTTTAATCATGTTAACAGATATAAGTCTTATAGGCACATTAGCTCCTAACATACTTAGTATTGATGCTTCCGCTTGGGATATAATAGTTAATATGTACGGTACTGATGTATCTACTGATTTAGCCTTAACCGTGAGAGGTATTACTGTAGATAATGTAACAGCTATATTATCAGATAGCACAGACAACATGTTAACCATCGATAATATTTATATTCAAAATGGTGAATATGGTTTAGCTTATAAAACACGTCTTGATACTTATGTACAATGCGACATACCTACATTAGACGTATCCATGAGAGGTAATCCATTATTAAACATTGGAGATAAAATTGAAGTCAAATCTTATAAACACGATATGACTTTCACGGGATTATTACAACGTGCACAATATACCTATAATGGTGGTTTATCTTGTGAGGCTGTAATTCTTAATCAAGAAGCTTTAGGGGGTGTTACTTAATGGCATATGGAAATAATGTATTAGAATACAATTCAAGTAAATGGAGCGTTACTAATGGTGTATACACTAATAATACCCTTGTATTAATGTCTGGAGGTAAGGCAGAGTATACTATAAACAATGCTATTTGGTCAACTATACCTACAACACTTTATTTTGCTGTAGTTGCCACTGCCTTTGCAGACAATTATGCCCCAGCTATATATGCTGAACTAAATGCTATAGATTCGGATGGTAAAAAGCATGTATACAGATTACCTATTGTGAATAACAGGAATGGTATTTTCGTAGTAGAGTTTACCACTTCAATAGGTGATTATGATAGTTGTTCCTTTACCTTGTATACCAATACGTCTGTTACATTTAGTTCTTGGATATTGGCAACAGATTCGGAAGAGATCGACTTATCTTCTATTGAGGATGAACTTCCTAGAATCCTAGCTACATACAACACAGGAATTATTACTGTAGCTCAAAAAGAAACAACTGTAGCCATTATAGGTTCAGTGCTATTAGCTGATAGAGATGTTGGAGGTAAACTACAGATAACGGTAATATCTTCAGAGGCTTGTGAAGTCACCGTGCGTATAAAGGATAATAGTAACTCAGAACTATTCGCTCCAGTATATTTCGATGTACCTGCGGGACGTAGTAATATAAGTATTCCTCATGCGTATATGTCGCGTCTTAGTGGGGCACATACATTCTCAGCTACAATGCAATGTAGCACAGGTAAGTTAACTATTAACACACGATCGATACTATTTGTAATTGATTCAGGTGGTATAGCAGAAAGAGTCACAGCAATACCTTTAACTGTTATGGACTTAGCAATAGAACAGCCTGAAGGAGCTACGTCTCCAACCACTATTTATGCCATCGGAGAAAATACAGATGGGATAATGCTTGTATACAGTAGAGGTTACACGGAGACAGCTGAAAGTTCTTGGGAACCTGTATATACAGTTCCTTCGGGTATAGCGGCGGCAATTGAATATGACGCTATTTGGTACCTTCCTACAGGGGCGGATTATTACACCCTATATACGGATGATACCCCTTGGGTGTTTGTGGTTAAAACAAATGGTACGCTGGTAGGTCAGCTAGGGGCTGATGACACTACACAGGTAGAACTGTCTACAGGAGTTAGCAGTGTAGCTGCTGTTAGAGGTTATAAGTCAGAATTATTTTGGGAACAGGATCAAGGACTTATTGTAGCTTACATTAAAGATGGGCAAGCTTACTATAGAAATTACACGCAGGAAGCAGAAGAGACTTCAGATAAAGTCTGGGAGATAGAAAGACAGATAGAAGAGCTGGGAGATGACATAGTAGATTTGAGAGTGCACAGGTTAAATGATTATCGTGTAGGTTTTGTAGCTACAAAATCTGATGGTAGTAATGTATGGTGTTTAACAGAAAGAACTTATGTTGCTTCATCTATGCCACGTGAAACTGTTAGTTTTAATATAGTCAATGAACTTATAAGTTTTGTGTGCCCTCCAGATTTATTTAGAACCCTTGAGATAACAGCCACCTTAAGTGAAGATGCCCATACTATATACATTGAATCCAACCTGGATGTATACCTAGATGACGATATATTAAATTGCTTAACCTTTAGTACCTCATTAGATATAGATAAGATAGAGTTTGTTGATAATGTAATAACTATTCATATGTTAGATACTTTAGCTACTACGGTAAACATCGCAACAGTAAGAACAAAATTTTGTACTATTTTTGATAATTGGGGCGTTGATAGATTTGCTTATGCTGAAGCTACAGTTTCACCTGATATAGGCCCTCCAGATGAAATAATTCAATTTGATATAGATCTGGATGTTGCTGTAACTACCATAGGTATATCGAACATATATGCTAATGATGAAGAACAGGTCAATTTTAATGTATCTCTTATTACCTCACTAAACACGTATAATGTAAGTACATTATACCAAGAATCTCCTCGTGAGGTAATTAGTTTCAATGTATCTTGTGTAACTACTGTAACTTGTGTCTTCGCAGGAACCTTACCAGCTTAAAAAAGAAAGGATAATTTTATATGCATAAATTTAATTTAAAGCCTAAATTACATAATAGATTTGTGGCTCAAGTAATTGATAGTCGCACAGGAGAAGTAAAACAAACAGCCATCGCAGAAAATATAGTGTTAAATAATATGTACACGGCAGGATCTGACTATACTATAAACAGATGTATGGTGGGAGATGGTAGTGGTACATTAGTTGAAACCAGAACAGCCCTCTTTAACCCACTACAGACTGCCACAGATATTACGGTGGTATCACGAGAATTTAATTTCCCTACATCTATTTTAACTCTATTATTTACGTTTGATCTACCTTCCGAAGATCAAGAATTAACTGAGGTGGGTTTACAAGGATATTATTATTCTACTATATGGGGTACCCAATTAAGTCTCTTAACACACGCCTTTTTCCAAGATGCTGAAGGTAACCCAATAACTTTATCCAGAAGTAAATATGATTCACTAATTATAACAAGTATAGTTTATTGCACAATAACTAGTGAAATGGAAAATTTTTACTTTCATCATGCCTCAACAAACGGTCTAGCCAGCATGATAAACGGAAGGAAAGCTTTCGGCTCAAGCTATGTAACCCCCGCAATATATTTATCTAGTAGATATAATTCTAACTATGTGAGGGAGGATTCTCCTGGGGTATCGGGTATTACTTATACTAATGGGGATTACTGTGGAATAACTGCTAGTGGTACAGGTTATAGTGCAACCAACAAAGCAGTAAGTTTTGCTGCTGAAACGGTAGATAATACGCAGGCAAATTATGGCTATGCCAATTCAATAGTTATTCCTTATGTAGGATGCAAACAGATAAAAACAGGAGACTTTCCTCAATATAGACTAGCGGCTATTGCTGTAGGTAATGGTGATGGGGTAACTACCGATTTTGATTGTCCTATACCTAGATTCGTAGAAGATACCGATATAATAACTGTAGATGGTGTAGTTATGGAAAGAGGAGTGGATTATACCATTAATCCTTGGGGTAATGATACCAGAATAGTATCGGCAGCACAATTCCTAGACGATACCAATACAGCTCCTGACATGAACCGTATGCATTACTATGCATACAATCTTAAATATGAGAGTTATTATTCTACTGCCAATTATCATCCGTTAGCTCCTATAGTGGCCGCGCAACTCAACGGCTTAGAAGATTATACTGATGGTACCGCCAATACTGACTATTGGTATTGTCATTTTGATTATGGTAAAGAAGTTACCTTAAACTGGTGGATAGTTACTATAGCATCACGTACCTATAGTTTTCTAGAATGTTCTAACGATGGTGTTACATGGGAAACTATTGTAACATGTGCATCTTCCACCTCATCACAATCTAATACACTTTTTGAATTTGAAGATACTACGGCCCGTTATTGGCGTGTACGCGCTAGTTGCACGACTTCTTCTACTTCATATGGGTCTGGTAACGGTTTGGCCAATAAGGGAGTTCTTGGCTATTATGAGCCATCAATTAAGTTTATAAGTCCTCCTGCTATCGATGCTCTTATAACAATATCGGCTGAAGTGGATAGGCCATATAAAACAGAAGACTATATAATTGAAATGTCTGCAGAACTTACGCTTTAGGGGGGTGCAACTATGTCAGAATTAGTAATTAGTGAAACAATTGAATTACCTTATGATTACGAATCAGCTTGTATCATGAATGAACCTGATAATACAACTTATCAATATGGGTTATTAGCTAGTGAGCAAGTGAATGCGATGAAAAGTCTTGATGAATGGGAAGAAATACCCGCCTTATTAACAATGAATGCCATTGAGAAGGTTGGAGTAAAACACTTCCCCCATCGTGGGGCTCATGCCTTTGTAAACTTAAAGGATACAGAGGAATCCCTTATCTTCGCACCAGTGTTTTCATATGATAATGTTAGTGGTGATTTAGAAGTTACGTATGTACCTGAGGTTGGAAGTATTGTAGTTAGTATGTCGGGTGATACATACGAATGTTATCGTATTGTAATAAGGACAGGCTATTTCGCCGAAGAGTATATTACATATCAACAATCAATGACAATTTCTTTACACAATACCACAGAGTTTACATTATATGTTTCAGGTTATAATAATGAAGTATTAGCTAGTAAGGTATTTAGTACTAAGATAGTAATAGAGTAATTTAGTTATTGTTCCAAGGAACAACATAACATAAATTAAAAACGTAGAAAGGAGGTTATACTATGGGAAAATTAGCAAGTATTACATGGTGGAAACAGGTAGGTTACATGTCCGTTAGGACTATGGCACAGACAGCAGTATCCATGGTAACAGTAGGAAACTTAGTTACTGAAATGGACTGGGTAACAATTGGTTCAATTGCATTAGGCTCAGGTATTGCTTGTGTATTAACACAAGTAGCTATTCTACCTGATCCAGTAGAAAGTGAGGAATAATATGGGAGTATTAATAGGACATTCAAGCATCAGTGAAAAGGGTACTGTCAATGGAACAAAAGGCGATAGTACCAAAAAAGAAGTTTGTACACGTGAGTGGTATTACGGTACATGGGGCTTTTTAGCTATTCATCCTGACGCAGCTGTCAGAGAAGCTATGGCAACAGAAGTAGAGGCTGGTTGTGCTAATGATCATATAGGTTATGGTCAATCAGATAGAAACACATTGAATACAGAGGCTGCAAAGGTAGATTACAAGTTATCTAAGATTACAGTTGATAATAACTGTGATTGTTCAAGCTTCATGAATGTTGTAGCTAAGGGAGCAGGTGTTTCTGATTACACAAGTAATGGATGGATCACATCCACTATGAAATCCCGAATGAAAGCAGACGGGTTCTTAATCCTAGAAGACGCAGCTTATTTAACCAATAGTAAGTATTGTGTTCGTGGCGGTATTTACGTTCGCGAGAGCTACCATACCGTAATGGGACTTAGTGATGGCGCATATGCATCCGCTACATTGGCTGCTGCCGGTGCCGCAGTAAGTTCATCTAGCTCATCTAGTTCATCTAGTACAGCAAGTGAGTCTAAAATGTCTGTAAAAGAGTTTCAAGCATGGTTAAACACTAACTATGGAGATGAAATCAAAGCATGTGAAAAGTGTGGAGAAGCTAAGTTAGACGAGGATAATGATTTTGGATCTAAAACCTTAGCAGGAGCTGTGGTAGCTTATCAAGTAGAGTGCAATGCACAGTTTAATGCTGGATTAGCTGAGGACGGAGCCTTTGGATCTCTATCTAAAGAGTATGGTAACAAAGCGCTAGTAGAGAAAGGTGATACAGGTGCCTTTGTATACATTGTACAAGGTTTGTTACACTGTAAGGGATTCTATGATGATGAATTGGATGGGAAAGCTGGTTCTATCACATCCACAGGAATTATTAATTACCAAGCTAGTGTTGGTTTAGATGATGATGGCCAATGCGGCAAGAACACATATTATAAACTAATGAACTAGGAGGACCCCTATGAGCGAATATGAAGCTGTTGGTAGTGTAGTAGTGGCTTTAGGTATAATAATAGGATTATTTTTTACTGTTAGTAAACCTGTTGTAAATTTAACAAGCCAAGTAACTAAACTGTCTACATTGCTAGAAATTGCTATGAAGGGTATTGAAGAGAATACTAACGATCAGAAAGAGTATGAGAAAACCAATCTTCAATCCCACCAAAGGCTCCACAATCGCATTGACAGCACTGAAAAAGACCTGCATAATTTTAAACGGGATGTGGAGCGCGACTTCATGCGAAAGAAAGAGTAAAAAAAAAACAATGGTACGAGAATGACGAGCTGGGCGAAGAAATTTGCCCGGCTATTATGAGGAGGTATAACGAATGAGTAATTGGAGATCTGATGTGAATAACATCCTAGATTACTATGGTTTGGATTCGTCAGGTAACTGGCGTAATGATCTAAGTCTCTTATCTACCTACATTTTAAATGGTGGTGGTGGCGGTGGCGGCGATCTATCCGACTATTACACAAAAGAAGAAGTAGACAACCTAATAGAAGGTGAACCAGCCGATTTACCTGAAATTAATATTCCTTACTATGGAAATAGTGAGACAGAAATACCATCAACAGTAACTTTAGATGAAACATCTTGGAATAATTTACTTGCTATTAACACTAGCATGAATAGTGACTCATTCCCATTTACAAAGATCAATATAGTTGCTGGAGATACAAGTGACTTAGCAACTTTAGGTAGCACTATATATGAAACAGTAATTAAGCCTAAACAGATTAATGTAGACGGTGAAACTAGACCTGTAGTAGAGTTTTGTACAAGCTTTGGAGAGAGTGTTGTGCATCTTTTACTTTTAGCTCTTGATTTAGAAAGTGCTTCTAGAAATACAGTGTTCTATCAGTTGGAAGTAAAACCTTCAACTTATGCATTAAAGGAAGACGTGGATAATGAATTAACTGCTGTGCAACAATCTGTAATTAATAACGCTGCGGCTATATCCACAATCACAAATAGTGATTTAGTTGATATAACCAATGACCTTGATGAGATTGATTTAGTCTTAGTTGATTTAACAGATGCTGTTGAAGACAATGAAGAAGACATTGCTACCTTACAAACAGGTTTAGCTACGGCTAATACAAACATGGATATGTATAAGCAGAAAGTTGTACGTGACGGAGATGTTCTATTCTTAGCCGTAGATAATACAGACTATGAGTGGAGCACTAGTCAAGATAGCCTAGCGATTACATTACCAGCTATCACTGATTTAACACGCACACATATAATTGGTATTAACTTCGTAGCAGGAAGTACTACTCCAATATCATTGTACGGAGATTGTCATACTCCAGTACAATGGGATTTTGTTACAGGATGCGCTTACCAAATTACATGTAAGTATATTAATGCACAATGGGAGATAGAATTATATTGCCCTGATGATGCAGCTGATGTGCAACATGTATATGGTATTAACGAAGTAACTGGTTACAGCGATATCTCAAACGTTCCTGATTTATTTACAGCTATTGGAAATACTACTGGTATACCAACCTATGCTATTATTATAGGTACAGTTAGTTATGATGATATGCCTTTAGGAATTAGTCAGGGTGAGATAATTGTACGAAAAACACCTAATGCTTGGACTAGCTCCTATACAGCCGATATGTCTTCTTCAATGGAGCCATACAGATGGTATTGGACAGGTACTGAATGGCAAGAATATGCGTCAGGTACAGGTGCTGATGGGGAATCTGCTTATCAAATTGCCGTGGATAATGGATTTGAGGGTTCTGAAACGGATTGGTTAGAGAGTCTACAGGGAACCAATGGTGCGACTGGGGCTACAGGGGCTACAGGAGAAACTGGAGCTACTGGTGCTGCTGGAGCTGATGGTTTAACTACTTCAGTAACAATTAATGGGGATACAGTTACACAAGTAGATGGGAATATAGCTTTGGGTACATTTATACAAGTTTACGATAACGCCGGATGTCACAATTCAATATACCGTGGAAAAGATTTAGGTACAAGCGTAACAGATGAACAATATGCCGCAATTGCTGCAGGTACATTTACCGATATGTTTATTGGTGACTTTTGGACAATTAACGATAGGGTTTATAGAATCGCAGCCTTTGATTATCATTTGAATACTGGGAATGACCCAGACGATCAAGTGTCTTCACATCATATCACTTTAGTTCCCGATGCATTGTTTGGAGATTCGGCAATGTGCGAAACTGCCTCTACATCTGATGGCTATGTTGGGTCATATATGTATACTGATGGTATTGCAAATGCCAGGACAATAATAGAGGAAGATTTTGAAAATCATTTGTTATCACATATGATTAAGTTATCTAATTCTGCATACAATGGTGTGGTAAATGGTATGGATTGGTACACTAGCACAGTTGATTTAATGAGCGTTTCTATGGTACTAGGAGGAAATATAATTCCGATAATTGATGACAACCTAACCGCTTTGGGGGCTACTTCGTATATATTACATGAAAGTGGTAAAACACAATTACCACTATTTGCACTAAATCCACCAAGTGTCAACATACTAGGTACATATTGGTTAAGAGATATATACTCATCAACCAGTTACTTGATAATAGGATGGGCAGGAGATCTAAATAGTTATCCTCCTACCTCTGAGTCTGGTATACGTCCAGCGTTTTCAATTTATTAAGAAAGATGCTTATTAATATAGTAAGGGAGGTGATAGTATGACGGTTTGTCAAGTCCTGCCTATTGAATTACCTTAAGTAACTAGTCAACTATATAAGTGTAATTTAATAGGAGGAAATATTATGTCAGTAGAAAGAGAATATGCAAGCAAAGCCGTAGCAGGAACAGGTTTAGGAACAGGTATCGCAGGTACAGTAACAGGAGTATCTGCAGCTATCATGAGTATCATTTCATTACTTAATGACGGTAAGAAGGATCAAGCAGCTTCAGTAGCTGCAACAGCAGGCATTTCCATGGCTGAAGTTATGATGATGATGACTATCATGAATGGAAAATCTCAAGGTATTTGTGAAGCTGCACCTATAATGGAATGTGGTTGTTTTGAAGAAACAGCAGCAACACATTTTGAACTTCAGCAAGCTGAAATCATTGGTCATAAAGATGCAGAGATTGCTCAATTAAAAGCCGATGGTAAAACAGATGAAAAAATAATTGCTTTTAATGAGAGTGTATCACAACGTTTTGGAGTTGTTGGAGATAAGTTTGATGTTATCTTTAAACAAATGTCAGACAATGCTGTGGCGGCTGCTAAAGCTGAATGTAAAGCCGATTACCTAGAAAGAGAAGTTGTTAAGCAAGGTGGATTAATTGAGCGTAATACAAAAGACTTATCCGACCAAGCTGTATACAATGGCGTTAATAATGAACGCATTGGATGCATCGGACGCACCTTACAAGGACTTCAAAATGAAGTAGCTGGGTTTACTAGAACAGTTATTCCTTCAGGTAATGTAGCCGATAGTCCTTTATCAGACGATATGACCAAGTTAATTGCTGCAATTAAAGATCTAGGCTAGGGATAAAAATAACTAATTATTAAGGCGTCTGTAATGACGCCTTTCAAAAGAAGGAGAAAATATGGAAGTTACAACATTAGTACAAGGAGTAAATAAATTTATTGAACAGGAGATATTACCTAAGTCTAATGCCTTTGAGAAGGGCATCATTATAGGTGCACCTATACTAGGTGTATTTGATATACAGCAACAAGTAGAGAAAGCACTTTCTTCAAAGTTACTAGCTACATCTAAGATTTGGTTAGACAGTGGAAAAACTAATATTTCAGTTACATTGTTGAAGCAATTCGCTAATGCAATGTTAGCTCAATATGGGGGTCGTTATGTGTATGAGGGTTACGCTTATGATCTCGGTTTTAAAACGGTTATGCTATTTCAGGGATTTGTAATTGATGAAGAGTTTGTAACGCAACTATTTAGTTGCATAGAGAGTGCTAATAGTGTAATCTAGGAGGTTATATTAAATGGAGTTTTTAAAGAGACTAATGGAAGTGGAAGAAGACCATCTTAAGGATGCCCAAATGTTTACTGATTATGCTTTAGAGTTTCGCCATAAAGGTATGCCAGACGCTTGTGTTTACTTTGCCACTGAAGCAAAGGAACGTGTTAAGAAGTATGAACATGTACATGAAAAGATACATAAGATGTTACAAGCATACCCTGCGGCCAATGGAGAAACAAGAGAACATATGTGTTGGACTATCTTAAGTGAGAAACAAGAGCAGTGGTTACATCAAATAAAATATAAGTTATCCGATATGTAAATGGAAGGTCCTCTACGGAGGACTTTTCTTTTTGCTGGAACGAAGAGACAGCGGGAGCTGAGGGCTGTTAGATGTTCTTCTTAGCACGTACCATTGTGTTAACAAAAAGAAAGGCCCTTATCCGCGAAGATAAGAGCCCTTTGTTTTTATTACATTAATCTATTCATTGGATCTGGTTAACCAGAAGAATATAGGTGTATCTGCAACTGCTAAAATAGCTTTTAATATATACTGACCAATCATCATAGTAATTAATGGTAGCCACATATTCGAATCGAAGAACCATCCAAACCCTAGTCCAAAACTAATTCCTATAAAGACTATGGTATCAATTACTTGGGAAGTCAGAGTGGATATATTATTCCATAACCATCTGTTTTTATTATTCCCATTAGCTTCTATTTGATGTTCTCGTATCTTATGGAATACCATAACATCCCATTTCTGTGATAAATAATATGCTGTTAAACTACCTATAACAAATACCCAGTTCTGACCTAACAACATTGTATAAGCTTCTTGCATTGTAGCATCTGCAGCAGGCAAATACTGTGTGAATATAATAAGTAGTGTAGCTAATATTTGACCTAACAACCCAAATCTAACACACATATTAGCTTCTGCCTTACCCCAAATTTCACCAATTACGTCTGTGCACAGATATGTTACCGCGTAACACACTGCTGCTCCCGGTAGTGTAATATTGGATCCCATAAATGGGATTCCTGTGTCAATTAACTTTCCTGTTACTACGTTAGCAATTACTAAACTGATACCAAATATCATGCAAAGTAATATTAAATTATCCGAATTCTTTTTCATCTTATACCCTCCTATTTAATGTCATAAATTCCATTGGCGTCAAATGCCACTTTTCTATCCCTACAAGTTCCACATGTTCCGCAAGGTTCTTCCTTACCCTCATAGCATGACCATGTGTGTTCTAATTCCTCATGTGTCATACCATACATTAATCCCTGACTAACAATATCCATTTTAGCTAATTCGATAAAAGGTGTGTATAAACTTACCTTACCTGCTGTACCTTCTCTAATAGCTGTATCTTGTGCCTCTACAAATTCAAGTGAGCAATCTGGATATGCTCGTCCCGCTGCATCATCTGCATGCGCACCATAAGCAACTGAGTCACAATCTAATTGCATCGCTACTGAAGCTGCGTAAGAAAGGAATAATCCGTTTCTATAAGGTACATAAGCGGATACTGCTTCGTGCTCTCCTAATTTAGCAGTTTGTTCCGCATAGGATATGTGTTCAATCTCTTTAGCGGAATCTTCTAATAGGGCACTGAAGTCGCGGTTAAATTTGAACACTTCACTTAAATCCTCTTCAAACAATGGTACGTTGTGTTTAGCTGCTTGCCATCTAGCCGATTCAATTTCCTTCTTGTGTCGTTGCCCATAATACATATTCAAAGCAATTACATTCTTACTTCCATGCTTTGTTACTAAACTGTGCAGTAATACTGATGAATCCAATCCACCACTTAATAAAACTAATGTTCTCATAATTTAATCTCCTTCACTTGTCATTATGTGTTATCTATATTAACAGGTAGGCCTGTCAGGTATCTCGATAGTTACATTTTATTTTGCAATGTATTTTATTAGTAACTTCATCGTACCTGAGAGGAGTACCTGGATTTTTAAGTTCTGAAGTACTTTATGTAGTTATCTACATCATCCAATTTCTTGTAGCACATACCACATATCATTTCCCCATCAATTACATCTACAGGACCTGTAGTGCCACAACAATCACAGAACATATTTACAGGCTTGCCTGTAAGTAAATTAGCTGCAATTTGTTTACCTTGTAATTCTAACATAGACTTTTGTCTATTATTAAATTCCTTTTCTATCTGCTCGTTATTTTTCAACTCTTCTTCCGTAGGTACCTTTTTCTTCTTAGGTTCGGTATAACATGTAGCATTCTCTAAGAAAGTACCATAAGAAACAATAGTATCCTCATCAACACACATATCTAAAATAAACATACCCGAATGTATATCTAACTTAGAAGCTTCTAATACGCTATCCTTACACTTAACTACTATAGCACCTTCTATGTGTGTGATTGTCACAACTCTTGAATTATGTTCTGTAGCCCAATGCATAATGTTATCTATGTGAGCATACCAATCATCTTCAATTACAAAACATAAGTCCCCTTTTATTTTATACATTATATACCTCCATTATACCAGCTTTCAAATGTAGAATATCCCATACTACCATCCTTATTCTCCCACTCAATAATCTTATCAGGCGATTTCTTTTCGAAGTAACCTTTGTGATCAAAGGTAACTAGTTCGCACCAGTTTTTTCCTATTTCATAATCCGTCTTAAACGGTATATCTATACCAAAACGGGCTCTAGGAAAAGCTTCCATAACTACACTACAATGAGCGCCTACACTAGCCACTGTTTTTTCATCCGCTGGAATTTCAAGTAGGATAGAATCATGAACTAGGTTAATAATACGTGTATCATATAACTGTAATAAAGTTTCTTCCATGTTCATAGCGCACACTAAAGTTGTATCTGATGAGGCCGATTGTATCCCGAAGTTTCTTGCCTCGTTCTGTAAACTCGAAAGAGTTGCTGGAGAAACAAGTCCGAATCTTCTTCTTCTACCAAATGCTGACGACATATAAGCACCTTGTGTTACCTGCGCATCACATCCATGCAAGTAATCTGCGGCTCCATGGTATAGATTTAACCAATCATTAACCATCTTCTCAGCATCGACTAAAGGCATATTATGTTCTTCTGCTATAGACTTTGCAGAGCGTCCATAAGCGATACCAAAGTTCATAGCCTTAGCACGCAATTTCTCCGCCTTAGAAAAATGCTCGCCGAAAAGTGATTTAGCTGTCTCAGTATGTAAGTTTCTGTCCGAACGAAATACTTCAGATAGAACAGGGCATTTGCTAAGTACTGCTAACCATCGTAACTCTGCTCCGGCATAATCAATTTCCGCTAATACATACCCTGGACGAGCTACAAAGGCTTTACGTATATCTCCTACCCCATTAGCTGAAGGTAAGTTCTGTACGTTAGGTTCTTTACTACTCAATCTTCCTGTGGCCGTAATATGTAAGCTGAAGGTGGATCTAACTCTACCGTCTGTGTCTCTAGCATTAAGAATTCCTAATACATATGTAGAGTGTTCTTTTTGTACTGAGCGGAACTCTAATACCTTCTTAACTAAGGCCGGTGGATTCTCAATAGAACGTAATACTTCTTTTGAAGTACTAGTACCTTTTTTGATTCTTGGTTTTAACTTCAATCGTTGGAAGATCATCCAGGACATCTGTTTTGGTGAACCAGGATTAAAACACAATGGTGCGCTCTTGGCTTGGGTATCAAACATATATGTTTCGCTATCCCAAAATGGTGCGGCAGCTTCTTCCACTTCTATTAGAATGCGTTCAAGTAGCTGTTTATATTTTACATCTAAAGCCTCTAGATACTTTTCATTAACTAACATACCATTTTCTTCTACACGACTTAAGAAGTTAGCTGCTGGGATTATTAACTCTTTGTACACTTCTTGTAGCTTAGGTTCTTTCTGTAATAAGTCATTGAATTTATTATACAGTTGTAATGTGTAATCAACATCGACTGATACACGCTCACATAAAGCCTCAAAGAATTGACCGTATGTTTCTAAAGATACAGCAGCCCAATTCTGATTCATCTTATACTTATACTCTGCTGCGTTTAAATACACCTTAGATAGATAACCCAGATTATGCTCAGATGTTTCATCTAATACATAATGTTGATACATTGTATCCTCATCAATTGAAATATTACCTAAACCTCTTCGCCACATAACTTTCTTATCATATTTACCACCCTGCCATAAACATCTCCAAGGTACTCCTGCAATAAAGTTATGAACTTGCTGCTGCATCTCTCTAGGAATAACATAAGCTTTATTCTTATCAAAACAAATACCTAATACACAAAAATCAACTACTCTGTAATCCAGACCAGTTGTTTCTATATCATAAGCAGCTATGAAGTCGGGGTCTTCGTTATAACGGCTCATCATTGTATTCCATAGTTCCTTACACTTTTCTACTGTATCCATAACTTCCCATGTTGTTTCCCCTGTATCTACTACACTGTTACCACTGTATATAGTAGCAGCTAATTGTATCATGGTTAAGAATGGTTTATAATCACCTGGCTTATGTAATAGAGCTCCAGGATTCATAATAGGTATTACTTGAACTCCAGGAAGAAAATCATATTCACGAACTCTCCCATATTCAGCTGTGATTTTAATCTTTGCAGAAGCTCCTAGTAAAGTTTGTAGTGCCATAGCACCACAAACTAATAATACTCTAGGTTTAACTTGCGCAATTTCTTTGAGTAATATACTATGACAGTTATCAGAAGCATCTTTAGGTATTTTTCTACCCTTACCCTTAGGTGCTGCACATTTTAAAGCCGTAGTAAAATATACTTCATCCTCACTAGTAGGTAATCCTACTTTAGCCATTGTCTCTTTCAATACCTTGGCTCCTGAGCCGGTCATTTTTAACCCTTTACGCACTTCTAATGCTGTAGGCGATTCTCCTATAACCATGAGAGGGCGTTCTTCAATATTCAATTGTTCCCATGTATATCTAAGACATTGGTTAATAGAACATTCTGCGCATCCCATTAAAAATACCTCCTTCAAACACATCACCAGCGTTTCTCCAAATACGTAAATTCTTCTTTAATAATTTCTTATCAACAATTACTGACCCTTTAAAATCAATAACCTTACTATCAGGTCTATCAGAGCAATTCATTTTAATACCCGCACGAGTAAACACGAAAGCTATAGCCGAATCAACACTTCTTATTTGAGGTATTGTTTCACGTTGATACTCCGCATCCAGCATTGTAATTTCTAATGGTGATTCATGACAACCAAGTAAATGGCACTTATAATGTCTAGCTACTGGATAACGTTCTACCAAGGCTTTTAAAGCTGCCTCTCTACCTCTAGAATTATGTTTACATAATACCTTAGGAACACCTAAAATAAATTTACGACTGCTATAATTGCAAATAAGTTGTCCTGCACAATCAACCCATTCCTCTATGGTTTCCCCTTGAGGCACTAGCATAATATTCAAAGAAGAAAATCCAGGTATTTCATCTGCAATTTTAAAGGCTTGTTCAATAGCACGCAAAGTAGCATTTTTATCTCCTAACACATCCGGCATAATAATTTCAGATGCTCCTATGCTAAGTGCATTATTAATTAACTCGTCTACTGGTAAAGGTTCACCTTCAATCAAACCATTGTCCATAATAATGTATTTCTTCTTATCAGCCTCCGAAGCATAAAATTCTGTATACTCTTCCATACCTGGACGATCAATTAAATGTCCTAGGCATATATGAAATAAATCCTTCTCTAGGTAACTTAAATAATTCTGTGGTAATATCGATATAACTTTCATGTTTTATTCCTCCTTAAGCTTCTGCAGCTTCCTCTTCATCTTCAATCTCAATTGTCTCGTTCTCTTGTACTGGTGTTAAATATTCGTCAGGCACATCTAAACCTGCTAACTTATAGGATGCTTCTCCAATAATACGCACGCATGTAGCTACATGCTCTTCAACCGTACCATTTGTTGTATTAATACCACACATAATAAGTCCTCTGCTTAACATAGCATTATGCCATCTTCTATATAGTTCCGCGATGTAATCCAAATCATTAACATCAATGTAATTGTCGCCTCTAGCAGCAACACGTTCTTTTAATACTTCTGGACTAGCATACACATGAATAAAGATAGTATTAGATTGTTCCAATGCATTCAATACATCATTGTATCTTGTCCAGTAAGGATCTGACCAATCAATTTCTTCGTTATTGTTATGCGCTTTAACTCTATTATACACGATGTCATCCGGATAATGAAATCTATCACACATCATCCCTATCTTAGTTTGTGCAAACTCTAAAGCGTATTCTGAAGTATTCTCCAATCCAGCCGACCCTTTATAGTATCCGAAAGTATGTTCTGACTCATTACATCTTTTAAGCACTTCTTGTGCTATAGTTGATTTACCAGCACCGTCAGGACCTACAAAGATAACATTCATAGGAGCTTTCTGCTTCAAGATGATAGCCTCGAGTGTTTTATAAGCTGGTGTAAATTTAAACTCCTGCTCTGTTGAGCGTCTTACATGACTAGCATCATTAGAAAACTTACCTTTGTGACGATGTTCTAACTTGGCTAAGTTTAAATCCGCTACAGCCCCCAGTGGAATATCATATTCGTGACACATTGCACTGATATACCATAAAACATCTCCTAGTTCTTTTGCCATAGACATTTTATCTATTGACTCCCCATGAAAAATATCATGCTTTACAATTTCAGCTACTTCTCCAGCCTCGCCTACTAAACCTAAAGCCCAATCAGCTTTACCTGCTCCTGCGGCTGTAATGTCTACGTGCTCTTTAAGTGTTCTGCTAGCACGTTGTGCATATTCATTAAACATTTTATAACCTCCTCTGATAATCACTACTATAGGATAAAGAAAGACGCACCGCACATGCGTCTTCCTACCTAATCTATCGCGCAATAGTTTGTTCTTTATCCTGTTGACTTGTTACTAACCTAAGAATGAATTGCTTGATGAATCAGCACTCATAATCTCACGAACATTGTTTCTCTTCTCGCCTTTGTACTCACCTTTTTTCTGTGTTGTTACAGCTAACTTAAGACGACAAGATCTTCCAATAGCTACACCACTCTCAGCAAATGCACCTGGTGCAAATGAACCAAGATCTACTTCTGGGCAAACACGAACTAATAATTGTTTGAATCTTGGAAGTGAATACTCTGCTCCCTTACCACCAAACATATAATAATCGTGAATAACTCTACCTTCATACTCACCACCTACAATTGTGTAAGTAGCATGCATCATAGGTTCACCTGAAGATTGAGACTCTGTAAATTCTAATTCATCAATAACTGCATCATAATCACCTTTAGGTAGTACTTCAAAGGTATTAGGTGCTTCCTCTACGTCATTCAAGTTAAAAACCATTCCATCTGTGTTTTCTGTTGCTTCTGTTGTTCCCATTAAATCGTTATCATACATAAATATCTCCTTTACTCCTTCCTACTGCCCGACCAGTTCATACACGGCTATGAACATCCTCCCACTTTATTTATCCGTGATTTTTATTTGGTAATGCGCGTCACCAAATAGGGCTTCAAACCTTTACATAAGTAGCAGTGTTTGAAATGTAGGGACAATAGTTAACTATTATCCCAGATCCCATAACTCTGCAAAGTTAGGCTTTTTACGTGACCTACTCCGAACTATTATCGTCTTTGCTACATGCTTCCAAATTATTGCTTACTGTATGTCGTAAGCGTTGGTTCAGTTACACGGACTATGTGATAGAATAGTCACTATCTCATAGGACGAATAGACGAATGAGGAATTTCACCCCACTCATCTTAAATAACTACGTAGTTATCGCTTAGCGTCGACAACTAAGACTTAGGCTTTTCATCCCAGGTAGCCCACACCAACGTACTGTCATATAAAATTACTCCGTGAAAAATATACCTCTTTGAAATTAATCTTTGAAGCACATACATCACATCTTTCATTAAAGCTATGTACCTACGCCGAGCACATTGCAGACAAGCCATCTGTAAGGAGTGAGCTTACGTCGCTATACATTACGGGGAGTTATGTATGAATCTAAGGGGGACATGCGACTACATCAATGTAAGATGGCGTATTATTAAGGAAGCTTTCCCAGCTTTATAACTTCCTATCCCCAAAGTACGCATTTACTATCCGGACCTTTCCTGTTTTCGTCTGCCAGGGATATTTAAAACATAATGCTAAAACATTATATCGTATATTAATATAATATCTAAAATAAAAAGATTTCTTACGTGCTAAGTAGCGGTTTTTTCATTTTATTTTAAAATAGCTTAATCGTTATCCAAATGCCATACTTTCAACATGGACGGATTTTCTAAATAAGTAGATTTTAGATTGTCTCCAAATCTGTGTTTAGCTGCGATGTTAACATTACCGTAAGCTCCACCTACAAAGTATAAACGTCTAGCTACTTGGCCTCCTTCAAGAGGAGCTGTGTTAAGATAACCCACACAGTCAACCTTACCTCTAACATCTCCAGACAACTTACCTGGTAACAATAAGTTATAATGGAATTTCTTAGCTGCATCTTGTTCAGTATCTTGACCGCAGATAAGAATATTATTGATAGGTAAGTCTTTTAAACGACCTACTAAGAAGTTAATCATATCACGTGATCTACCCCAATCCTTCCATTCAGCTGAATCAGGCTCTACATCTAATCTTTGTTTTAAAGGGTCAATTCCTAGTAACTGATACATACAGTATCTCTGAGCTTCTGTCAATGAATCAGTTATAACTGTTTGGAATTTCTTAGGTTGTGGAATAGCTGTCTCCAAGAACTTATCATCAGCACACTGCGCTGGAGCATACCCTCTAATCTGAGCCTCTAATCTACGTAAGTTAATCAAGTCATTCTTATCTCTGAAGTTAACATGTAATTTAAGAAACTCATAGATGTTCGCATACTGCTTATAAGTTGATACAGGTATTACTAAAATACGAGCTGCTACATCAATACCCGCTTTCTTACCTTCTTTAACTAACTGACGTAATCCCTTCTCTCCACCTTCTAATGACACATACAATACATCTGAATAGTCCTCTACAAGTGCTGCGGATCCGGCAAAGAAAGTTTTACCTGAACCAAAGTCTCCATAAATAGCCATAGTGATGTATTCATTTGAACAATCTAAATCTCTGGCGATGAACGGATTGTTTGCAGAGGGTTGTGGTTGCGCGGCTTTAATTGGTGTACTAGAACCAACTGGTGCGGGGGTATTAACCATAATTGGTTTTGGTATTGGTGCTGGTGCTACTTGTACAGCAGGAGCCTTTGCTCCTCCCGTAAGTGAAACTGGTTTAGTTGCGGTTGCTGTTTTTGATTGTGTTAACGGTTTTACTACATTTGACATTGTTTTGTCCTCCTAACAATTTTCTTCATATTGGTATTTAAACGCATCTGTGGATGTATCTTCTAGATGTGGGTTTAACATTTCAAAACTATCTAATACTGTATCCATACTAATTAACTCTGGTAATCCATCTTCTCCAGTGTAAGTCCATTTAAGATGTTCTCGCCATTCATCTTTGTTACCATCTTCACTTCGAGGTCTGGCAATATAATCTCGCATAAAGTCATTATAGTTATCAAAGTCATCCTTATCCATCATAACACAAGCATCTCTAAATGGACAATCCCAAATACAATCTCTTGTAGGTGTAGGATAACAAACTAATCCAGGTTTTAACATGATATCTAGCTCACCATAAATATTCCATGAGGTATTATTAATTTGCTCAGGAGTACGTTTAACAAAGTCCCATCGGATAAATTTATCTCCCTCAGGTTCTTCTAGTGCAGCTAGTGTATTTAAAAAGTCTACTAACTTCGACGGAGCATTTTGTACACTACCATAATCCGCTATTATCTCCTGACGTAATAAGCCGTAAGTAGTTTTTTGTCTCTTGTCTGTAGAAAGTTCTCCATTCTTCAATCGCTTAGGAGCTTTTACACTTTCCTTAGTCATTTGTAAGTACACAAATCCATGTATAGGAAAACTAAACACTTTAGTAGCAGCCCATAGATAAGCAGACACTTGATCATCCGTATCTAATTTAGCCACATCAGCACTTTTAGCTGTCTTCCAATCCCATAGCCAGTAACGACCATATTTGTCCACAACAATTCTATCAATTGTCCCATGATAAAAGATTCCAATTACTTGCACTTCTCTTGTACGATCTTCCTCCATTGGAGACACACGTAAAGGTTTAATTGTGTATATGGTATCCGCATCATAATCAGGACTCCATACGTCAGATAAAAGTGAAACGAACTCTCTATCGTAATTGATATCCTCCTCACCATCACTATCAGAAAAGGTAAATAAAGTTTCACCTGTATCTACATCTTTAACCACATACTTGTATAGCGGAATATAAAAAGATATCTCTACTGCAGGTCTAGCATTATCACTAAAAGGTGCAGCTGGTTCATTTGTGTCATTATCTAACCATAATGTTTCAAATCCCGTGTCTTTGTTATGACGCTCAATCCATTGTAAGTAATATGTAAGCATATCTAAACCTAACTTATAATGTGGCTCTGCATTAGCTGGACGCTCACTTTCTTTAAAAGAATTGTAGTATGCATATAAAGCTCTACGTGGGTCTTCGCATTGATTCCATCCGTAGTAATCTTCCATAGCATAATGTATAGCTGAACCAAACCAGAAGTTAATATTCTGTTCAGTTCCTTCTCTTGTTAAATTCTGTCTTAATGATGATTGAAAATCCCATTTACGCATACATCGTCTAAATGTACGTCTATCACTTGTTCTAATCGAATAATTACTTCCATTACCCATATTTAAAAACCTCCTAATTGAATATGTACAATTTTTCAATTGCCCTTGTTATACCTACATACATAACCTTGCGTTCTTCTTCATTACGCATATAACTTGGCTGTTGTAGTGGAAAACGTCCGTATAGAATTACCTTCTTACTTTCTAATCCTTTTGCTGCATGTACCGTCATAATCTTAACTAGATTGAGTTTTAAAGCTTCCTCTATCTCTTCTAAAGACATCTCAGAACGATTAATGAAGCAATAGTTTACACCCTGATCATCTAATAAATCTGCCAGTGTATACGCTTCACGGTTAGTTCGTGTTAACACAAACCAGTCGCACCAGTTGTTTTTATCGTTATTAAGTATATTAGCGATACGCATCTTGTTACTCATTTGTGCTATCGATACAAGTCCTTCTTGCGGATTCATACCCACAATCGCTTTATCTACTTTGTTTTGTACCTGATCAATTACTCTATCTGCTAACGTAATAATCCGACTAGCATTACGATAATTGTTTTGTAGATAGTAAGTTGAGAATGTAGGGTCTTTAGCAAGCTTATTGAAGATATTAACATCTCCTCCCTTGAAACCATAAATAGACTGCCAATCATCTCCTACGAAGAAATAGTTGTTAGCATTTAGTGCTGTTATAAACTTGTATTCATCCGGGCAAATATCCTGAAATTCATCTACTAGTAGATATTCAATATTAGCACCTAATGTTTCATAGTACTCTTTAGCATACTCTAGCAACTGCTCAAAGGTTATGATATTGTCTCTTTCGCAAATAGCTGTAAATTCATCACCACAATTATAAAGTACGGCTTTTTCTGATGGATAAAGAAAATCGGATAAGGCTGAAGCATCCTTACGCCCCTTCTTTACATCTTTTTCTACGTCCATGTATTGTAACCATCTTTTAATTGTCAAAGCGGAATTATGTGGCTTGTTAAGAATCTCCTCCATAACCAACTGGTACGTCTGATCATTCAGCATAGTGAATTTATATCCACCATTGTGATACACTTTATGAGCGAATGCATGCATAGTACCTACAAATGCATCCCCTATACCTTCTACGTCTTTTAAACGTGACTTCATTTCATCTGCTGCCATATTAGTGAATGTAAATGCCACTATATTATGTGGCTCTATTCCCATACGTAACAAATATTTAATTCTCTCTGTAAGAACACGTGTTTTACCTGAACCTGCTCCCGCAGCTACAAGTATATTACTAGAGCTACTTAATACAACCGCTCTTTGTTCTTCATCTAATGTACTTAGATTAAACTCATTCACTTCTTAGTTACCCCCTTCTTAGTTAGACCCTTTTCAGCGTTGTTTAGTATATAGTCCTTTATATGTAGACATTTCTGCATACTTTGGCATGTAATAATATGTTCCACACTGTATAAGGTACTATCGTTGAATAATTGGTTAGTTGTCTGTGCCGCTTCGAACATAGGACAGTCATGACACATAGATAACAACTGCATATCGATCATACAAACTCCTCCTTTTCTTATTTATTGTATATTAATATATTATCTAAATAAAAAAGATTTATTACGGGCTATTTTTTATTGCGTGTTTCCCATATAACAAATGTTATCACAAGAAAGAACTCTAAAGTAAATACAAATAATATACCTTGTACAAATTCATTAAATATTAGATCACCTCCCTAGATAGAACTTCCATAAAATTAACATATCCACATCCTGTATCCCCTGTAACAGGATTATAAAATTTTTCTGTAGTAGCCCAGTAATTCCATCCATTGATTCTCAAATGACCATTGGCATGTTCTGTAACTTCATATCCCATGCTAACGAAATCCTTAATAGCCTGTTGTACCTTTAATAGTTTGCTTTCTTTCATATGCTCCTCCTTCTATTTGCGTTTATTAGGTCCCTAATTTGTTTGTCTGTACCGATACACCAGTTAGCAGCCAAGTTCTTCTCGTTAAGACGGTTTTTAACATGTGTATCCACCGTATCCTCTGTGTGTAGTAAATAGTTACATTGTACAAAGTTATTCTGCCCTATTCTACATAATCGGTCCTCTGCCTGCACATTGAAGTTAAAATCCCATTCATACCCTAGGAAGAAACAATCCGCTGCACAGGTAGCATGAAATGAGGCTCCACTTTTAATAACGCAGATAAGAATCTTATTGTTCTCATAGGCTCTAAAACCTTGCCAAGAAGCTGCGAAGTCATTAGGATGCATCCCTCCCTGTAAGGTGAATACTGTAGTGTTAGTACCCCAACCACAAATAACATCTTTAATAATATCTACCGCCTGCCTAAAAGGAGTAAATATTACCACAGGCTTACAAGCTTCTAACAGCTCAGGCACTACCTCGGTCAAGTAGGCCAGGGCCGAGCCATCGTCGTCTATGCCTAGCAATCTAGGACTAACTAACAGCTGTCTCAACCGTAGGTCTGTAACCATCTGGTTAGGTGCTATGACATCGGCGTCTACGCAAGACTCATCAATGTATAACATTTCTTTTTCCAGGGCTCTATACGCGCGTAACTGTTTTGGTGTCATAACCAATGGTACGACGTTGCGCTGCTTGCCTGGAAGGTCTTGTAGCACTTCTGTCTTAAGACGGCGTATCATGTAACTCTTTAACATGCTTCTGAATTCATGCACTCTTGCAGGAGTACGTTCAATACACTTACCAAAAGGTGTTTGAGTAGTTACACAATGCCTACTAACAAATTGCCAATAGTTTCTAAAGTGTTCAGGATGTAACAGGTGTAGTGGTGCATACAAATCAATAACTCCCTGCCTTATCGGGGTCCCGGTTAAGAGGTACAAACGCCAGCAATTAGGTGATAACTGTTCCATGGTCTTGTAGAACTTACTTTTATGATTCATTAAACCCGACGTATGATATTCATCTACAAATACACCATCCCATCTATAACCTAATTCTTTAGCCATAGCATATGTAGTAATTAAGAACCCTTCGTGTTGTAAGTACTCCTCTAATACCTTCTTACGCTTCGCTGGGGTTCCTGTATAGATAATAGATGTCAAACCAAACCACTTATGTAATTCCTCTTGCCATACTCCCATAGCATTAGAACCACATAGTATTAGGGCGGAAAACTTATTTTGCCCATTGATAGAACTTAAAAAAGAAGCAAGACTTGTAACTGTCTTGCCCAAACCCATGACAGCTCAGTCATCGGCCATTATCCATCCCCTTCTTAATTTCATTTGTTCTATAGCTTCTAACTGATAGGGACGTAATTGACCGAAAACTTTTGCCATCACCTCCTTACTTACTCCATTATACGTTTGCATTATACTCCTCCTGTAATGATAGATTATTCTTTATTAATGCCCCATGCACATACGTTGCAGACTTGTTATACTTGCGGCATATTTGTGCCTGGGTTACCCCCTGAGTATAATCATATTTGATAGCCTCTAGTATGCGCATTTTGTCTATATGCTCCTCCATATTTTGTTCCCTATGAAAAGCCCTCGTATTTTGCTTATTAGTACACCATCTCAGATTAGACACTGTATTATTTTGTTTATCCCCATTAATATGATCTACTTGTGGCAAGCCATTATCATTAGGAATAAAACATAAAGCCACTAATCTATGGGCCTTACAGTTCTTTTTAACTCCCCTATAATTTAGGTTGTAAGTTACATAACCGTCCTTATCCAATACCATTGTTAATAAGTCTATGTTACCTGTACCTCTGCGATTAGTGGTTATGACAGCACCCAAACTATTCACATAATTATTAGGGAAGCCTAAAAAACGTAAAGACTTCCATCCTTCATCTAGTATAATCTTATCCATGCGCGTCTCTCCTTTCTACTAAATAAAACATCCTCGAGCCTCTCTACGGGCTGTACGGATGTCTATTCTTTGCGTGTACTTCATGGCGGCACGTAACACTACTGGGGAATTTGTACTAACCTCTACAACATTACCATCTTCTAGTAGTATATCAAATTCCGCCGTTATGTTATTATCTTTGAGTCTTCGGTTGATGGTACTCTTCAGGATAGCTACTCTAACAATACCATCTTCCAAGGGGCGTATTCTTCCCGGAATTCTATAATTCAAATTACCCTTTAGACTTGCCCCTACATTTGTTACCCCACACTCTTCTTTATTTAATACCTTAGTTATAGCCATTGGCCCTGAGGCCTTAGAATTTCCAATACTTATAAACATATAATTATCTCCCCCTTAAATAATGTCCTGGCCCTTTTTGTAGAATAGTAAGAAATAGCAACCATGACGTATAGCATCTCGCGCATGTTTCATTCCTTTTTGCCAATAACCCCATTGTTTAAGTTTATCGTCTGTACAGAAGTTCTTTGCCGTGGTAGCCATTTGCTTATGTGCACCAATATCATTCATTTGTACATAAGTCTCAATTACTCCCAATAACCTAACAGTCATAACAGGACTAAATGTATGTCTGTCTAACTTATGTCCATACACACGATAATCTTCA
The DNA here is from genome assembly GCA_044425815.1 of Eubacteriales bacterium. Taxonomy (GTDB): domain Bacteria; phylum Bacillota; class Clostridia; order Lachnospirales; family Lachnospiraceae; genus CAUPWF01. The sequence goes on from JAWXVA010000005.1 coordinate 41,933, forward strand.
TACACGATAAAATCTGGGTTCAAGTCTTTGAACAAGTCGATTAACCCCTTAGTATCAATGTTGTTATCATCATAGCAATTATCTACTTGGCCATATCTCGTCATTACACCATTCTCGAAAAAACTCCATCCAGTTGTCTTACCTGGATCTAAACATAATAATCTTTCAGGTACCTTAGCTGTTCCTCTAATACGTCTAAATAATTCTCCATATGATACTGCCATTTGCTCCCACATCCTCCTAAATATAATATCCATAACTCTTACATGACGGTTGCGCATATTAACTACTGATATACCGCACTCCTTAGCCATTTGAGTAATGTTAAAACGTTTCTTTTGTGACTCCTCGAATATCAACGACATTATATATCTAAATTCCAATTGTTCCCACACATCAAAATCTATCTTAGCTGTAGAACCTCGTCCTTTCTGAGATTCTTCCTTGATAGCAGGCATTATAACTACATCACATAAATACTCTAACGCGTTATCCTCTATGAACTGATTCATATACTCTGTAGCATTAGTATCTTCTATCATAGATTCCATTTCCAAGTTATCCCCGTTATCTAAAAATGTCTGAGCATCTAAGTAAACAAAGTTATTATTTACTTTACCCTCAAAAGATTCCATCTTGCGCTTATACTCCTTATGAATTTCACGCTCAATCACAAAACAAGCATAGTTACCAAAAGGAACTTCCTTAGAAAGTTCATAAGTATCTACTGCCTTAATTAAACCAATACAGCCTATCTGAAAATGATCCTCACTGTAAGGTTTATACTTCTTTAACACGGTTGTTACTAAAGGTAAGTTTAATTGTACAATACGGTTTCTCACCTCTATTGCATCTTCTGTACTTAACCCTTCTGCCTTGATCTTAAAAAGCTCCATTGTCTTACTTACTATTACTGTCGTCTGTCCCATAACGAACCACCTTTCCTAAAAAATATATTATCTCTATATTTATATTATAGCGGAGAGGGCTGCCCGAAATCAAGAAAAGAATGAAATATACTTGTAATGATCTTTTTATGTATGAATCTTTATTCAGTTGGTGTTTCAAACAAAGAAGGAAACTTTTCTGGATGCTCATCAATATATTTCATTGCGCGTTCTTCTATCGCTAACACCATCTCCGTAGTTATCTCGCGTGCATCTTTACTTTTACGTAAGTTACATGTGTCATGTACACACGCAATGTTTGTAAAACAGTCCTTACCATGCATTACTACTGGTACCACATGATCAAGGTGTGGCGTACCATGTATTTGTTCTCCGCAAAGATAACAAACTGGATGTTCGCCGCCTAGACAATCCCTTGTAAGTACATCCACTCTAGTATAAGGAATTCCTGTGTTCTCTTTAAGTAACTGAGCACGTTTACTATGAGCTCTCTTCATAGCTTTCTGTCCCGCTTTAGTACTACGATATGCAGCATGCTTCTTCTTACGTTCTTCCTTATGGTCTAAGTAATATTGTCTACTCTTCTCTTGACGCTCTTCCTTATGTTCTTGGTAATAAGCTAGGTGCTTCTTCTTTGTTCTGTTCTTCTTGTAAGACTTTCGTGCATTTTGTTTCTGACACTCCTTACATTGACTAGTGCGACCATCTTTGGATGACTTGTTCTTATTAAACAGGTACAACTTCTGTATCTGGCCACACTTAGTACATACCTTATAACCTATTGGGACACTAGCTACATTAGTTATGATGTCATTGTGTGCTAGATAAGCTTTTAATGAACTATCTGTGAACACAATGTTTGCCGTAGCTAACCCCTCTTTCTGTAGGTCGTAATTATCCGACATACATATACCTCCTTTATTGTTGTCTCTTATTACAGTATTAAAAAATGTCCGTACTAAATAGCACGGACATTCTTTATATAATGTCAAGTGTTTCGAATATGTGATTATTCAGCTAGGTCTGCTTGCTCGTCAAAGCTTTCTGGAACTTCTGTTGCTTCTGTTGCTTCTGTTGCTTCTACTACTTCTTCAGTTGCTGAAGTAGCTACAACAATCTCAACTGCTTTAAGTGCATCCATAACTTGTCCGAAGTAAGCAGGATCAACTACTAAGTCTGCAAAGCCTTCGATTTGAGTTACTAACTTAGCGAACTCTTCTGTTGGTGATTTCTCTGTCTTAGTTGCTTGCCATACTACTGGGTAAGGAACGTCTAATTTCTTAGCGATCTCACTCTTAGACATGCCACCTTCAGCTAATTGACGGATATAAGCTGCTCTACTGATTTTAGTTCCATCTTCTAAAGTAATTTCAACTCTAGCCTTAGAACCTTCAGCATCTTTAGTTAAGCTGTAAACTGAACCATAGCTCATTCCTAATGATTTAGCGATGTCGCCACGAGATGCACCTTCATTAACTTGTTGCTTAATCCATGTTGCACGATCTACTTCTACTACAACACCTAAGTTATCTGGGTTGCCGTCATACATTTCACCTTCCACGAAGATTGTTCCTTCTTCATCAACTGTAACGATCTTGTTGTCAGATGTTACTTGGATAGTACTTGGTTGAGCCCCTCTTCTACCTGACATACCTTCAGATTCATTTGTCATATTTACTGTTGCACTGTAAACAACTCTGTAAGGAATATCGTATTTCTCTGAAATTGCCTTACGTGATAAATTCTCTGATAAGAACTTCTCACGAATGAATGCTGCACGTGATCCTGTTGATCCGTCAAGTAATTCATATGTTCCTCTGTCTTTTGCTGCTGCTGCTTCTGCAGGTACTGTTGTGTCCATTCCTTCTGTTGCTTCTGTTACTTCAAATTCTTGTTGTAATGTTCCTTCTGCCATAATAGCCTCCTTCAATAATATAAATTAATAAGTTCACGATAATGTATTTATCGTATATTAATATAATATCAGATTAAAATCGATTTCTTACGGGCAAAAGCAAAAAATTTGAAATAAATTTTAATTCCCTGAGAGACAAAAACTCCGCACACGTGGAACCCCAGAAATACAGCTCCCATCATCTCCGCCTACCCGAAACAGTATCATCTTTGCTCTCGGATATGCCATAAGATAAAAAGTAATTACAAGCTACTTAACCCGTAAGAAATCTATATTTTTATAATATTATAATAATATAAGAATCTATAAATGATTCTGGAAGGGAGGATATACAATGGCGGAAGAGAAGAAGAAAAAGTCTGTAGGTGGAGTGGTCTCAGAAGAATTATATTGGGCATTTAAAGCCACTCAGGCAGCGAGGCAAGAAAGTTCTACTAAGGCACTAGAAGAAGCAATTCGATTGTACATAGATATACCTGCAATGGATAACGGTATGCCTAAACCTGTGGATGTGGGTACATATATACAAAGTAAACACGCATCCGATACTAATCTAAATACAATGCAGAAAGGAGAAGAATAATGGACAATCAATTCTATGATTTTGTCAAGAATATTGGTGTAATGAAGCCCGCGCATATAAAAGAAGACAATGCAGTGCATTTGGAGAAAATGCGACAGATACTTAGTTCGTCTGAATACGTAGCGGAAGAGAAGATTGATGGTTGTCACTATTTATGTTATGGTGGACGATTCATGAGTACAGAGAATGTAGAAAAGACAGATAATTTTCCACACTTAAGAGACTTCTTTATTAGATTAGGGATGCCTAACATAATCTTGGATGGTGAAATTAATTATCCAGGCAAAACAAGTCAATACTGTTCTAGGGCTACTGGAGCGGCTGCGGATACATCAGTTAGATTTCAGAACCAACATGGTGCGGTGCATTACACTATGTGGGATATATTAAGAACTCCAAAGGGTACATGGTTGCTTAATATGCCTTATAAGAAAAGGCGTGCAATATTAGAGCAATTCTATAACACATATATAACAGACCCTGAACTACGCAAATATATACATCTTACCACGGCAGTACAGAATAACAAGAAAGATTACTTTGATAGTATCATTGCCTCAGGAGGAGAGGGATGCGTATTAAAAAATATCAATAGTGTTTATGTTATGGGTAAAAAGCCTATGTGGCAATGGATGAAACTTAAACAGAAAGATGAAGCAGATTTATTTATCATAGGTTATAAAGATGCTACTGTAGAGTACAATGGTAAATCTATTGAGTCTTGGCCTTACTGGAAAGAAGTTAATGGTGTATTAGTACCCGTAACAAAAGATTATTATTTTGGTTGGGTAGGAGCACTTGTAATGGGAGCTTATGTGAACGGAGAAGTACAACAGATTTGTACATGTGCTGGTTTGGATGAAAACATGAAAATAAGTTTATCAGAGAACCCTGACCACTATTTGGGAAGAGTTTGTAAAATGTCTTATATGGAGAAAACTGAAGCCGGATATCCTCGGCATCCAAGATTTGAATCTTTTCATGAAAGTAAGACATCTATAGAGTGTACATGGGAACTAGAATAGGTATAAGGAGGAAAGAATATGCTTGAAGAAGCTAAACTCTTAATAGACTTAGGATTGCCTATAATTCCCATATGTCCACATGATCATAAAGGGATGTCATCTTATCACACAGACCGTTGTAAGAATCCCGGAAAGAAGCCATTAATCAAAGATTGGCAGACACGTAACATAACGACAGAGGCAGATTTTAAAGCCTGGGTTAGACAATTTAAAAATTTCAATATCGGTTTACCTTTAGGGGAAGCTTCCGGTTATTGCGGAATAGACATTGATGGAGATGTAGGAGTAGATTTATTAATGGAGATGTCAGATGGAGATTTGCCTAGTACGTGGGAATTCATGACAGCTGCAGGTAGTAGATTACTATACAAGCTACCTCATGGGATAAAAACCAAAAAATTTAAACAGAGTGGTGCTAAGGGAGCACATGAAGAATGCGCTTTACTATGCACAGGACAACAAACAGTAATGCCTCCAAGTATACATGCGTCAGGAGCGGTATATACTTGGTTCGAAGGACATGATCCAACCAGTATGGATTGTGCCATAGCTCCTCAATGGCTTATAAATGCCATCAAAGTAGATAACGACGTACCAGTTGTTTCTAAGGTACAGGTTCCTACGCCCGCTAATAATTCCTTTGATTTCGGTAATGAATTTGGGTTATCCGAAGAAGACGATACACTATCCGCTTTAGATGATGGTGGTATGGCTTATGAGTTACCTGATGATGTGGTATTACCTAAGGGTAAGGCAGGTAAAGGAAAGAAACACAAGATTGTTGTAACGGATGAAATGCTAACACAACCTATCAATGAAGGTGATCGTGATAATACTATGACTTCTATCGTCGGACATTATTGTGCTAACAGAGACTTACGTCGATTAGGTAAAGAAATGATTATGCAGATATGTTTGAACCATAATGATACATACTGTAATCCACCTTTAGAGCGAGTGGCGATTGAAGACAAGGTTAACTACTTCTACGATGCGGAGACAGCAAAAGATGAGGGTTATAGCAAGGCTAAGAAGGATAAACCTCAATTTGAGGCTTCTGTAATGGTTAAGAACGTTTTGCAGTACCTAAACAATCAAGGGATTCTACTAGAGTATGATCAGATAACAAAACGCTACTATTATACTTTGGATGATGAGGGTCCTTGGGCTTCAACATTTAACTATACCTTAATTAATAGGTGGATTCGTGAAGTACTTATATCTACACATTATGGGGATCCTATGTTTGATAAAAGATCCTACATTGAGGAAACAAGAGCGGCATTAGAAGAACACTTTACATCCCCATTTAAAACGGATAGTGATTTTGACTTAGGAGCGCATAGCTATAAGTTAACTAAATACATTGTTGTTAAAGCTGGGATGGTAGATTGGCAAACACGTAAATTAGTTCCTTGGGATCCTAAGTACAAAACAACATTAGCCTTTAATATTGACTTTGATGCTTCAGCAGAATGTCCTAGATTCGAAAAGTATTTGGAGGAATGGTTGCCGGATGTAGGTGTTCGTAAGGTAATACAGGAATACTTAGGATATTGCCTAATACCAAATACAAACTTCCGTAAAGCCTTATTCTTATATGGTAAGGGAAGAAATGGTAAGTCAATCTTCGTAGAGTTTCTACAAGACTTCTTTGGTACACTTAGTTCTACATTATCGTATGATGCATTGTTCCAACGATTCGGACCAGCCAACCTACAGGATAAACTAGTGAACATCTATGATGATACAAATGTATCTTTCGCTAAGGATACTGGTGTAGCTAAGAACTTAATTGCAGGAGGTCAGATTAGTGCGGAATTCAAAGGCAAGGATCACTTTACATTCACTAATATTGCCCGTATTATCTTTAGTGCGCAAGAGACTCCTAGAACATCAGATACTACACTAGCATGGTACGACAGATGGATATTTGTGAAGTTTCCTAATACCTTTAGAGCTTCCAATCATATGAAAGAAACAATGGTACAGTCTATGTTGGAAGAACGTTCAGGCATCTTCAATTGGATGCTGGATGGACTAACTAGACTCATGAATCAGGATGGCTTTACACGTAGTAACTTACTTAGAGAATATACGCAGGAATATAGAGGGCTCAATGATAATGTGGTACAATTCGTTAATACATATTGTCGCATTGTAGATACTGCAGACATTGATAGTCGCATCACATGTGATCAATTGTACAAAATGTATGAGATGTTCACAGAAAAGGATAATCTTAAATGTGTAGCTAAGAAGACCTTCAAACAAAGAATGGAAGACGCGGGATTCCCTACTAAAACAGGTAAGTTTAAGGGAGGTACACACAGATTCTTTGCAGGAGTTTCGTTAGATTATGATAGTAGTGACTTACAACAATATATGTTAGAATTAAGAATAATCCTATCTCAAGGAGTGTAGCACATTTATATTTCTTATAATGAAAGACCTTAAGAAATCAAAATAGTTTGGATATTATATTAATATAGAGAAATATCAATTTAGAAAGGTGGATTATTATGGGAATATCAAAAATGTTTGAAGAATTACAAGAATTAGGAATAATAACACAAGCTATACCAGAGGAGAGTTACTGGAATGACTTAGCTAGTGAGAAAGAAGATAGGGAATTAACTCGTATTATGAAAGAAGAGGCAAAATTATCAGAAGCTTGTTCTAAGACGTTAGATGATTTACTTCATTGTAATTTTGCGGAGGCAGAGAGAACTATTAAAGCAATGCCTTTAAGCAAACGTATAGCGATACTGGAGGATCTTAATAAACACAGAGCTTACTTGTACAACAGTATTAGTTCTTATGGTGAAAAAGTTCCTCTAGATGAACAAGTATCAGCAAAGACCTTTAGATCAGTTCTAGGTAAGATTAAACACGTAGAGATATTACAGAACTGGCTATATGGCATAGAATAAGGAGGTATTATGATATTCAATGACCAAGAAAATATGTTTAGGAGACAGTTCCATGAAATATTTTGTACTAAGTACTTAATAACTTGTAAGCCAGAAGAAGCTGTGCACGATGATTCATGGTCTCCAGATATACTACAGGATATACTGTTAACATTGTATCCTAGTAATGAATTAACACAAACAGACATTGAAACAATTCTAAACATTGGAGGGATGTATACAGTAGGTAATGCACTGTGCTTCACTTACCAAAAAGAAACTCCAATGTTTCCAGAAATGTTATCGGCTATAATGCCATATATAACAACCGAGGCATTTGTTAAATTTAAACAGTCGATGCAAGGAAGAGATGCGGATGCGGTGGCTAATTTTATCAATTGCTGTTGTATAGAAACGCATGAGGAGCGAATCAGTATAAGTAAAAGGGATTTATATGATGCGTATTTACTTTACTGTGATGCAACACAATCAAAAGAAGTAGGTAGTTACACATTCCATAAACGTATGGAAACTTTAGGTTATCCTTGTAAGAAAGGGTATCTAAAAGGTAAATGTGGTGTAACTTATTATGTAATATATTTCCAACAACCTAAATGGGAGGAATTAAAGGATGAAGCAGACAAAAAACGTAAAAAACTCCTTGAAGCTAACACCGTTAGAGATGGAGAAGGTTCTGTTGAGGCATTTCGGGTTCAAGTCCAAGGGAGACGAAATGAAAGCCCTAGCCAAGATACCGAAGCAGAAGAGAGAAGCATACCATCGAGAAAAGAACAGAGTGAAAGCACAGATGAACATGCAACTTACGTCGAACAACATGAAGAACCTACATATAACAGTCCCACAGGTAGAATTACCGAAGACGAATTTGACTTTGGAGATGCCTATGATACCACCGAAGATGATGACGTTTGGGGAGATAGCAACGCCGATGAAGATGACGACATTCCAACAACAAGACCAATCAATGAATCTCCCACGGATCAGCTCATTGAAAAACTTTTCAATAAAGATATCCCAGCCAACCAACGAGTCTTAATGTTACCGGATAATTTACGTAACATGTTCAAAGAAGCTAAGTTACTATATCGTACAATGCCTAGTAGCTTTGATACACATTCATTCGAGTTACAATTAATTATGAATAGCGTTGGTTATGAGGAAGTAGCTACACGACTAGTAGGATTATTTCTAGAATATGCGGAAAGGAAACAAAGTAATGTATAAAAAACACTTATTATGCGGCGCTCTTATCAGCATCCTGTTATTAACAGGGTGTGGCGCACCAGTGGTTGAATCAACAGAGATGGTTGTCGAGCCGGTTGTAACACCCCTAATTATCGACATCGAGACAGAAGAGATCCCGGAATTAAACATGGAGAAGTTATTGGATTACGAGGATGTGGTCGCGTGGATTGCTTCTTTAGAGGGTTCTGGAGCGGATGAAGAGCAGTTAACACAATGGTACGCCGCCTATAACAACATTAAGAAGCTATTGTTAGACGAGGAATTAATGGTGATGTTATCCACTTTGGTTTATAACGAAGCGGATGTCATTGAAGGCGAACAGTCTGAAATGGAGAGAGCCGCCGTAATTTGGTGTGTAATGAATCGTGTAGATGCAGGATATAGTATCTATGATGCCACAAATGTAGCTATTAAAGACGTAGTAACACAGGAAGAACAGTTTGCCTACACAGATGATGAGTACCGAGAGTACATTGGTTTAGTAGCGGATGTGCTTATGAGATGGTGTCTTGAGGATACAGGGATTGAAGTTTATCGTATATTACCTGAAGAGTATTACTACTTTTACGTGGATGGAGAGCATAACTTTTTCAGGAATGAAGAGGATACAGTATGGGAATGGTCATGTATTAACCCATACATACAATAAAAATATAGGAGGAACAATTGGATGAGTACAGAGAAAAAGAAGTTCACGTTATACGAAGAGTTAATCAATGACGAGGAAAGATTGCGAAGAGTTGCAAGATGTAATGCTTTAAGTGAAGCGGCTGTGTTAATGGCAGCGAAATGTAGTGAGTCTATTTATGAGTTTAACAACACAATCGATGAGATAAGAGGGGACAGAATATGAAAAAAGTAGTGGTTAATATGACCGACAACAGATGGTGTAGCAAAGTAAAGGCGTTAGCGAAACACAGTGGTAGAAGCTATGCCATAGTCAAGGATGAGGACATTGAGGAGTTTCTTAGGGTGATGAAAGCGGATAAGAGCCTCAAAACCAAGAATGTGTTACCAGGTTCCACAGAGGTTGAACGCCGGATAATCGAGAAGTTAGACATAGGATATGAGGCATTTCGGATTGAGTACTTAGAAGGTAAACGAATTAATCCTACGGATGGTGTGAAACAAACTGGTACGAAAAACGAAGAGTTTCCTTCGGAGGCTATTCACGGTAAGTTACCTAAACGATGTGCTATGTGTGGTGAAGTAAAACCTATAGGTGAATACTGGCCAATGTGGAAGAACGGAACTAAGTATTTACAAGGCTACTGCAAGGAGTGCTTGAAGTCATATCACGAAATGTATTCGCGGATGCGTAAAGTTTCAGAAAGAGCTGCACTCAAATGCGACGCTCCAGGTAGAAAGGAATGGAAGGACGCTTACATAGAGCTAGCTCAAGAACAATTGGATACCGAACAAAATTACGACGAAGCTGAAAGGCAGGCAAGCGGTTCAGGTGTACTTCCTAGAACTCGCTGGTAATGATAGATGTCAAGTAGTTAATTCTGAAGGGCATAAAACGGTTAAAACGGATTTAAACACACCTCGTACCATTGTTTTTAGTGAGCAATGTTACGAGGTTTCTTTATGCGCGGTGTCTAGCCACAGAAGTTATAACTAGTTCAAAATGTTCTTTGAGGTCTTTTGAGGCACTTGGAGGTTTCTTATTAGGGCTACTTAGGGTTGAAATTTTACATTTCTGTAGGGTCAAATAGGGCTGAAATTTTACAAAATCAAATAGGGTTATTTAGGGCTGAAAAAAGAGAGGAGAATAATAACTCTCCCCCTCTTGGATCGATAAGATTTTTTTCGTATAGCTGAACATCATGCCAAAACATTCCTCTAAATTAAAGAGCCTCAGGCATGCATCACGATATATTTACGCAAGAGACGCGCTGAAACACGGGGTAAATATCATTAGGGCTAAAAAATTTCTAGCACTAGTAAAACTGCCCTGTTTGGCGATAAGTTGATAAAGGGTTTAGATAAGATTACTGGGAAATTAGGTGAAAAATTAGGTATTTTTGATCAGAAATGGTGGTTGTCCCTCTTTGAATTAGTACTTTATTTTGTTTATTATTTATAGGGTTATATAGGGTTAAAATTTTAAGAAAATAATAGATATAACTAGATATGTAAAAATCATGCCGGGTATTTTTTATGGTATAGAGACGACAATACCCGGGTAATAATCGGTATTAAAATATATATATATATATAAAATGGAGGGGGGGGGTAAAATGTAAAATTTTGACCCTAATCAACCCTAAAATTTGATCCCTAAATTTTGGAAGATATCACCACAGTTAACCCTATATTGCCCTAAATTGCCACCAGGCCCAATACCTTGCACTACTGCTACTGGGCACTACCAAGATAGAGCCTCCACAGTTATGATTGAGCCAGCGTTCCTTAGTAACGGCTTGGTTCCCTAGCGGGTATGTAACGCGGCTAAACAATGGTACGAAAACAGTTTATCTCTAGCTGCGGGCGTTTTAATGGGACTTTTAGTGACCTTGCCCACTCTCTGGGAACTATATTAGAGTCCCAGGGGTGTCGGCCCAATCGGGTGCCCGCCTACGGCTTTGAGTGGTACTCGTGTTGGGCGGGCAAGAGATGGGGAGCGATGATTTTGTTAGGTACGCCGTGGCAGTACCGGCATCGTATTGGGCCTCTGCGGGCAGAAAGGTGGAGGAGTCTGTATTAGCACTCCTCCTTAGGTTAATCTGCGTCCGAATTGATTAACTTAACTTCCAGGTGTAACTGGGCTCTAATCATACACAACCCTCTTCTAATTCTTCTTTCCATTCCATTACCATATCAATCGCACCGGCTGGGAACTGATTAACTTCTAACAGTGCTTCCAATCTACCACACACCTTACAAAAGTTACAAATCTCTTCCACTGTGGCACCGGAGTTGTGGCGGTCACCACTAAACTCCTCCGCAAATTGTATCACCTTCTTTCGGTACATCCTACCAATCGCCAAATGAAGAGTACCTGCATGATCCGCATCTAGGTGTACAGTTGATCCTTTGATCAACTGTACTCCATCCCCTATGTTCTTAACATTCATCCTCTGTTTCCTCCTCTTCCTCTAAGCTCTTCTTATACGCTCTATAATCTTCCATAGCTAGTGAGTATCTAGCCGCCAATTCCTTCCCGTGGGCTTTATCTGGGAAGCTTGATAGTGGTACAACTCCCTCACAACTCCAAGAGTGATAATGTCCCTCAACAGGCTCATAATAATCAAGGCCATGGGATAATAGTGGACGCCATTCTTCCAATGAAAGACTTAACAAATGTTCCGCGACTTTAGTTAGTGCCAAAAGATTTAACATTGACGGACGTTCTACAGATATATCCGCACTTACTCTGACCGGGTCATTATCCGAGATCATATATGAGTTAGCTGTTACTTGTGATGTATAATAATCCTTCCATTTTTTCAACTGACTAGCTTGTTCCATTAATTCTACATACTCTGCACCTGTCATTGTTACTGTTACTGTTCCGCTCATATTATCTCTCCTCCGTTAAATAGGCTACTGCCGTTTTCGTTACCGCTTCTTCTACTCCTACAAGGTCTGTCTTAACTGACCCATGAATTACTCCACAATCCGGACACACTAATCTTATCGCATCCTCACCGTCCAAAAATACAAATCGTCCTAACTCCTCCGTATAACCACAATCCTCACAAGTCCACATAACTTTTATCCTAGGTTGTGCGGGTGTAAAATTACTACACCCTTTCACGTACCCCGTTGTTGACGCATATCTTACTAAATTTAATCCCGGGCATTCATCCCCATAATTCTCACACATTACTCCACACACATGTTCTCTATAAGTATTCCTATAATGTTTCCCCAATTTTAATTACCTCCCACAATTCCATCTCAACATACATCGGTGTTACAGCTACACATTTTCCTATATAAGGACCTACTCTAAACATTTCACCTACTTCAGGTACATTCATACCACATGGACTAAATTTCATTACTGTGCTCCTCCTTCCATGGCTTGTTTTTGTTTGTTTGTGTAACCATTCGCCTTAGCCACTTGCCACACCTGATTGTACAAACATCTTAGTTCTTGACTTACTTCCGCTATTGTCTTTCCTTCTTCTAGTAAGGCCAATATCGCTGCCTTCTTTGTTCCGCCTTCTCTGCCTGTATTTTCTGTCTGCCATCCGTTCTTATAAACTTCCGACTTAGCTACATTGTACACGTGGTTGTATTTAATTCCGGACACTTGTGAGATCTCTTTCACACTCAATCCTCCCGCGAACAATGTTCTAATAGTTGCACCCTTACTTGCCTTACCTTCGTTCAATAACTTTACCGCTCCATTGATTGCCCTTGTTGTTAAACGTTCCTCACTTGTTACTAATTTCATACTATTACCTTTACCTTTCCGGGATCCTTGTCCCAATCACAATATTTTGGTGTGTAGATAGGAAGTGTGTGTATGTACTTCTTATCTATAATTATATTATAGAGGAGAAGGCCGCCCGAAGTCAACTCGGCGAAGTGTTTATCTTTAGATTGTTGAGCTCTAGTGGCAGGCGTTTTATTGGGCCTCTTATTGGTTAGGGACTAGTGGCAGGCGTTTTATAGGGCATCCTGTGGTGCCGGGCAGTGTATTGGGCCCCTGGGGGCGGGCATCGTAGTGGGCCAAGAGTTGGGCGGGCACGGAGACGGGCCGGAGCTGCAGCGGGCTAGATGCGGTGC
>JAWXVA010000212.1:0-2600 GCA_044425815.1 Eubacteriales bacterium
TAATAAATTGGTTACCGCCCCATCCCATTAGGTATCTGCTAGTAGAATAGTCTAGACATTGAGATGATCCCATATACCAAGTGTATTTACCGTCGATTTGGTGATATTGATAATCTACAACTGTCATGTTTTCTTCATCTAGAATGATTTCAACAACACGAGTTTGTTCTTTGTCATTACCATTATCGTAGAATGTAAGTACTCCATCATAGTATTTAGCAAAATGTTGACGAGCGAATAATTGCTCTGTTGTCAATCCAAATTGATCCCCAAGTCCACCAAGAACCCAGATGATTTCGCTTGTTTCGCGATCTACTTTTAGAATCGCATCAATGTTACGGAAAGACATAACAACATTGTCATCAGCTGGATCAATATCTAAAGAGTTAATATGAATGTAATCTTGCACATCTTCTGAATCATAATCACAATTTTCTACACTGTAAGCGTAAAGTTCTGGGTGATCAGTACTGTTCCATTCGAATACTAATTCCCCATCAATTATTTCTTGAGCAACACACGCTACTACATAAGCACAACCATCGTCGTCCACGTCAGTAGGAATATTGTCCACGTTTGTTGCAACGTAAGATGTTGTCATATAATGACCAAGATCTAACATATTAAATTCGTGATTCTCAAGCGAATGATTAGCAGGAACTCCATCTGTTTCAACCATGTATATCATTTCATCAATGATTTCGTAGTTTGCATTCATAACTACTGCACGACATCTGTAGTATCCAACGCCAGTCATGTGCTCATCGCTACACTCTGTAGCAGCCTGTAAGTAAGTATAGTAAACTTCTCCATCAATCATATAAGCTTTGAAATCATGTGCATCACCAGTAGTACCTAGGTAATAAACAATATCACCATTCGTGTCCATCTTATAAATGGTATCACCTTGTGTGAAATAATAATAACCTTCTTCTACATTTTCACTGATATCAGCAACACCAACATTGTAACCTGAGTTTAAAGTACGAATATAGTAGTTTAATTCTTCCCCAGTTTCCTTGTTAACTAGTTTCAATGGAATTCCAATATAGGTTGCTAATTTTTCGAGTGTAACTTCTGCTTCCCCATCCGCTTCTACTTGCTCTCCATCTATCCAGATATCGAAATCTGCGAATTCATTGAATACAAATGTATTAGAAAAATCTGTTGTCATAGTGCAAACATTATGCCAACTCATATCAGCTGCTGTTACATCAATGTATGCATCTTGACCGTTAATTGTGAGGCTGCGCCAATCAGATACTATTTCTTCCTCTTCAGTAGTGCCTACTTCAGTAGTAACTTCGGCAACAACAACTTCAGAACCATAAATCATATCTTTTACAGCAATCTTAAGAGCTAAGAACTCCTCTTGGAAATATTGAAGCCCTACCATAGCGCTACCTAACATACAGCAGACTAACACGACTGCACAAACTAGAATTTTGTACTTTTCATAAAACTTTTTCATATTGTTAATAATTCCTCTCCGCGTATTAGAAAAATATACGCATTTGTTAATAAAAAAATTACAGATAGAGTAATATTGACGTAAAACAGTAAGAAAGTCAAGAAAATAATGGAAACTTAAGGATTTTTTATGTTTTGACTAGAGGCGGTAAATTTGTTATCATTAAGTTAATAATGCCATGTAATATCAGGTGGATTAGGTAGATATGTGGTATTGTAATAGAAACTGTTATTAATAGAAGAAAATAATTTAGGACGAGGTAAGAAACAGATGAAGAAACGAATCATATTTTTATGTATTGCAATGGTGTCTATGCTGGCATTTACAGCCTGTGGAAGTAAAGAAGAGGAAGTAGTAGAAACAGAGGCAACGGAAGAAGTGGTAGAAGTTGAGGTTATTACAGAGGAAGAAGTAGTAGAAGAGGCTGATCGTACGCCTTTAACAGATAACGAGAACTTATTAACAGGTATTTTTGATTTGACTGATGAGGCAGTGGGCCTTAGACCAGTAGCAGTTATGGTAAATAACGTTGCAGCAGCGATGCCACAATATGGGGTTGCAGATGCAGATATTATTTTTGAGATACCAGTAGAAGGAAACTACACTAGATTCATGGCATTGTATGGAGACTTGACACAAGTGCCAGAAATTTGTTCTGTAAGAAGTTGTAGACCATTCTTCCCAGCAATTGCATATGGATTTGATGCATTTTATGTATATTGGGGTATGTCCGGAGAATACGAAGCTTACGTATCTAATTTAGGAATTGATACATTTAACGGTCTTGTGAACTATGGAAATATGTTCGGAAGAGACTCGGAACGTCAGAGCTCAGGTTATGCATTAGAACATACATCAATGTTTGATGGAACCATGATTCCAGAGGTAATCGAGTCAAAAGGACTTCGTTCAGAGTTGTGGGAGAAGAAACAAGGAACAGCATTTGTATTTAATGGTGTAGATGAGTCAGTAGTACCAGATGGTTCAACATGTACAGAGGTAGAAGTGGATTTCGGAAGTACTACAGCAGGATTTACTTATGATGAAACTACAAATACATATTTCAAGACATTTAATGGAGATGCTCAAATCGATGGAAAAACAGAGACACAATTAGAATTTACTAATG
>JAWXVA010000213.1:0-2586 GCA_044425815.1 Eubacteriales bacterium
AGAGTATAAATTTGCGTTGCCACCATTTGCAAATTTCACTCCAGAAGAATGGGAAACAAAGAATAGTGAATACGACGAAATTCGCGATAATATGTTAGGTTGGGATATTACAGATTATGGCCTAGGAGATTTCGAAAAAGTAGGATTTGCTCTTATTACAATTCGTAATGGAAACCAAAGTAATCCGAAGTACAAAAAAGTATATGCTGAAAAATTACTAATGATTAAAGAAGGCCAACATTCTCCAATGCACTTCCACTGGACTAAGAGTGAAGATATCATCAATCGTGGTGGTGGAACACTATTGATTCGTGTATACAATGATAAAGGTGATGGAACATTTGATGATACAGATGTAGTGGTGAACTCAGATGGTCGATCATACAGCGTTCCTGCTGGTACTCAAGTAGAATTGACACCAGGAGAAAGCATTACGTTATGGCCACATCAATATCATGATTTTGATGTAAAACCAGGTACGGGCGATGTATTGATCGGAGAAGTTTCTATGTGTAATGATGATAATACAGATAATCGTTTCTATGATGAAATGGGAAGATTCCCAACAATCGAAGAAGATGAAGCACCATACCGTTTATTATGTAATGAATATCCAGTAGCAAAGTAAATAAATATTGAGATATAGAGAACTAATTATAAAGTGAAATTAGTTGAATGAAGTTATTTGCAGAATGGAGTGTGTATAATGGATAAAAAATTAGATGTTGTGGCGTTTGGGGAATTGCTTATTGATTTTACGCAAAGCGGATCTACCGAAGAAGGAATTCGTAGATTTGATGAGAACCCAGGCGGGGCACCAGGAAATATGGCAGTAGCGGTAGCTAAATTAGGGCGTGAAGTAGCGTTTGTTGGTAAAGTAGGAGCTGATTTACAAGGCGATTTATTATTACAAACACTAAGCGATAATAAAGTGAAAGTGGAAGGAATTATTAGAGACAAGAATTTCTTTACCACATTGGCATTTGTACAGATTAATGAAAATGGAGAACGTAAATTCTCATTTGCAAGAAAACCAGGTGCAGATACTCAGATTACAGTGGAGGAATTAGATACAGAGATGCTACAATCGGCGAAAGTATTCCACTTTGGTTCGTTGTCTCTCACAGAAGAGCCAAGTCGTGGCACCACATGGGCAGCAGCAAAATGCGCAAAAGAGGCTGGCGCAATCATCTCATATGATCCGAATTATAGAAACTTACTATGGGATTCAGAAGAAGCAGCGATGGAGCAGATGCGTTCTGTAGTTGGGCTAGTAGATGTAATGAAGATATCAGACGAAGAGACAGCGCTATTAACAGGTGCAGAATCACCAGAAGAGGCTTCCCAGATACTCTTAGACCAAGGGGTGAAGGTAGTGGTTGTGACACTTGGTGGAGAAGGAGCTTTTGTTAGAACAAAAGAAGGTACATTAAAGGTGCCTGGATATAAAGTGCAGCCAGTAGATACTACAGGAGCAGGGGATTCGTTCTGGGGTGGATTCATCTACAACATAGTGGGTGCAGGAAAAGCAATAGAAGATATTACGTTGGAAGAACTTGGAACATTTGTGAAGTTTGGTAATGCATTAGCAAGTCTCTGCGTAGAAAAACGAGGCGGAATTCCTGCGATGCCTGAATTGATTGAAGTAGAAGCAAGGTTAGAAAAAATGTAATGGAAGAATGAATTTGTGTAGTTGAATAAAAAGTTAATTAATAAAAAGAGCGTTAAAAATAGAGAAATAAATCTATTTTTGACGCTTTTTTCGTTGAAGCTCATGTTGCTATTTTCTAGAATAAGGAGTAGTATATACGTAAATACAAATATAATACATATATACGAATAAAATGAGAAGAGGAACAACATGAAAAAGGATGTAGATATTCTAAATGGAAAGATAGATCGCGTAATTTGGGTGATTATTATACCGATTATTGCAACAAACCTAATTGATGGATTATATGGAATTATTGACAGTTTGTTTGTGGCAAATATAGGGAGTCTTGCTGTTGCTAGTGTTACATTTGTAGGACCGATACAAGATACTCTAAATGCAATTGGAACAGGGCTTTCGTTTGCAGGATGTGGAGTGATTGCACAATATATTGGCGCTACAGATGAAGCGCGTGCTCGTAAAATGATAGGGCATGTATTTGTAATAGGAACCGCTTTAGGGCTAGCTGTGAGTGCATTTACATTTTTCTTCGCAGAATTTGTATTAATTCAAGCTGGGATTACAGATGCTTTGATGGCGGATGCAAAACTGTATCTGGAGTTAACTTCATGGAGTGTAGGTTTTAATTTCATCATTATACTATATCTAGCGATAGAGCGAGCGCAAGGGAATACAAAACACGCAATGACAATTAATTTCTATTCATTAATTCTGAAATTAATTTTCTGCTACCTATTCACAGTGCTAGTGGATGGGGGACTTGCAGGAATCGGATACGCAACTGTACTTGCAAAAGGAATATGTGCGGCAATTTGTATTTATTGCTTGATGTCAAAGAAGAATGAACGATTACTTCGACTTGAAGAATATAAATTGAGTTTTCCAGAAACTAAAATTCTACTGATAACAGCGAT
>JAWXVA010000214.1:0-2574 GCA_044425815.1 Eubacteriales bacterium
AAGTCATAAGTGTAAGTTGGAGTACCAATTTGATCATTTACTACAGTTAATCGAGGGAAGCGTTTCCCAACGTTCAACATGGTCTTAATGAAGTTGTTGCCATTCTTACCAAATACCCAAGCAATACGTACGATAAAGTAATGGTCTAGAGTCTTAGAAACTGCTAATTCTCCTGCTAATTTGCTCTCGCCATATACGTTAAGAGGTGCATAGTCAGTGCATTCTTCATTCCATGGCTCTTCGCCAAGACCGTTAAAGACATAATCAGTAGAGATGTACATCATCTTACAATTTAACTCTTTACACACCTTTGCGATATTATCTGTTCCAACCGCATTTACTTGATGTACTTTTTCTTTATTTTCTTCGTCCTCGGCTGCATCGACTGCAGTCCAAGCAGCGCAGTGGATAACAGCATCAGGAGCAACGTTTTTTAAAACAGTTTCTACAGAGGCTAGGTCTGTGATATCCATTTCTTCGATATCAACGCCAATAGTTTCGTGATTGCGTTTCGTAAGTTCATTTACACAATCGTATCCAAGTTGGCCTTTTACGCCAGTAACTAATACTTTCATTTCATAATCTCCTAACGATTGCTGTACATTTTTTCATAATAATTCTGATATTCACCAGATAGAATAGTTTCCCACCATTCTTTATTATCTAGATACCACTGAATTGTTAATTTAATACCATCTGCAAATTTAGTCTCTGGTAACCAACCTAACTCACTGTGAATCTTTGTAGGATCAATCGCATAACGCATGTCATGTCCTTTTCTGTCAGTTACGTAAGTGATTAAGCTTTCTGGTTTATCTAATTCTTTACAGATAATCTTAACAATATCAATGTTAGTCATTTCATTGTGTCCACCGATATTATATACTTCACCAACACGTCCATTATGGATAATTAAGTCGATTGCTTTACAGTGATCTTCAACATATAACCAGTCGCGAACATTTTCGCCTTTACCATATACAGGAAGAGGCTTATCATTTAATGCATTTGCAATCATAAGAGGAATCAATTTCTCTGGGAAATGATATGGTCCATAGTTGTTAGAACAACGGCTGATTGTGACAGGTAGCCCGTAAGTTCTGTTATATGCTTGCACTAATAAATCAGCACCAGCTTTTGATGAGCTGTAAGGGCTGCTTGTATGAATTGGTGTTTCTTCTGTGAAGAATAAATCTGGTTGGTCAAGTGGAAGATCACCATAAACTTCGTCAGTTGATACTTGGTGATAACGTTTGATTCCATATGTTCTACAAGCATCCATTAATACAGCGGTTCCTTTGATATTTGTATCTAGGAATACTTCTGGATTCTCGATAGAGCGATCCACATGGCTCTCAGCTGCGAAGTTAACAACCATATCTGGGTGTTCTTCTTCGAATAAGTGATATACTGCTTCGCGATCAGTAATACTAATCTTCACGAAACGGAAATTAGGGTTGTCCATTACTGGAGCTAAAGTCGATAAGTTACCTGCATAAGTTAAGCTATCGATACATACGATACGATAGTCAGGGTATTTGTTAAGCATGTGAAATACGAAGTTACTTCCGATAAATCCAGCTCCACCTGTTACAATAATGTTCATAATTCATTCTCCTTGTTATCTTGTTTTATATAGTTTTATTGATTATCTTCGTTTTATTAATTATCTTCATTAAAGTATCATTGCACGAATCATTATGATTCATGTATAGTTTAATTATTAGGCGTAATCTTAATATAAAACTTCTAAATATTTGCCATCCAATACATCTTTTAAGTATTGGCCATATTGATTCTTCTTCAAGACTTCATATACTTCAAGAACTTCTTCTTTGCTAATCCATCCATTTAGGTAAGCAATCTCTTCAAGACAAGCAATCTTACGATGTTGATGTGATTCCACTGTTTTAACGAAATTCGTAGCGTCTACAAGACTTTCATGTGTTCCAGTATCTAACCATGTGAAACCTTGGCCAAGTAATTCTACGTTCAAAGTGTTATCCTCTAAGTAGATTCTATTAAGGTCAGTAATTTCCAATTCTCCACGCGCACTTGGAGCTAAATTTTTCGCATACTCTACTACTTTATTATCGTAGAAATAAAGTCCTGTTACGCAGTAATTACTCTTAGGTTTAGCAGGTTTCTCTTCGATAGAAATTGCTTTTCCCTCTTTATCGAATTCTACAATACCGAAACGTTCTGGATCATCTACATAATAGCCAAAAACAGTAGCACCTTTACCAGATTCTGCATTTTCGACAGCGGATTTCAAACGTTTTTTAAGTCCGTGTCCAGCAAAGATATTATCTCCAAGTACCATAGCTACGGTATCGTCACCGATGAAGTCTGCTCCTATAATGAATGCTTGTGCGAGTCCATCTGGACTTGGTTGTACTGCATACGATAAATTCACACCGAATTGGTGTCCATTTCCAAATAATTCTTGGAAGCGAGGGGTATCTTGTGGTGTTGAAATGATAAGAATATCACGGATTCCAGCATTCATAAGAACCGACATTGGATAATAAATCATTGGTTTGTCATAGATTGGTAATAACTGTTTCGAAGTTA
>JAWXVA010000061.1:0-14064 GCA_044425815.1 Eubacteriales bacterium
GCAAGAAGATTTGGATGCTATGTATGTGGATATTGCTCCAGTGATTCCAGAAGATGATGGAATTGCTTATCTGAGCTTCTATTTAGAAGAAGGGTCAGAAAAAGTTGAATTGTTAGAAAATATCTATAGAGAATTAGAAGAAATGAGAAGTTATATTGATGTAGGTGCCGGTACTATTGAAGAATCGTTGACGGAAGATCTGGATTGGATTAACAACTGGAAGAAATATTTCCATCAATTCACCATAGATGATATTCTAGTAATTCCCTCGTGGGAAGATGTGGAAGTTGAACATAGTGAAAAGATGGTAATACGCATTGATCCTGGAACTGCATTTGGAACAGGGATGCATGAGACAACACAACTTTGTATTCGATCGATTAAGAAACATATGGTAGGGAAAGAACGTATTTTGGATGTGGGTTGTGGTAGTGGAATTCTTGGAATGTTAGCCCTAAAGTTTGGGGCATGTTATTCAGTAGGTACTGATTTGGATCCATGTGCTATTGAAGCGACTTATGAAAATATGTCTGTAAATGGCTTAGAACAAACACAGTATGAAGTGGTTTGTGGAAATGTAATTGATGACGAAGAGATTCAAAAACAAGTGGGTGCTGAATTATATGACATTGTAGTGGCAAATATTTTGACAGAAGTATTAGTTCCATTAACACCAGTAGTGTATCGATTACTGAAACCAAATGGGTTATATATTACCAGTGGCATTATCAATTGTAATGGAAAAGAGGCATGTATGAAAGATACATTAATACAAGCAGGCTTCCAGGTTGTTGAAACAACATACCAAGGTGAATGGGTATCTATTACAGCTAGAAAGTAAGGAGCAAATATGCAACATTTTTTTGTGACACCAGAACAAGTGTCAGCAACACATATTACGATTAGCGGAACAGATGTGAATCATATTAAGAATGTACTTCGTATGAAGCTAGGAGAGAAAATCGAGATAAATGATGGGAATAATTGTAAATATATTGGCGAAATTGAGAAAATAGAAGAGGAAGAAATTCTAGTCTTGATTCAAGAGCATCTAGAGTCTGATACAGAACTATCGTCTTCGATTTATCTTTTTCAAGGTCTTCCCAAAGCAGATAAGATGGAACTGATTGTGCAAAAGGCAGTGGAACTTGGAGTGACAGAAATTATACCAGTCACGACGAAACGTACTATTGTGAAATTAGATGAGAAAAAGA
Organism: Eubacteriales bacterium; assembly: GCA_044425815.1. Classification (GTDB taxonomy): domain Bacteria; phylum Bacillota; class Clostridia; order Lachnospirales; family Lachnospiraceae; genus CAUPWF01. The sequence continues at coordinate 1,215 of JAWXVA010000061.1, forward strand.
AGGCGAAAAAAGTGGAGCGTTGGAATGGGATTGCAGCTAGTGCCGCAAAACAATCAGCTAGAGGCATAATTCCAACAGTGACTTCTTTGATGTCGTTTAAAGAAGCTATAGCTTATGCATCGACGATTCAGCATAGATTGATTCCGTATGAATTGGCTGAAGGAATGCAAGAAACGAAACAACGAATCCAACAGATACAACCAGGAGAGAGTATTGGAATATTTATTGGACCAGAAGGTGGATTCGAAAAAGAAGAAATTGAATTAGCTATGCAAGAAGGGATTTATTCAATTACCCTAGGAAGAAGAATTCTTCGAACAGAGACAGCAGGTCTTACGGCACTATCTATTTTGATGTTTCATTTGGAATCTTAAAGAAGAGAGTGTCATAAAATGTAGGTATTACATAATTTAGTATGAAGAGAATATTAGGAGAATGATATGGAAGTTTATTTGGATAATTCAGCCACCACTAGATGTTATAAAAGTGTATGTGATATAGTCGGAAATGTGATGTTTGAAGACTATGGAAATCCGTCATCGGTTCATAAAAAAGGTTTGGAAGCAGAACGTTATATACGGAAATCAAAAGAAGTATTTGCGCGAATTCTAAAGGTGCAAGAAAAAGAGTTGTTTTTTACTTCGGGAGGAACAGAAAGCGATAATTTGGCGCTGATAGGGATAGCGAAAGCAAATCAAAGAGCAGGAAACCATTTAATTACAACTGCCATAGAACATCCAGCTATACTAAATACAATGTTCTATTTGGAAGAAGAGGGATTTAGAGTAACATATTTGCCTGTCGATGAATCGGGACGAATAAGAATGAACGATTTAAAGGAAGCGTTGTGTAAAGATACGATTCTTGTGTCAATTATGCATGTAAATAATGAAATAGGTTCAGTGCAACCGATAGAAGAAGCAGCTAGAGTTATTAAGTCCTTTAATAGAAATATAGTATTTCATGTAGATGCAGTGCAAGGATTTGGAAAGTATCGACTATTTCCCAAAAGAATAGGGGTAGACGCAATGTCTATTAGTGGACATAAAATCCATGGACCAAAAGGCACTGGAGTCTTATATGTAGATCAAAAAGTGAAGATAAAACCAATTATCTTTGGTGGAGAACAGCAAAGAAATATTCGTTCTGGTACGGAAAATGTACCGGGTATTGCTGGAATTGGAGTAGCAGCAGCTGAAATATATCATGATTTCGATAGGAAAATCGAAGGTATGCGTGAATTGAAATCTTACTTTATTAAAGAAATACAAAAGATAGAAGATATTGTGATAAATAGTGTAGAGGGGCAGGATGGAGCACCTCATATTATTAGTGTGAGCTTTGGGAATGTACGTAGTGAGGTATTATTGCATGCACTAGAAGAAAAGGGAATCTATGTATCGGCAGGATCAGCTTGTGCATCGAACCACCCAGGAATTAGTAGTGTGCTTCGTTCGATTGGTTTGGAAAAACAATATTTAGAATCAACGATACGTTTTAGTTTGTCAGAATTTACTACAAAAGAAGAAATTGACTATACATTAGAAACACTATATAATAGTATACCGATGCTAAGAAGATACACGAGAAGATAACATAGCGGTAAAACAAAGGAGAATTAATGGAATTTCAATCTTTTTTATTAAAATACGGAGAAATAGGTTTAAAAGGGAAAAATAAATATATATTTGAAGATGCACTAGTGCGTCAAATACGATATGGGCTTAAGAAAGTAGAAGGAAAGTTTTATGTACACAAATCCCAAGGGAGAGTATACGTAGATACAGAAGGCTATTTTGATTATGACGAGGCAGTTGCGAGCTTGCAACGTGTGTTCGGTTTAGTTGCAATTTGCCCAGTAATAGTACTACAAGATGAAGGATTTGAAAAACTATCGAAAGATGTAGTTGACTACATGAGAGAGATGTATGGAGAAAAAACTTATACATTTAAGGTGAATGCAAGAAGAGGAAAGAAAAGTTATCCAAAGAATTCTATGGAGATTAACTGTGACTTAGGGGAAGTGATTCTAGACACATTTCCAAATTCCAAAGTAGATGTGCATAAACCAGAGATTTTATTAGATGTAGAAGTAAGAGATCAAATCTACTTGTATTCCGAAAGAATCCAGGGAGCAGGAGGAATGCCGATAGGAACAAATGGCAATGCAATGTTGCTATTATCAGGTGGAATTGATAGTCCAGTTGCTGGATATATGATAGCAAAGCGAGGAGTAGGATTAGAAGCGACATATTTTCATGCACCACCATATACGAGTGAGCGCGCGAAACAAAAAGTAGTAGACCTAGCGAAACAGGTATCGAAATATTCAGGACCAATTCGTTTGAATGTGGTTAATTTTACAGATATTCAATTATATATTTATGATAAATGTCCACACGATGAACTCACAATCATCATGAGAAGATATATGATGAGAATTGCGGAGCACTTTGCAAAAGAAACAGGGTGTCTGGGATTAATTACGGGCGAAAGTATTGGCCAAGTAGCAAGCCAAACTATGCAGAGTTTAGCGGCTACTGACGAGGTGTGCGAACTTCCAGTTTATAGACCAGTAATTGGATTTGATAAACAAGAGATTGTTGATGTGGCATTGAAGATTGATACTTTTGAAACATCAATACTTCCATTTGAAGATTGCTGTACAATATTTGTGGCAAAACATCCTGTGACAAAACCGAATATAGGAGTGATTAAGAAGTCGGAATTAAATCTTTCGGAAAAAATAGATGAACTAGTTGCACAAGCAATAGAAACCGTGGAAATTATTAATGTGAAAGCGTAAATATAAAATTATATATAAAATCAAATATTTTGTATATATAAAAATAACACCTCACATATCGTGAGGTGTTATGTAATGTCTAGATAGAAATTATACTGTATAAGGTGCTAATGCAGCTAATACTTCATCTAATCTAGCATCAGCATGGATATTTAAATCAATTGGCTTAGATAAATCTAAACTAAAGATACCCATGATTGATTTTGCGTCGATTACGTATCTTCCTGATACTAAATCAAAATCAAAATCGAATTTAGTGATTTCGTTTACGAATGCTTTTACTTTATCGATTGAGTTTAAAGAAATTGTAATTGTTTTCATTGTTTGACCTCCTTAGTTTGTGATAATTATATATTAAGGTTTATAAAAGCAAAAGTCAATAAACAATATGCTAAATAAACAATTAAGATTTTGTAAAATTTGACAAAGTTATTCAAAATTAATGCTATTCGAGTTAAAATAAGTAAGTGCAAGAGTAAATAAAGTAAATCTATAGTAAAAACCGATAGATAGAAAGAGGAAAAATGATGAAGAAAGTAGCGTTACACAATCTAGGGTGTAAAGTGAATTCGTATGAAACAGAGGCTATGCAAGAGCTCTTAGAAGCGAGTGGATACGAAATTGTTCCGTTTAAAGAAGGCGCGGATATTTATATTATCAATACGTGTACTGTAACAAATATGGCAGACAGAAAATCTAGGCAAATGCTTCATAAGGCAAAAAAGATGAACCCAAATGCGATTGTAATTGCGGCAGGTTGTTATGTTCAAGTGAAAGAAGATGCTGCCAAGGATGAAAGCATTGATTTAATAATAGGAAATAATAAGAAAAATGAACTGATACAGATTTTGAAAGAATATGAAAAGAACAATCTTGAACGTGTTTCAAATGAAACGGAACAAGAAACGGTAATAGATATCAATAAAACGAATGAGTATGAACCATTGCACGTAACCAAAACAACAGAACATACACGTGCATATTTAAAAGTACAAGATGGTTGTAATCAATTCTGCAGTTATTGTATTATTCCTTATGCGAGAGGTAGAATTCGTAGTCGTATCAAAGAAGATGTGATTGCAGAAGTAAAACAATTAGCGATGAATGGATATAAAGAAATTGTTTTGACTGGTATCCATTTGAGCTCTTATGGAGTTGATTTGACAGGTCAAGAGGCATTGATGGATCTGATTGAATCAGTGCATGAAATAGAGGGGATAAAACGAATCCGATTGGGATCGCTAGAACCTAGAATTATTACAGAAGAATTTGCAAAGAAAGCAGCCGATCTGCCGAAGTTGTGTCCGCATTATCATCTCTCTTTGCAGAGCGGATGTGATGAAACCTTGAAACGTATGAATAGAAAATACAGCACGAAAGAATATGAAGAAGCCTGTATATTGCTCAGAAAACATCATGAATTTGTGACGTTTACGACGGATATTATTGTGGGATTTCCAGGAGAAACAGAAGAAGAATTTCAAAAGACAAAAGACTTTGTTGATAAAATAGGATTTTATGAAACACATATATTTAAATACTCTAAACGTGAAGGGACTAAAGCTGCTACGATGAACAATCAAGTTTTAGAAACTATTAAAACGGAGCGTAGTAATATTTTGATTGAACTAGGGGAAAAGCAGCAGGAAAAAATCAAACAAAGTGCGAAAGGAAGAGAAGTTTCTGTTCTATTAGAAGAAAAAAATGAAAAAAATGGTATGACATATTTTACGGGCCATACAATGGAATATATGAAAGTTACAGTGCCAGCTAAGGGATACAATAGCAATGATATTATTCGAATGAAGATGAAATAGTAATTGGAATACAGTACTACATTGGTTATAATTTACAAAAAATTCATTGTATTTTCAAAGGTAATATATTAGAATGTAACAGAGTAGTAATAAACATAAGGACGTGATTAGATGAAAGAAATTACAAACACACAATTTTTTAAAGTGGAAGCGGCTCCAGTTATCAGTGCTGTAGATATTTTGGAACATGTTTATCAAGCTTTAAGAGAAAAAGGATATAATCCAGTGAATCAAATCGTGGGTTATATTATGTCAGGCGATCCAACCTACATAACAAGCTATAGCGGAGCTAGAAGTCTTATTATGAAGATGGAACGTGACGAACTAGTAGAAGAGATGCTCAAAGTGTATATAGAGCAACAGAATTGGGAATAATACAGCATGAGAATAATGGGATTGGATTATGGTTCGAAGACCATAGGCGTAGCAATTAGCGATCCACTTGGAATTACGGCACAAGGAATTGAAACAATCGAAAGAAAATCAGAGAACAAACTTCGTCAATCGCTAGCTAGAATTGAAGTACTAGTAAAGGAATATGAAGTTGAGAAGATTGTACTTGGTTTTCCAAAGAATATGAACAATACAATTGGAGAACGTGGTGAAAAAACTTTAGAGTTTAAGGAGATGCTAGAACGTAGAGTAGGATTAGAAGTAATTATGTGGGATGAGAGATTAACCACAGTAGAAGCGGAAAGGATACTGATAGAGAGCAATGTAAGACGCGAAAATCGAAAGAAATTCATCGATAAGATTGCGGCTGTTTTTATATTGCAAGGATATCTATATTCTCTTAGCTTAGGGACAACAAGTATAAGGAGAGAGAATGAGTAAATTAGAATTTACATTTGAAGAAACAGGAGAAGCAGTAGAGTTTTACATTGTGGAAGAAACAAAAGTGAACGGAAGTTCATATCTTTTGGTAGCAGATTCGGAAGAAGATGATGCAGAGTGCTTGATTTTAAAGGACACTGCTGCAGCGGATGACGCAGATAGCCTTTACGAAATTGTGGAAGACGAAGTAGAATTAGAAGCGGTTTTCAGAATATTTGAAGGATTATTAGAAGACATCGATATCGAGATGTAACACAACGGAACAATGACACATGGAGGTGTACAAAAATTGAAAAAACAAAATACAGGAAAATTAAAAATAATACCATTAGGAGGATTAGAAGCTATTGGTATGAATATAACAGCCTTTGAATATGAAGACAGTATTATCGTAGTAGATTGCGGTCTTGCATTTCCACAGGATGATATGTTAGGAATTGACTTGGTAATACCAGATATTACTTATTTAAAAGATAATGTAGAAAAAGTAAAAGGATTCGTTATAACGCATGGTCACGAAGATCATATAGGCGCATTATCGTATGCGTTAAAAGACATTAACTTGCCAGTTTACGCAACAAAATTGACGATGGGGATTATAGATAAGAAGTTAAAAGAACATAATTTGTTGAGAACTACAAGAAGAAAAGTAGTAAAGCATGGACAATCTATTAATTTGGGTCAATTTAGAATCGAATTTATAAAGACAAATCATAGTATTGCAGATGCAGCAGCATTAGCAATCTATTCGCCAGCTGGAACCGTAGTTCACACAGGTGACTTTAAGGTGGATTACACACCAGTATTTGGTGATTCTATAGATTTACAGAGATTTTCAGAAATCGGTAAAAAAGGTGTATTAGCACTGATGTCGGACAGTACGAATGCTATTAGACCAGGATTTACACAATCTGAAAAAACTGTAGGGCAAGCCATTGAACATATTTTTTCAGAACACAAGATGTCTAGAATTATCGTGGCGACTTTTGCATCAAATGTTGATCGTGTACAACAGATTATTAATACGGCATATAAGTATGATCGTAAAGTTGTTGTAGAAGGTCGTAGTATGGTAAATATCATTGATACAGCTTCAGAGCTAGGGTACTTGAATATTCCAGAACATACATTGATTCCAATTGATCAACTCAAGAACTATCCAGATGAGAAAACAGTTCTTATTACAACAGGTAGTCAAGGAGAATCGATGGCTGCATTATCAAGAATGGCGGCAGATATTCATAAAAAAGTATCGATTAAACCAGGTGATACAGTTGTATTTAGTTCAAGTCCAATTCCTGGAAATGAGAAGTCTGTATCGAAAGTAATTAATGAATTAGAACAAAAAGGCGCGGATGTAATTTTTCAAGATGCTCATGTATCAGGACATGCTTGCCAAGAAGAATTGAAATTGATTTATTCATTAGTAAAACCTAAATATTCGATCCCTGTGCATGGCGAGTTCAGACACTTAAAAGCAAATGCTGCGATTGCAGAATCACTTGGTATCGATAAGAAAAATATATTTATTTTGAAATCAGGAGATGTGTTATCTCTATGTGATGAAGAAGCAAAAGTTGTGGATCACGTTCACTCAGGCGCTATTCTAGTTGATGGATTAGGTGTTGGAGATGTAGGGAATATTGTATTAAGAGATCGCCAACATTTAGCAGAAGATGGAATCTTAATCGTCGTACTTACTTTGGAAAAAGGAACCAATCGTTTACTTGCAGGACCAGATATTGTATCGAGAGGATTTGTGTACGTAAGAGAATCTGAAGGATTAATGGAAGAAGCTAGAAATGTATTGACTGCAGCTACGGAAGAGTGCTTAGCAAATAGATATGTTGATTGGAGCAAAATCAAATTAGTGATTCGAGATACCATGAACGATTTTATTTGGAAGAGAACAAAGAGACGTCCAATGATTTTACCAATCATAATGGATGTAGAAATATAAAGGATAAAAAATTATGATAGTTGATGAAAGAATGATTACTTTTATCAATTCGATGGAGACAGAAAATAGTCAGATTTTAGAAGAAATCGAACAAGAGGCTTTGGATACATTTGTACCAATTATTCGCAAAGAGATGCAGAGCTTCTTGAAAGTCCTTCTAGCTATGAATAAACCTATGCGCATCCTTGAAGTGGGGACAGCCGTAGGTTTCTCTGCGTTATTGATGAGTGAATCTGTACCAAAGAATTGTAAGATTACAACAATAGAGAAGTATGAAAAAAGAATTCCTATTGCAAGAGCTAATTTTGAGAAAGCTGGAAAATCAGAACAAATCACGCTGATAGAGGGTGATGCATTAGACGTGCTAAAAGGATTAGATGAATCCTTTGATTTTATTTTTATGGATGCAGCGAAAGCACAGTATATAGCATATATGCCAGAGGTACTAAGGTTACTTCAAGTTGGTGGAGTTCTCGTGTCTGATAATGTATTACAAGATGGGGATATTATAGAATCACGTTATGCTGTTGAACGAAGAAACAGAACGATACATAGCAGAATGCGAGAATATTTGTATCAACTGAAGCATGAACAAAGTCTAACAACTTCTATTATACCATTGGGAGATGGGGTAGCAATTAGTGTGAAGAATGGAGAACAATAATATGAGAGATACAGAATTATTAATTCCAGCTAGTAGTTTGGAAGTACTCAAAACAGCAGTAATATTTGGAGCTGATGCAGTATATATAGGAGGAGAAGCGTTTGGATTACGTGCAAAAGCTAAAAATTTCTCGATGGAAGAGATAAAAGAGGGAATATCATTTGCACATGAGCACAATGTAAAGGTATATATAACAGCCAATATTTTAGCGCATAATGAAGATTTAGAAGGTGTAGAAAAGTATTTTGAAGAATTGCGAGAAATAAAACCAGATGGTCTTATCATTGCAGATCCAGGAGTCTTTGCCATCGCAAAGAGAGTTTGTCCAGATATCGAGAGACATATCAGTACACAAGCAAATAATTCGAATTACGGAACCTATAATTTCTGGCATGAAATGGGTGCAAGCCGCGTGGTATCTGCAAGAGAATTATCATTAGAAGAACTGAAAGAAATCAGAAAGAATATATCGGAAGAATTAGAAATTGAAACGTTTATTCATGGAGCTATGTGTATTTCATATTCAGGAAGATGTTTACTTAGCAATTATTTTACGGGGCGTGATGCAAATAAAGGTGCTTGCACACATCCATGTAGATGGAAGTATTCGATAGTAGAAGAAACAAGACCGGGCGAATATATGCCTGTTTACGAGAATGAGAGAGGAACATTTATCTTTAATTCGAAAGACTTATGTATGATTCAACACATTCCAGAAGTTCTTGAGGCTGGTATCGATAGCTTGAAAATTGAAGGGAGAATGAAAACTGCTCTTTATGTAGCAACAGTTGCTAGAACCTATAGAAAAGCGATTGATGATTATAAAAAAGATCCAGCGTTATATCAGGAGAATATGCCATGGTACTTAGATCAAATTTCGAATTGTACGTATCGCCAATTTACTACAGGATTCTTCTTTGGGAAACCAGATGAAAATACACAGATTTATGACAATAATACTTATGTAAAAGAATATACGTACTTAGGAATTGTAGGGGAGAAAAACCAAGAAGGTCTATACCAGATTGAACAACGTAACAAATTTTCGGTTGGTGAAACGATAGAAGTTATGAAGCCGGATGGTAGAAATCTAGATGTGGTAGTGAGAAAAATTGTAGATGAGAAAGGTGTAGAGCAGGAAAGCGCACCACATCCGAAACAAGTATTGTTTATTGACTTGGGTGTTGAATTAGATCAATTTGATATTTTAAGACGTGCAGAAAAGAATTAATAGATTATAAGGTTTTAGTAATAGATTTCAGCAATGGTTTCATTGGAAAGAAAGAGGATGAGCTTAATATGACTAATAAGGCACGACATCTAGATAGAAGAACACAGATGTTAGAGACACCAGTGAATCGGTTAATTCCCAAATTGGCAATTCCAACAATTATCAGTATGTTAGTAACTTCTATATATAATATGGCAGATACGTTCTTTGTGAGTCAATTAGGAACGAGTGCAACAGGTGCAGTTGGAATTGTTTTTTCTGTTATGACATTCATTCAAGCGATTAGTTTTACTTTGGGTATGGGAAGTGGTAACCAGATTGCTATAGCTTTAGGAAATCAAGAAGAAGAACATGCAGGTAAGTTAGCCGCAACTGCATTTTATACCGCTTTTGGGATAGGAATAGTGTTCTTGCTGTTCGGTAATCTATTTGCAGAGGAATTGGTAGTATTTCTGGGTTCTACAATAACTATTGCACCTTTCGCAGTAGATTATGCAAGATACATACTGCTAGCTGCACCATTTATGATGAGTTCATTGGTAATGAACAATTTACTTCGTAGTCAAGGGAATGCAATCTACGCAATGGCAGGAATTACTATTGGTGGCATACTAAATATGGCATTGGATCCAATATTTATTTTTGGACTAGGTATGGGAATTAGCGGCGCTGGACTTGCAACCATGATTAGTCAGATGACAAGTTTTGGAATTCTTTTATATCAGTGTAATGCTAGAGTGAAAAATATAAGTATCAAAAGGAAGAACTTTAAACCTACCTTGAAGCAATATGCATCCATACTATATGTAGGAGCACCATCTTTTTGCAGGCAAGGGTTATATAGTGTAGCAAATATATTACTGAACTATGTAGCAGCACCATATGGTGATGCAGCAATCGCAGCATTAGCAATTGTTTCACGTATTATGATGTTTATCAATTCTGCATTGATTGGATTTGGGCAAGGATTTCAACCAGTGTGTGGTTATAATTATGGCGCAAAAAGAAATGATCGAGTGTTAGAATCTTTTTGGTTCTGTGTCAAGGTAGGAACCATAACACTAACTCTTCTTGGGATAGTTGGATTACTTGCAGGAGAAGATGTAATTGCGATATTTAGAAAAGATGATGCGGAAGTAATAAGAATAGGAGTTATGGCACTAAGATATCAATTAATTATGCTACCGTTTCAAGCATGGATTACAATGGCTAATATGCTTAGCCAATCTATTGGATATGGATTTCGTGCATCCCTAATAGCAATGAGTAGACAAGGTCTCTTTTATATACCATGTGTTCTTACACTACCACTAGTATATGGAGAAAGTGGATTATACTATATACAGCCAGTCGCAGATGTATTTACAATGATATTGGTTACAATATTGAGTTTTGGTATTATAAAAGAATTAAAACAACAAACAAAATAATGTGAGTATTAAAAAAGAATGTGTAATAAATGTGAATTACATATTCTTTTTTAATTATATCACAATCATATCACAATTATCCTTTATACTCATGAAAGGAAAGGGGTTGACGAGACTATTTATGAAAGAATTTATGAAAAAAATCACAAAAAAACAAAAAATTGTAAGTGTAGTAGTTTTAGTAGTTTTGATATTAGGAACGATAGGAGGTTTTGTACTCTATAAGACATTGAATAAAGGTGAAGCGATGGCTACATTAGATATGGCGATGCTGTATCAAGATGAGATAGTATCTACGACAGATATTATTGTAGGTATATCTGAAACAGGAACAGCTTCTTTAGTATACGAAGAGATTGACTTAGATACAGGATATGAGGTGACAGAAGTCATAGCGGTATCAGGGGTCTATGTTAACGAAGGAGATGTACTCGCTACAATTGATTTAGATCAAAGTGAAGAACTCTACAGTGAAGAAATAGAAGAGTTAGCAGATGCAGAAAGCGAACTTGAATCATTAATAGTGACGACAGAAAGTAAAAAAGTAGAAGCGTTAAATACGTATAATGAATCGATAGCAGCAGGGGAGATGGCAGAATTAGTTTATACAACTACGATAGATTCTATTGATGATGGATTGTCAGAGATTGAAGATGACATTACAGAAATGACTGCTTATGTAACAAATTGGCAAATTCAAGTGAATGATGCGTATGGTTGGGAAGATGCAATAGCAGAGGTTGCAGCAATAGAAGCAAGTATCGAAGCAAAATCAGCAGAGATTGCAGTTACGACTGATGAGACTACGTTAGCTACTTTGAATGCAGAGTTGGCTAATCTACAAGCGAGCTTGGCAGAGCCACAAAGTACAATAGATTATTTTGAAGGGTTAAAAAGCGATATCATCACGTACAATGCTCGTATAGAGTCTAGAACAGATGATAAAGAAACCTATGTATCAACGATGCCTACATCAAAAGCGAAAGCGCAATCTACATATGATTCTACTATAACGACGTATGGGAATGCGTACGAATTATATACATTAACGATAGAAGCGTTAGATGAAGCATTGGAAAGCGCATATGAACTTGTAGATGACAAACAATATGCTTTAGATACAGCAGATGAAGAGGACGATGCAATTGTTATTGATGAATCAGGAAATCTTTTAGCACCTTGTAGTGGGTATATAATGAGTGTATCGGAACCAGATACGTTCACAATAGATGACACGACAGTTGAAACAGGCCTTAGCATTACAGTTTCAGATGGTGATTATGTAGAAATCGAAGTTAGTATTTCTCAAGATGATATCGCAGATCTTTATATTGGCATGGAAACTAATATTATCTTTGATGCATACGAAGATATTATGTTGACAGCACAATTAGATACTTTGTCACTTAATCCTTCAGGAGACATGACAAGTTCAGTGAACTACACAGTATCAACGATTGTAGAAATCCCACAAGATGAAGGCATGACAATATTCTCTAGTATGACAGCTGCAGTTACGTTTGTGGAACAACAAAGAAATGATGTATTAGCAATTTCTACAAACTATATTATTTATGAAGATGGAGTTCAATATGTATATCTAGAGAAGGAAGATGGCTCGATTGAAAAAACAGTGGTTGAGACAGGGTTCTCAGATGGATTTGATGTGGAGATTACTAGTGGATTAGAAGAAGGCGACGTTGTAAAAAATGAAAGTGCGGTGAGCAATATTGAGAATTAACGAAATATTAAGGTTAGTGCTGATCAATATCCGTCAGAACAAGTCTAAAGTATTTTTGACCTCCCTAGGAATCATCGTAGGAGCGGCTACTATTGTAATGGTAATTGCAATCGGCCAAGGTGGTATCCAAGATGTAGAAGAACAATATAGTACATTAAATGCAGGTACGGTTACCGTGGATGCCTCATCTGGTCTTACCAATGATATGATGGGTGGTATGGATATGATGGGCGGCATGGATATGATGGGCGGCATGAGTAGTGGCGGTGGCATGGATATGATGGGCGGCATGAGTGGCGGCTCGAGTGGAAATAGTAGTAGAGCAAGTGCGAGTCTTGCAGCAATCGAAGGAGAAACGCTGACGGAG